>NZ_JACSLY010000009.1:0-161934 GCF_018618375.1 Exiguobacterium sp. E4787 | reverse complement strand
TCATAAAAAATCCCTCACTTCGGATCATGTGTCTCACACTCCATTTTCAGGTTGTCAGACTCATTATCCATTAATTTGAGGGATTTTTAATACGTTGATATAAGGGATTTTAACAGCGTTGATTACAGCTTAAAAGGATACAAGGCAAATGTAATCTATTATACGACGGCTATGCTTAATGTTTTGCACGGTAAATCAATAAGCTTACATGAAATTTGGGAGTCACAATCTTTATCTGATAAGTGGGATGACGTTATAAAAGAACTTGCTCAATATACACTCGAATTTTTAAAAGATTCTGCAGGAGAACAAAATGTTACACAATGGGCAAAAAAAGAACAATGTTGGAAACAGTATCATGAAAAATGTCAACAACATTTAAAACTATTATTCTAATTTCTCATACGTGGACAATAATAACCTTATACACATAAACCACAACCTACAAACACATGACAAGTTTGTAGGTTGTTTTTTTACTCTAGAACTTCCTCTAAAAACAATCCCTTCTCAAACCCACCCTTCCGCTCCCGCTTCTCAGAACGGATTGCATTCATCTCTTCAAACGACGCCCCATGCATCTTCCCTAGCTCATACGCGAGTTCAAGGATATCGGCCAACTCTTCAAGACATTCCTTATCGATGTTTGCCTCTTCATATTCCTTCAACTCTTCATACAGCTTCAGTCGCGCTTTTTCGAAATGCTCGGCCTGATTCAAGTGTTTCACGATGACCTGTTTTCCCTCCGCTTGAATCAGTTCAGGCACACGGTCTCGAACCAACTTGTTATGCTTCACAATAGCTACCTCCTACTCCACCATCTCAAAAGCCTTCACATACACGACATGGTCGAGGAAAATGATCCACTCATCTTCGAACTGAACAAACCCGTCCGTCGCATGACGGAACGATTGATAAATCGATTCGAGCGCCGCATAACGACTCTCCGCCTCCACCACTTGCGTCAACACTTCATCATTAATCATATGGAACTCAATCTCGAACTGTTTCACCGTCTCCACTCCCTTTCACTCAATTCCGAACTCTATTAACTCTTTTCCCCGTTCCGTCCCATACTCCTCTCAAAACCAAGACGAAAATTTTCTCGGCTATCAACAGGAAAGTTTTTCCTATAAACTATGATAAATAGTCAGAAAATTACGTGTTCTTACATATTTAATAATGACTATTTCATTCCACCAAGAGAGGAAGCTTCCAATGGCCTATGATTTTGAATGCAAACATCTAACGAAACGGTTTGATAACGGCGACATCGCGACGCTCGCGCTTGATGATGTGAACCTTCACTTCGCCCACGGCGACTTCATCTCGATTATCGGTCCATCCGGTTCAGGAAAATCGACGCTACTCAGCTTGATTGGTACGCTCGATCGTCCGACCGATGGCACGCTCTTGTTCAACGGCGAACCGATCTCGACCTTGTCCGCAAAACAGCTCGCCGACTTCCGCTTCGACAACATCGGATTCATCTTCCAACAGTTCCACTTGATTCCGACATTGACGGCGCTCGAGAACGTCATGGCACCGCTGTTCGGCCGCAAAGTCGACTATGACGGGGAGGAACGGGCGCTCGAACTGTTGAAAGAAGTCGGCTTGAGCGACAAGGCGAACTCGCTGCCGTCGCAACTTTCCGGTGGTCAACAGCAACGGGTCGCCGTCGCCCGCGCTCTCATCCACCGTCCGAAGTGGCTGCTCGCGGATGAGCCGACCGGGAACCTCGACACCCATACGGGCGATATCATCTTCGACTTGTTGACGCGTCTGAACCGGGACAACGGCTGTGGCGTATTGTTCGTCACGCACGACCCGGAGCTCGCCGACCGGGCGAACCGAAAAATCGAGATGCGCGACGGGCAGGTCGTCGCCATGAGCGACGTCCATCATGCTTAAGTTCATTTGGAACTCATGGTGGCGGAATAAGGAACGGTTCATCCTGCTCATGGTCGGAATGCTCATCGTCAGTACCGGGCTCAGTTATCTACTCGGGGTGACGCAGGCGAACAACGGGACGGTCGTCAACGAGCTGCAGAAACGATGGGACTCGTCGTATCACATCGTCGTCCGGCCAGAAGGCAGCCGCAGCGTGACCGAGGACTTGAACCTGCTCGAACCAAACTATATGAGCGGGCTCGAGGGAGGCATCACGCGCGAACAATACGAGACGGTTCAACAGATTGCCGACGTCGATGTCGCGGCCCCGATCGCGATGATCGGGTCGACTTATTCTAGTTCGTTCACGCAAACGCATACGTTTGATAAAGCGGGTCTTTATCGCCTCAAGATGAATACACTCATCGATACGGGCATTGAAAAAATCAATGACTTCCAAGATCTAAAAGCTTATTTTTGGGTCGGCTGGATGCCAAACGGTGATTCGACCCATATCGGAATCGGTCCGACCGCCCTGTACGAGGAGTTTCCCCTCTCTTACGGGAGCGATGTCATGTTGGCTGGGATCGACCCGGTCGCCGAAGCGAAACTCGTCGGGTTAGACGATGCCGTACAAGCGACAGAGTTCAGTCGTTATTTCAATGATGAGGATATCCCAGAGCCTTACGATGAGGACATCACGACGATTCCGATTTTGATGAGTTCAAAAGACTACGTCGATGCCTCAATCAACTACACCATCGAAGAAATCGATGTCGATACAACTGATCAAGAGGCATTTATCAAAACGTATCTCGATCAAGGAAAAGATGAATACCTCGATAGATTGAAAGGGACGGAAGTCGCCTCATACGACTTTACAGCACAACAAATGCATGACAATATCACGAAACACATTTTAGAAGGGACACCACAACCGCAAGACCCTCGTGTCACAGTTGACTATACTTGGCTTGCCGAGAAGGCGTCACCGCTCGTCTATGAAGGCGTGACGAGCCCGTTCCCGAAACGTTGGCCGTACTCGTATCAAATCAAACCGTTCCTCGCTGAGGGTCAAGTGGCTTACGGCCAAGAAAGTATGTATCGCAAGTCAAATAAATACGCGGAAGACCTCAACGATGCGCCGAAAGTGAAATATAACTACATCGGCTTGTTCGATCCGTCGAAACTGAAGTTGTCGAAAGACCCGCTGACGGAACTGCCGATGGAGACGTATTTCCCGGCGAGCGCCGATTGGGTCATGAACTCGAAAGACGAGCCGGTCAACCCACCGACGACGGTCAAGCCGACGAACAACCCGTACAGCTTCCTCACGAAACCACCTTCGATGTTGACGACGCTCGATGCCGCGTTCGCCATCGCCGGCGACAAAGCTATCTCGGCGATTCGCGTCAACGTGAAAGGCGTGGACGTCTTAAACGAAGAGAGTGAGGCGAAACTGCAAGCGGTCGCCAAAGAGATTGAGGACAAGACCGGTCTTATCACCGACGTGACGCTCGGGTCGTCTCCACAATACGCTGTCACGTATCTGCCTGGACTCAAAGATTCGAGCGCACTCGGCTGGATTCAACAGCCGTGGATTAAACTCGGATCGTCGATTACGATTTTCCAAGAAGCGAAACTCGGCTTCTCTGGCGTCGTCGCGAGCGTCATCCTCGTCGCGATGCTGTATGTGTTCAGCTCGAACATCATCATGCTGTACGCGCGAAAGAAAGAGTTCGCCATTCTGTTGTCGCTCGGCTGGCGCCCGAGCCAACTGTCGAAACTGTTGTTCCTCGAAGCGACGATTCTCGGGTCGATGGTCGCGCTCATCTCGTGGATGATTCTCGGGACGTTCCTATGGACGGCAGCCGGTTCGACGTCGATCGCGCGCATCTTATTGATTGGTTTGGCCGGTCTGTTGATTTACTGGCTCGGGACGCTTATCCCGATTCGACTCGTGCGGAAAATCAAACCGTATGAGACGATGCAGTCGGGTGAGGTGTCGAAAGGGCGCCGCCTGCTCCGCTCCCGCTCGAGCGTCGGCATGAGCTTGAACCAGCTCGTGACGTATTGGCCGCGGACGACATTGTCGATTCTCGCCATCGCCTTACCGACGAGTCTGTTCGGTTTCTTCCTATTCGTCACATTCCGCCTCCAAGGCGTCTTGTATACGACATGGATTGGCGAGTTCGTCGCCCTTGAAGTCGGGACAATGCATTACGTCGCCATGGGGGTCGCGTTACTCATCGCGATGCTGACGACGACTGAAATCATGTGGCAAAACGTCTCGGAGCGCAAGCCACAGCTCGCTGTCTTGAAAGCGCTCGGTTGGCAGAACACGTCCATCCGTCGCCTCGTCTTGACGGAAGGCGCGTTGACCGGTTTCTTCGCCGGACTCCTCGGCGTGACAGTGACCATCATCATCGTTACCATCATGTATCAACAGTTCCCGACGTCCGAGTTGCCGTTCCTGTTCGCGACCATCCTCATCCCGGTCGTGACCGGTGTCCTCGGGGCGCTCCTCCCGGCGGAACGGGCCGTCCGCATCACACCGGCTGAAGCCATCGGCGGACACGTCGTTAACCAGAAGAAAGTCGAGAAACGGTTCCGTCTCGTCCTCGGGACGACTGCGACCGCTCTCGTCGTCGGCATCATCAGCTTGTTCGTCTTCACGTCACCTGAAGTGAAACCGGTGACGGAAGAAGCGAAGACGACACCAGCCCCGACCGCACAGACGACCGGTGCGAAACAGGCTGATTTAAAAGCAGATAAACCGAAAGAAACCAAAGCAACGACACCAAAAGAAGATGACCTTCAAAAAATCATGAACCTCGGCACGTTCCAAACGTTTATTGGGGATCCACGAATGAAGAAACGTGAATTCCAAGTCGGACAGCCCGTCTTTGCTTCACCGGATGGGACCGAATCGGAAGCTGGAAAACGATTCGTCAGCCTACCGATTTCTCTCTTTAATGAGGATGATCAATATGGTGGCACTATGGACTATCGACCGAACGGGTTCCGCATGTACACGCCAGACGGCACAGAGTACAGTCCGGTCGACATGGTCAACCACAACAAGAAAGCATTTCGGGGTGGATTCATTTACACACCAGGCGAGAAATCCGAAATCGATTTGGTCTTCCTCGTTCCAGAGAAAGAGAAAACGCTCGTCTTGTATGCTTCAAGCGGCGCCATGCCGAAAGTGTATACCGTTAAAATTGAAGTGCCGTAAACTAAAAAAAAACGGAGCGTCGTCCCTTGCTGGGATGGCGCTCCGTTGCGTTTACATTATTTTGGCTCATATCGAAATTCTGACACTTTTGCGTTTGATTGCGAGTAGAGCGTATCCATCGAGAATCGACTTGGACGGCTCGTGCCTCCACCGTATAAGGCCTCGATAGTTTGATCGATATACGCATTTTCCGCTTCTAAATATTCGCCAACGAGGTCTTTGAACTCATCGGCCGAGGAATCCTCATGCCGCAATTCCTCCAGTTCGGTCGAGTATATGTCGTTGTCTGCTTGCATACCTTGCAATTCTTTAACCGCTCCGGATATGGCGACGACATCGGTCGGAATGCTCGATAGCGTGAGCATTTTGATTTGATGGTCGCGGGCAGCCGAAATGATGGAAGCCGCATCGAAATGAATGACGGGTCTGTCGTCAATCGTTTCAACCGTGCCAACGCAACCGGTTAAAATAGACGTCATGCCGATAAATAGACATATGGATAAAACGAACTTATAGATACGCTTCCCTCCTCTGAACTTAATCACGCTTCTTCAAATGTCTATCCCCGCAAGAAGCACTTTCAGTGAACAAACTTGAACGTTCGCTTCCCAGCTGATTTTGCTTGATATAGCGCCTCATCCGCTTGTTTCAAAAGCGTGACCAACGTCGTACGCTTATCTCGTATGTAGGTGACGATGCCAATGCTCGTCGAGACTTGGTAACCCTCATCCCACCTGCTTAACTCATCGATAATCTGAGTCGCGATGTGGCCCCATTCGTCTCGACCCGCGGCCTGTGAAAAGTGGAGCACGAACTCATCTCCGCCTAACCGGACCGCGAACGCATCACCTTGTTCGTTCACAATCGTTTGAAGCCTTGCCGCCACTTCTTGCAGGACGGTGTCCCCGATGTCGTGACCGTACCGATCGTTCACGCTTTTGAATCCGTCCAAGTCGAGGAAAAAGAGCGCACCGTGCGTGTTCGAGTCGTCTTCAAAGTACTTCGTCAAGTAGCGTCGATTGTACAGCTCCGTCAACATATCTCGCCACACAAAACGTTCTAGTTCCAAATAATACGAGAACAGCTTGACGATTCGTTGGAGCAACGCGATACTCCTCGGATCCAACACACTCGCCTCATCATTGACGGCACACAACGTGCCAAACTTTTCACCGTTCGTCAGTGAGATTGGGATACCTAAATATGAGCGGATGTTTACGTCGTCGAGTAGCCGTTCCACTTCCTCCACATCACAGTCTCGCTTGATATCTTCATATCGCAACGGTTGATTGTTCTCGAAATCAATGCGATTACAAACAGAAGTGCTCAAATCGACGACCATGTTTTCCGTAATCTGAATCGATGATTTTTGATTGGACAGTTTCAAAATGACCTGTTGCGAGTCTGTGAACGCAGTCAAATAAAACATTTGCTCGGGCAAAATTTCATTTGCGAGATCAAGGACATCGTTCGCAAGCTCGTCAAAGCTCTCATACATCTTCAATTCTTCAAATTGTGTGTTCATACAATCTTCCACCCCATCCCATTCTATGTACAGCCTATGCATTGAAAGGTTATGCTTCTCTCTTCGTCTTCATCCATTTTACCATATGAGAATTGAAAGTAGAGAAAGGTGCAGGGATGAACTCTCGATTTGTACACTCGCTTCTTCTCCTTCGTTTATGCCTCGTCCACGACCTCGATGATGACGCCCGTATCCCCGACTTTCCCCAAGTCGAGCACGGTCGGATCTTCGTACGCCAAGACGTGAAACTCTTGTTCGAACGTTCGAATGACATAATGGGATAGTTCGCCTCTATACGTGTTGATCCGCTCCGTACCCATGTTCTCTGCGGCGAATCGTGTGAAGCGAGACGTCTTCAGTTTCACGATTGGGTAAGCATTACGTAGCCCTTCTTCATGTATACTATGGTCTTCGATTGTCCCGAGAAACACCGCATATTGCTCGAAACGGATCAGGATGCGGTCGCGCTCCTCGTCCCAAGTCAGCAACATTGTCGGGTCACTTGCCCCGCAAAACGTCCACTCGAGTGGATAATAGGTGACGCCCTTCATCTGGAACGACTCTGTCTCGAGCACATAGTCTTCCGTTGTCATCAAAAAATCTAAATCAATCACCATTCGTGCCTCCCCCAATTGATTCTTGTGATAAGTAAGTACCGCCTTCATTTTCTACCGATTGAGATGATTATAATTCAAATCAGATTTAACAATTGTCCAAAATTTAAATAGCAAGGATATGCGTTTTTTAGAAACCAATCAAAAAAGGAGCGCCCTTCTCGGACACTCCGCACTTCACTTCAATAAAAGATAAACCACAGTGCCGCTGCCACTAAAAAAAGGCCGGCCCCGATAAAGAGAATCTTTGCCAATCTCTCGTATACCATGTCTTCACCTCACCAACGCCGCGCCGACAACGAGAGAGACCCCAATCGAGAGCAGGAACGCCATCAGGCCGACGGCGATGTTCCCTTTCCCGATTTCCTCGTTCACTTTGAGCGACGGCGTCAAAAATTCGAATAGCCAATACGTCACCAACAAGAGCACGAAACCGAAGCTCCCGCCGACCAACACGTCCATCGTCTGGTCGTGATGGCTCTCGACGACGCGGAAGATGTTGGCGAGCCCGACGATTTTCCCGCCGGTCGCGAGTGCGACGGCGATATTGCCTTTTTGAATCTCGCGCCAATTGCTGTACGGCGTCGTCACCTCAAAGATGGCGAGACCGACGACAATCATGAGTCCGGCGATCGTATACAGGCCGAGCGACTCAAGCAATACGTTGATGTTCACATTCCCCATTACCATGTTCCCCTCACTTCAGTTCGACGACCGTGACACCGAGTCCGCCTTCACCCATCCCACCGGGGCGCTGACTCTTCACGTGACGATGTCCTTTCAGGTATTCCTGCGTCGCTTGGCGCATCGCCCCGGTCCCAAGACCGTGGATGATGCGGACGTTGTCGTACCCAGACACGAGTGCCTCGTCGATATATTTGTCGAGGCGGGAAAGCCCTTCTTCGACCCGGACGCCGCGCAAGTCGAGCTCCGACTTCGTCGAGCTCTGACGCTTGAGCGAGCTGCCTTTCGACTGGAGCGACTGCTCTTTCGAAGGTCCGATTTTTTGAAGGTCGTCCGCTTTGACGTTCACTTTCATAATCCCGACTTGGACGTTGTACTCGTTATCGTTCAATTGCTTCACGATATAGCCCTTTTGGTTGAACGTCGTCACTTTCACTTCTTCGCCTTTACTGAATGTACGTTTCTGTTGCGCTTTTTGTTTCACTTTTTGAATCTTTTTATCTTGGAGCGTCGGTTTCGCCGATTCGAGTTGCTTCTTCGCGGCGATAATTTCATGCTCTTTGACGATGCCTTCCTCACGAAGCTTCTTCAAGCGGTCGATGACTTCGTTCGCTTGGCGCTTCGCCTGCTCGACGGCTTTCTCGGCACGGGCCTCGGCCTCACCGTACATCGTGTCGCGCTCGCGTTCGAAATCGGTCAGTTTCGCCTCGAACGCTGCTTGCTCTTCTTCGAGGTCGTGGCGTTTGACGATGAGTTCTTTCTCGAGCTGTTCGGCGCGATGCTTGGCCGCCTCGAGCTCATTAATCATCGATTCGACCGACTCGGCGTCGGTGCCGACGTGGCTCCGCGCCTTGTCGATGACCTGTTCCGATAAGCCGAGACGTCGGCTAATCTCGAACGCGTTCGAACGTCCCGGGACGCCGATTAATAGACGATACGTCGGGCTGAGCGATTCGATATCGAACTCCATCGAGGCGTTCATGACGCCTTCCCGGTTATAGGCGTACGCCTTCAATTCCGAATAATGCGTCGTCGCCGCCACGCGGGCGCCACGACGTTTCACTTCGTCAAGGATGGCGATGGCAAGGGCCGCCCCTTCTTGCGGGTCGGTCCCGGCACCGAGCTCATCGAACAGGACGAGTGACATGAAGTCAATCTTGTCGAGCATGCTGACGATGTTCGTCATGTGCGAGCTGAACGTCGACAAGCTCTGCTCGATCGACTGCTCGTCACCGATGTCGGCGTAGATGGCGTCAAAGACGGACAGCTCCGTCCCGAATTCGGCCGGCACGTACAGACCTGACTGCACCATCAATTGGAGCAGTCCGAGCGTCTTGAGCGTGACCGTCTTCCCGCCGGTGTTCGGTCCCGTGATGACGAGCGATGTGAACGCCTCACCGAGTTCGACCGTGATCGGCACGACCTCGTCTTGCGGGATGAACGGATGGCGCGCCTGTTTCAACTTGATTTCGCGCTCGTCATTCAGTTTCGGTTCCGTCGCTTTGAGCTGATGACCGTAAGCGACTTTCGCGAACACGAAGTCGAGCGTGGCGAGCACGTCGAGGTTCGTCACGACCGAATCGGCGACACCGCCGACGAGGTCTGACAGTTCGCTCAAGATGCGGTCGATCTCGGCGCGCTCTTTCAAGCGGACTTCTTGAATCTCGTTGTTGATCGACACGATCGCCTGCGGCTCAATGAAGAGCGTCTGACCCGATGCCGATTGGTCGTGGACGATCCCGCCGAACGCTTGGCGGTACTCCATCTTGACCGGGACGACGTAACGGTCGTTCCGGATTGTGACGATGGCGTCTGACAGCATCTTCGCGTTGTTGCGGAGAATGTTGTCGATCCGTGAGCGGACGCTGCCTTCAAAGCTGCGGAGCTGAGTCCGGAGACCACGGAGACGGTCGCTCGCCGAGTCTTGGACCGTGCCTTGGTCGTCGATGGCGTGACGGATCGACTGTTCAACCTCGATCAGCTTCGTCAAGCGCTCGGCGTATTCGTCGAGGCGCGGGATGCGGAGGTCTTCATTATCCTTATGAAGCTTCTCGAAGAAGTTCTTCACTTGGCGCCCGCTGTACATGACGGCGGCGACGGCGAGCAGTTCGCTCGTCGAGAGGACCGAGCCGATGGCGGCCCGTTTCACTTCACTGCGGACGTCGGTCAGCCCACCGAGCGGGAGACGATCCCGGAGTCGGACGACCTCGGTCGCCTCACGGGTGACGTTCAAGTTCGACAATACCCGGTCGTACGTATAGTCGGGCTGCATGTTGAGCGCCCGTTCTTTGCCGAGCGAGCTCGCGGCGTGGGCAGCGAGCTGCTGGCGTAGTTTTTCATATTCTAAAACGCGTAACGCGTGATCCATCTAGCATGTTCCTTTCTGTCGCTTCGCGTCGATGAACGCCTTGGCGTCCTCGAACGAGAGGCAGTTGATGATGTCTGACGGTTCGAGATAGGCTTTCCGGGCGTGCAGGACGCCGAGTGCCATATCTTCCATCATATCAGGGTGGTGCGTGTCGGTGTTGATCATCAGTTTGACGCCGGCCGCCTTCGCTTTCTTCAGCGTCGAGGCCGTCAAATCGAGCCGGTTCGGGTTCGCGTTCAACTCGAGCGCCGTCCCCGTCTCTTTGGCGAGGGCGATCAAGCGCTCCTCATCGATCGGATAGCCGTCACGTCGCCCGATGAGGCGACCGGTCGGATGGGCGATGACGTTGACGTACGGCGAGCGGCAGGCGTTCTCGAGCCGGGCCATGATCTCGTCGACGGATTGGTCCATCTTCGAGTGAATCGAAGCGACGACGTAGTCGAGCGTCGCCAAGAACTCGGGCTCATAGTCGAGCGTCCCGTCCGGGCGGATGTCCATCTCGACACCGCGCAGGACGTGCATGTCGTGTTTCTTCGCGGCCTCAAGGATTTCTTCCCCTTGCGCCTCGAGCCGTTCCTCGGTCAAGCCGTTGACGAACGACATGTATTTGCCGTGGTCGGTGATGGCGATCCACTCGTAGCCGCGCGCTTTCATCGCCGCGACGAGCTCGTCGACCGTCAGCTTCCCGTCCGACCAGACCGTGTGCATATGGGCGTCGGCCTTGATTTCGTCGAGCGTCACGAGCTTCGAGATGTCGTGTTCGAACTCAAGATTCCCTGCCCGGAGCTCCGGCGGGATGAACGGCAGACCGTAGCGTTCGAACAGCTCGGCTTCCGTCTCCGGTTGCCAGAGGCCGTCCGCCGTCTCGACGCCATACTCGGAGATCGACTCGCCCTTCGCCTTGGCGAGCTGGCGCATGCGGACGTTATGGTCTTTCGAGCCGGTGAAGTGATGGAGCGTCGCAGCGAAAGCGCCCGGTTCGACCATGCGGAAGTCGACCGACACCATCTCCTCGCGCTCAAGGACGAGCGACACTTTCGTCTCGCCTGCCGCAATCACCTCGTTGATGAACGGGAGGGCGAGCAGCTTGTCACGGAGGGCGATAGGCTCTTCGGTCGCGATGATGAAGTCAAGGTCTTTACACGTCTCCTCGGCGCGGCGGAAACTGCCCCCGACCGAATGGCGCAAGACGAGCGGCTCGGCTTCAAGCACCGCTTCAATTTCTTCGACGACCGGACGCATCATGGCGTACGCGAGACGCTCCGGACGTGACTCGAGGTTCCGTGCCGCCGTGAGCAACTTCTCGACGCTCTTGGCGCCGAAGCCAGGCAGGCTCGCGGCCGTTCCGTCCTCTAATACGGTGATGAGCGTCTCGAGGTCGACGACGCCTACCTCACGGAGCTTGGCGAGCTTCTTGCCGCCGAGTCCTTGGATTTTGAGCAGTTTCATGAGACCGTACGGAATCTCTTCTTGGAGTGACTCGAGCACTTCACTGCGTCCCGTGTCCCGCCATTCTTCGAGGACGGCGGCCGTCCCTTTGCCAATCCCGGAGATTGTCGTCAAATCCTCGATGTCCTCGAGTTCGAGTTCCGTGTTCTCGAGCGCCGTCGCGGCTTTGCGGAAGGCGTTGATTTTGAACGGGTTCTCCCCTTTAATCTCCATATATTGCGCGATTTTTTCTAGCAGCATCATCGCTTCGACTTTATTCATCGTGCTTCCCCCTTTTCCATACAGAAAAGGCCGAGACACAAGCACTAGCTTGCATTCCGGCCTGTCGTGTTACAACATCTTATTCGAGAACCATTCAGAGAGATATGGCGTATCTTGAATGATGTACGTCGCAAGCGACGAGTTGTCGACGGCGCTCTGGACGCTTGCCATCGGTACGAACGCGATGACCCACAAAATAAAGAACGTGATCACGTACGCCTCGAAGAACCCGAGGACTGCTCCGATAATTCCTTTTAATTGACGCAAGATCGGCAAGTCCGTCAAGAAGTCAAGCATAGATAGGATGAGATGCAAGACGAGCTTCGTGATGACGAACAAGACGACGAACCAGAAGACGTTATAAAACGTCATCTCGAGTCCTGTCAGTGCGTTTAAATCGATGACACCTTCCGGAAGCGACCCATCGAGTTGCGACGGGTATGGAATCCATAGCTTGAACGCTTCGGCGAGATCACGGTAGTAGGCATTCGCGACGAGGAAACTGATGATGAGCGCGACCCAATGGCCGAGCTGCAAAATCGCCCCGCGGCGGAATCCGTTGATGATCCCGATGAACAAGAAAAACAGTATAAGTAGAGTAACCATAAAGTGATTTATTCTCCCGTATTTCGTTTAGTTTTGACGTGATCACTCGCGATTTGGATAGCGGCGAGCACCGCTGCCTGACGAGCGTCTAGATGAGGGGACTGTTCACGAATCTCACGGATCTTGCTATCGACCAGAAAGCCCACTTCCCTCACATGATCGGCCGGCTCTTCGCTGACGATCGTATAGTCCTGACCCGCGATATGAATCGTTGTTCGTTGTACCTGCACGCGTCACCCCTCCTTTACGTCTATTCAAAATTAATCATAACATCGTTTGTATATTAGGAAAAGAAGAAGGTCCCTCCCTTTTCCACTCCAACATTTTGTGATACCCTATTTCAAAGTTGTCAAACGTCAATCTTCGTTAAAAAATGAAAGATAGGGTGGCAACACCGCATGAAATGTGCGAAAATAGCAACAATTCAAACATTAAGAGAGGATGATTTATTTGAAATTACGCATTGGCCTTCTAGGTCGCATCATCATCGCTATCGCATTCGGGATTTTACTCGGTAGCATCGTACCAGAAAGCCAGAACTGGATTGTCCGGACGTTCGTCACGTTCAACACGGTCTTTGGACAGTTCCTAGGCTTCGCCATCCCACTCATCATTCTCGCCTTCATCATTCCAGGAATCGGGGAACTTGGAAAAGGCGCCGGGAAATTGGTCGGTTTGACGGCCGCCATCGCCTACATCTCGACAATCGTTGCTGGGACGCTCGCTTACTTCACGACGAGCAACTTGTTCCCGCAAATCTTGTCACGCAGCACGGCCTCTGCAGAAAACCCGGAAGAAGCTCTTTTGAAAAGCTTCATGGAGTTCGAGATTCCACCGCTATTCGGCGTCATGACGGCGCTCATTCTCGCCTTCGTCATCGGCATCGGGATTGCCGCCATCGAAAGCAAGCGCTCGCTCGATTTGGCCATGGATTTCCGCGATATCATTGAACTACTCATCAGCAAAGTCATCATTCCACTATTACCGATTCACATCGCCGGAATTTTCATGAACATGACGTATGCCGGACAAGTCGCTGAGATTCTCTCGGTATTCTCGCTCGTCTTCGTCACGATCATCGTCCTTCACTTGACGATGCTCTTGATTCAATACTCAGTCGCAGGTGCTCTCAACAAAGAAAACCCACTTCGTCTCTTGAAGACGATGATGCCGGCTTACTTCACAGCCATCGGGACACAGTCGTCAGCGGCGACAATCCCGGTCACACTTCGTCAGGCGAAAGCGAACAACACGGACGAAGGCGTCGCCAACTTCGTGGTGCCGCTCTGTGCGACCATCCACTTGTCAGGGTCGACAATCACGCTCACATCGGTCGGTGTCGCCCTCATGTACTTGAACGGCATGCCGATGTCATTCGCGATCGTGCTCCCGTTCATCCTCGCCCTCGGCGTCACGATGATCGCAGCACCAGGCGTACCAGGTGGAGCCGTCATGGCCTCGCTCGGTTTGTTCGGTTCGATGCTCGGATTCAGCGAAACGATGCTCAGTCTTGTCATCGCCCTCTACTTGGCACAAGATAGCTTCGGTACGGCGACAAACGTCACGGGAGACGGCGCCATCGCCAAAATCGTTCATTACTTCAAACGCAACACCAACATTTTGGATGACGCAAAAGAACGCGAAGAAATCGCGTAATCTCATCTATAATTTGATAGAATGAAAAAAACGGGCAAGCCATCAGGTTTGCCCGTTTCGTATACATACGATGAAAGGGTGTTCATATGGAACTGATTCGTTGGAACGACCTATCCGGATTTGCAGAACGTGTCATGCCCCACCTGCTCGAACATGAGGCCGAGAACAGCTTGATGATTGGCGTGCTCGATGCCATCAAACAAGGCCGATACGAGTCGTATCATCAACTCACCGTCGAAGATGACGGTGATGTGCTCGCGATCCTGCAAGTAACTCCGCCCCATCCGCTCAACTATGTGCTCGTGAAGCATGAGCGAGAGGATGACGTCCTTCGTCTGCTCGTACCTGAACTATTAAATGGTGATATCCCATTCACCGAGGTCGTCTCGCAAGCTGATCTAGCGATGAATTTCTACACGCTCTGGTACATCCTGACGGCGCGAGAGCCGAAAGTCTTCATGGAGCAAGGTCTGTATCGTCTTGATCGTGTCAACGACATCCCGCTGTCGGAAGGGTCGATGCGACGGGCGACCAAGGACGATGAGGCATTCCTCGTGAAGGCGTATAACGCGTTCGAAAAGGATACCGGTTTACCGGTATCGTCGAAGGCAAACGCGACACAAAAGATTGCGACGATGCTCGAGAATCAAGAAGTGTACGTCTGGGAAGTCGACGGCAAGGTCGTCTCGTGCGCGAAGAAATCGCGTGAGACCGCGAACGGCGTCACTGTCTCGTTCGTCTACACGCCAAAAGCGTTGCGCAAGCGCGGCTATGCCCGCTCGCTCGTCGCCGAGCTGAGCCGGGAGCTCTTGACGTCGAAACAATATTGTACGCTCTATACGGATTTGAGCAACCCGACATCGAACAAGATTTACAAAGAAGTCGGCTATCAAAAAATCTTCACCTCGGCGTGGATTCGATTGCCTAGCTGATTTGATGCGCCTCCCCTATACTGTAGGTGGAGGCGATTTTTGATGAACAGATTATTCGGTTGGTGGCTCCGCATCCCGCGCCGGGTACGGTTGACCGCCTTGACGGTCGTTACGTTCGCTGTGCTCGGCCATATGGTGTTTCTCGGAGGCCAGAGCATGCTCGACGACCCGAACTGGGACACGCTCTGGCTGAGCGTCATCGGCGCCGCCCTGCTGACCTTTATCGCGTACAAGGCAACAAAAAAGTGATCGACGCGTTCGTCGATCACTTTTTGTATAGGCTTAGAAGAATGAAGCTGGGTTGACCGTGCTGCCCGCGCTCGAAGATGAGTACGAGTAACCACCACGGTGGATTTCGAAGTGCAAGTGTGAGCCAGTCGAGTTCCCTGTGCTACCCATGCCGCCGATGTGTTGACCTTGTGTCACACGTTGGCCGGCCGATACCGATACCGAGCTCATGTGTGCGTATACAGTCGTCCAAACTTGACCGTTCAAGACGTGCGTGATGATGACGTGGTTCCCGTAAGCACCACCCCATCCAGCTGTCGTGACCGTACCTGTTTGTGCTGCGTTGATCGGTGTGCCGACCGGTGCTGCGATATCAAGTCCGTTGTGGAACGAGTAGCCGTTCGCACCGCTTGCCGCACCCCATCCTTGTGAGAGACGACCGTTTGCCGGACGTTGGAACATACCGCCGCTCGCTGGCACAGATGCCGCTGCCGAAGCTGTCGGTGTGCTTGCCGCGCTAGAGCCTGTGTTTGATGCTTGTTGTTTCTTCGCAGCCGCTGCTGCCGCTGCCGCACGTTTCGCTTCTTCAGCCGCACGACGCTGTGCTTCCATTTCAGCCTTGATGGCTTTCTCTTGTGCTTTGAGTGTCGACTCCATTTCTTGGAGGCTCATCAATTTCGATTCGAACTTCACTTTCTCAGCGTTGAGTTTCTTAATCTTCGCTGCGCGCTCTTTCATTTTTTGATTGAGCGTCTTTTGACGTTGTTCGAGTTCTTCTTTTTGTCTCACGAGAGCATCGCGCTCGGCTTTTAATTCAGCTTGCGCTGCAGCCAATTTTTCTTTCGTCGCTTGATACTCTTCGAAGATTTGTTTGTCGTTCTCTTGAATCGTACCCGCCGTGATCATGCGAGTAAGCAAGTCACCGAAGTCTTTCGATCCGAAGATGAACTCTGCCCAGTCGATCGAGCCGCCGCCATTTTTTTGCATCGTGGCCATGCGCTCTTTCATGAGCTCTTCTTGCGCCTTCATTTTTGCTTCATATTGTTTAATCTGCTTTTGGAGGGCTGCAATTTTTTGTTGTGTCGCACGAATCTCAGCTTTCTTTTGCGCGACGTCGTTGATGACGTCTTGGAGTTCAGCGTCTAACTTGTTGATTTCTTGCTGCTCTTTGCTGATTGCCTGTTCACGTTTTTGGATCGAGGCGTTCGCTTTGCTCTGTTCACTGTTATTCTGTTGTTGCTGCTGTTGCACCTTTTTCTGCTTGTCTGTAAGTGACGCTGCATAGCCAGGTGTCGTGCCGCTAATGAGAAGAGCTCCTAAAGTGACGGTTGCTGCAAGTTTCTTCAAGTTAACCAATGTGCTTCCCTCCGCTGAGTTCTCTGAATTTCTATATAATATAGATCGCATAAATTATAAATTAATAGGCGAAATTCGATATCGCTCTGAGACTCATTATAGCAATCTAAACCTAAAGTTATTTTACACTTATATTTCATTCCCGTTACATTGACCTGTTTTAGGTTTTATCCGTTAAAAAATGGGGGTATAAAGGGCTTTTGCAATTTTGCTTGTCACACAAACGTTATAAATCAAAAAGAAAAGCCCTTCATGAAAGCGCTTTTCAAATAACTACCTATACGATTTTTTTACCACCTCGGAGTTACGAATCCCGATCGTGACCGTTTATGACGTCCTTGTTTGAACAGCAGAAACCCGCCGATGAGGAGGATGCCACAGGCGGCACCAAAACTGTCGAGCAAGACGTCTTGGATGAGCGGCGTTCGCTCGGGCGTCAAACTTTGATGAAACTCATCGAAGATGGCGACCGTGTTCGCAAGTGCCCAGGCGAACAATAGTGTCAGCCCAGGATGGAGTCGCGTGCGCGATGCCGCTTTGACGAGAAGTGCCCCGAGCGCGAAGAAGACGGTGAAGTGCGCCGCTTTCCGAATCAAGAACTCAATCAAACCGACGCTGCCTTTCGCCTCGAGTGATACCGGTCCTCCAGCATACTCGAAATCGACGGTCGAGAGGACAGGTTCGGCCCACGTCCAATTGATGCGTTCGAGCGGTGAGACGATGCTTTGGTCCGAATACGGGGTCGCGCTCGAGAAGAATAAGCCAATCAGGATCAAACCGATCCATATAAATTCATTTTTCAATATGTACATGACACCTTTCCTTTCTACAACGAGTCTCATTATACGCCGTCCAATCCATTTCATTGTAACAACGACTTCATCATTTCATGACAATTTGATTGCGAACAACCGGTTCAAAGTCGTGTCTTGAAATCGCGATTGGTATAATGAAAAGAAAAAAGGGGGAATCAACATGATCTATCAATATGAAGCAGCCGACATGAGCGGCAAGCTCCAACCGCTATCCAAATACGAAGGTGACGTCCTATTAATCGTCAACACGGCGAGCAAGTGCGGCTTCACCCCGCAACTCGACGGGCTCGAGAAATTATATGAACGTTATCAGGGCCAAGGGTTCCATATCCTCGGCTTCCCATGCAACCAGTTCGGCAATCAAGACCCGGGGTCAAACGAGGAAATCAGCGAGTTCTGTCAATTGAACTACGGCGTGACGTTCCCGATGTTCGCCAAAGTAGACGTGAACGGCAAAGACGCCCACCCACTCTTTCAATACTTATCGAAAGAAGCACCCGGCCTGCTCGGTTCGAAGACAATCAAGTGGAACTTCACGAAGTTCCTCGTCGACCGGAACGGCAATGTCATCGAACGGTTCTCGCCGCAAACGACGCCGGATGAAATCGAGACGGCCGTCAAACGTCTCTTATAAGTAAAAGGATGGTCCGCCGCAATCCGGCAGGCCATCCTTTTTTATTAGCGTGGTGTGATGAAATTGATCGTATAGAACGGGCTCGACTCCTCATTGTAGACGAGACCGACCGACACGTGCGTGAAGCCATCTTTCAAGATGTTCTCCCGGTGGCCGAGAGAATTCATCAGACCCCAGTGGGCGTGAAAGACGCTCATCTGCCCCATCGCCAAGTTCTCGCCGGCGAGGGAGTAAGCGATACCGGCCTCGTTCATCCGCTCGAACGGGTCGCGGCCCTCGGGGTCGGTATGGCTGAAGAAGTTGTTCCGGGCCATGTTCTCACTATGGGCGCGCACGACCGGTAACAACGGCTCATAGTCAGCGAGTGCTGACAGTCCGAACTTCTGGCGGTCCCAGTTCATGAGCATCCGCATCAATTGTTCGTTCGCGACGAGATTGTCTTCCGATACGTCACCGTAATAGCCGTCACTCGACTCCTCGACGTCCCGGTCTACCGTGAGCACGGCTTTCAGCTTGTCTTCGTCGTGCTGATCGAAGAACAGCGTCACGTAGTCATTATCAATCGAATAGACGTTGAACGACGGGTCGTCCGGAATCAAATAGCGTTTCAATCCTTTATTGTATGACTTGACCTCATCGAAACCGATTTGCTCGACTTGTTGTCGTGTCGTTTCGCCCACGATGAGCCCTTCAAAGATACTGCCCGTCTCGAACTGATACTGGCCTTGCTTCGATCCGTCAGCATCGATCAACTCGAGGCTACGGTCGCCGCTCTTCTCGAGCAAGTACCAGTCGTGCCCGGCATATTGGCTCGTGAAGCGCGGGGCGTCGGTCGAGCGTTCTTGCTGCTCCTCCGCCACTTCCGTCGACTTCACTTGAATGCTCGTCGGCGCCGACACGTTCGGCACTTCAAATTTCCAGGCCGCATACATGCCGATTGCGAGCAATAAAATCACTAGTTTACGAAACATCGCGTCTCCTTTCGAAAACCTACTCCTCTCGCTCACCGAATGCACGCAAGCGCACCTTGATATCGATGAGCATCTCCATATAAGCGATATACGTCGCTTGATCTATATTCAGCATACCACTCACTTTGAGCGGTACCTCTTCGGCCTGCTCACGCAGTGCGCTCCCGGACGGCGTGAGTGACAAGAGGACACGACGCTCGTCGTCGGTCGCCCGCACTTTCTCCACGTAATCGAGTTGCATGAGCCGCTTGACGAGCGGTGACAACGTGCCCGAATCGAGCGTGAGTCGCTCCCCGAGCTGTTTCAAATCAATATTGTCCTCTTCCCACAAGACGAGCATGACCAAGTACTGGCTATATGTCAGGTTTAACGGCGCCAAAATTGGGCGATATAGTCTTGTAAGCTCTTTTGAAGCGGTATAGAGCTGAAAACAGATCTGATGCTCTAATGTTAATGAACTTTTCATAAAATTTCCTCCGGTTATAGTCTTAGGACAAGCATATCATTTGCTTATCTGTTTGACTGCCCTATAATTAGATTGTGCACAACTTAATTGCCTAAAAACGAAATGGAGGAATTGAATCATGAAACCATTATTCACAGCTTCTGCAACTGCAATCGGTGGCCGCGAAGGTCGCGTCACATCGACGGACGGCGTCATCGACTTGAACGTATCAATGCCTGGCTCAAAACACGCGGACGAAGCGACGAACCCGGAGCAACTCTTCGCAGCAGGTTACGCGGCATGTTTCGGTAGCGCCTTGAACCTCGTCATCGGCAAAGAACGTATTAAAACAGACGGCACGAACGTCACAGGACACGTGACGCTCAACCAAGACGATGAAGGTTTCTTCATCTCGGTCGAACTCGAAGTCGAAATCAAAGGTGTCGATCAAGCGACGGCGGAACGTCTTGTCGAAGCGGCACACCAAGTTTGCCCGTACTCGAAAGCGATACGCGGCAACGTCGACGTCAAGTTGACTGCCAAAGCAGCATAATTCGATGGCCCGCTTCCGAGCGGGCTTTTTTTGCGTCCGGAGCATCAACAGAGTAAACTGAAGAAACGAACGATTCATCGAGAGGAGGCGGACGATGTTCAAAGGCAAACGTAAATATGTGACGATCGGCGTCGGAGTCGCGTTCCTCCTCGCCGCTTTCTATAACGGACTGACCGTCCGGAACTACGCGATCGAGTCGGACAAGCTCGCGTCGGGACAATCGTTCCGGGTCGTCCTATTGTCCGATTTGCACGGCTATTCGTACGGGGACGACCAACGCGTCTTAATCGACAAAGTGCGGGAACAGGAACCGGATTTGATCGCCCTTCCCGGCGATATCCTCGACCGCTTCCGCTCACCCGATGCCTCCTTCGAATTGATTGAAGGGCTGCAGGGCATCGCGCCGATGTATTTCGTGACCGGCAACCACGAGATTGACGGCTCTGACGACTTTGTCCGTCACGACGTCAAAGACGTGTTCCGCTCCTACGGCGTGACGGTGCTCGAGAATGAGACGGCCTCAGTCAACGTCAACGGGGTCGATCTCCTCGTCGGTGGGCTCGAAGACCCGCTCCGGACGTATACCGAAAATATTCAGGCGAGCTGGGAAGAGACGGCCTTGACCTCGCTCGGCGATGTCGACACCGAGACGGCGTTCAGCCTGCTCTTGTCACACCGGGCCGAACAAGTCGAGACATACGCCGCCCTGCCGTTCGACCTCGTCCTGTCAGGCCATGCCCACGGCGGGCAGGTTCGCATCCCCTATTTATTGAACGGACTGTACGCGCCGGACCAGGGCTTCTTCCCGAAGTATGCCGGCGGCCTGTACGAACACGAGTCGTTCACCCACGTCATCGGGCGCGGTTTCAACTATAGCGTCAGCGTACCGCGCGTATTCAACCCACCGGAGATCGTCGTCATCGACGTCACTGGGACCGGGGCTCCTCAGTGAGTCCCTTTTCCTATTTTCCCCAAAAATCGGATTCGCATGCGTGCGGGAGGGGTACAGTACTCTTGTTGTGACTTACTTGTTTTTGAAAAAAGGGAGGAAGTGGACAAATGCGTGCTGTCACCTATCAAGGAGCGAAGAACATCGAAGTGAAAGACGTGAAAGACCCAGAGATTGAGAATCGGGAAGAGATTATCGTCAAAATCACCTCGACGGCCATCTGCGGATCAGATTTGCACATCTACTTAGGCAACATGCCGACCCGACATGGCTACGTCATCGGGCACGAACCGATGGGCATCGTCGAGGAAGTCGGACCTGACGTGACGAAAGTGAAAAAAGGCGACCGGGTCGTCTTACCGTTCAACGTCTCGTGCGGCCATTGTTTCTATTGCGAGAACGAGATGGAGAGTCAGTGTGACAATTCGAACCACGCCCCGCATACGGACGCGGGCGGCTATTTCGGATTCACCGAGCAGTTCGGGAACCATCCTGGGGGGCAGGCCGAATATTTGAAAGTGCCTTACGGCAACTTCATGCCGCTCGTCATTCCCGAATCGTGCGAACTCGACGACGAAGCACTCCTCTTCCTCTCCGACGTCATCCCGACCGCTTGGTGGAGTTTGGACAGTTCCGGGATGAAAGCCGGCGACACGGTCGTCGTCCTCGGTTCGGGACCGGTCGGACTAATGACACAAAAGCTCGCCTGGGTGCGTGGTGCGAAACGCGTCATCGCCGTCGACCCGGAATTGTATCGCTTGAACCGAGCCAAATTGTCGAACAACGTTGAGACCGTTCTCATGAAAGACCCGATTGATACGGGCAAATACATTTATGAGATCACGAACGGCGGTGCTGACGTCGTCATCGACTGTGTCGGCTTCGACGGCAAAATGTCTCCAATCGAGAAAGTAGAGCAAAAGTTGATGGTTCAAGGCGGCACGCTCAGCGCCATCAAAGTCGCCAAAGAAGCGGTCCGGAAGTTCGGGACGGTTCAATTGACCGGGATTTATGCGATGAACTATAACCAGTTCCCGCTCGGCGACTTCTTCACCCGTAACGTAAGCATCCGGACGGGACAAGCACCGGTCATCCACTACATGCCCGAGCTGTTCCAGATGATCGTCGACAAGAAGTTCGATCCGACCGACATCATCACGCACCGCTTGCCGCTCGAACAGGCGGCCGACGCATACAAAATCTTTAACGATCATTTGGACGACTGCGTCAAAGTCGTCTTGAAGCCATAACAAAAGCGGTCCCCGACTTCTGTCAGGGACCGCTTCTTCGTTTACCAAATCGTTCGTTTCTCACAACATTGCGCTTCCCGTTCGATTTGAACGGTTGAACGCTCGAACGTGGCGAATTGACGGATTCGTTCCGTCACATCATGCAAGACGCGCTGGTCGTCCGTGTCGGACTCGATTAAGACGTGACACGTGACAGCGAGTTCGTTCGATGAAATCGACCAGACGTGCAAGTCATGGACTTCTTTGACACCGTCAATACCTCCGAGCTCCCGTTGCATCGCCACGACGTCGACTTGGTCAGGTGTCCCTTCCATCAAGATGTGAATCGCCTCCCGCGTCACCCGGTAGCCGCTGACCAAGATGAGCACGGCGACGAACAGGCTCGCGATCGGATCGGCGAGCGTCCAGCCGAACGCCATAATCAACACGGCCGCGGTGATGGCCCCGACCGAGCCGAGCAAATCGCCGAACACGTGCAACAACGCACTGCGGACGTTCAAGTTGTCACGCTCGCCCCGCATGAGCAGCCACGCCGCGAGCACGTTGACAAGTAGCCCGATGATCGCGACCGTGAGCATGCCGCCGCTTAAAATCTCTGGCGGTGCGAACAAGCGTTGATACGCCTCGATGATGATATAGATGGAAATGACGAGCAACGTCAAGCCGTTGACGAACGCCGCCAAAATCTCGAAGCGTCGATAGCCGAACGTCCGCTCCGGCGTCGCTTGGCGTGCCCCGAACCGGACAGCGAGGAAACTGAGCCCGAGTGCCGCCGCGTCGCTGAGCATATGGCCCGCGTCCGACAACAGCGCCAAACTGTTCGTCCAGATTCCGCCGATGACCTCGACGACCATAAACGTCGCAATCAGGACGAACGACCAGAATAATGCCCGTTGGTTCGTCGTATGATGATGATGATGGTCGTCCCCGTGATGTTCGTGATGTGCGCCCATATTGTCGCCCCCTCTCTCTACTAGTTTATACCTTCCACCCCTAACATTCAAACGTTCATTTGAATGAATACATAAAAACAATCGCCGAAAGGGATGTCCTCTCGACGATTGTCGTTATTTCTGTTCGAGCCGGACCCGCATGACACCGTCATATGGGAACAACTTCAACTGGCGAGTCTCGCCCTCATACCAACTGCCGGCGTTTTGACTGCTCGTCGCTGTCACATCAGGCGTCGCGACCGCTTGTCGGTCCCAGTCGATTGCCCGCACTTGCTGGTCACGTACCATCAAGAAGAAGCCGTCATAGAAATGGTATTCGTTCACTTGGTCACGCTGGACCGCTTTCGGGGCACCGAGTGTGGCCCGGACACTGTCGATGTCTTGGCCGAGCACTTCGAGTGTCGCTTCATCAGCAGTCGGGACGACGGTTTTCCATGCCGCGGTCACATCGTCATCGGAAATGCTCGTCGCTTCTCCCGTCACTTGTGCTTCCGTCACCCATCCGGTCGTCTGCTCGTTCAATTGGAGCTTGACGAAACCACTGACGGCCTCGAGCTGTTCGAACCGGTCACCGAGGTCGGCCTCATAAATGACCGTCGCGCGGTCGTCGGCGAACACTTTCGTATAAGGTGCCGCGATATAGACGTACGTTCCCGCTGACTCGTCGGCCTCCGCTTCCGGCTCGTCTCCTTCTGTCGCCTCTGATTCATTATTGACCGACTCGGTCGCGATGTCGTCTGTCTCCGGCAACGCCGAGTTCTTCGTATCCATGAGGGCCGCGAAGGCGATGACGCCGACGAGTGAAGCAATCAATGCGATGACCGTCGCCGTTTGCCATAACCGCTTCCGCTTCCGTGATGCGGCCCGTGATGCCCGAACTTCTTCTTTCATATGATTCCACCCCTATTTGTTTCGTCTATTCTGTTCGGATTCGGCAAGGGGGATGCCGTTTCCTGCCTCGTCGAAGAAAATATGCGGTTCGCTCGTCAATGTCTCAAGCGTCTGGAGCGTCGCGTCAACGTCGACCGGCTTTGTATCTCCGGACTCGAGCACGCGTACCGTCTCCCCAAGCTCGATCGTCCGGTCCGTCAAGCGGTGGAACGTCCGGTCATGCGAGATGAGAATCAATCCGCCTCGATACACCTCGAGCGCGGCCTCGATTTGCTCCCGTGTGGCCACGTCCAAATAGTTCGTCGGCTCATCGAGGGCGAGCAGGTCCGCGTCCGAGAAGTACAAGATGAGGAAGGCGATGCGGCACTTCTCACCCATGCTCGCCTCTCGGATCGGCTTATACACCTCATCGCGGCGGAACAAGAAATGGGCGAGCAGCGTCCGCGCCTCCGTCTCGGTGATGTCACTTTCGGCCAGGAGCGCCTCGAGCAACGTTCCTTCGGCCGGTAATCGGGCGAGCGTCTGTGAGAAGTAACCGATTTTCAGTTTCGGATGACGCTTGATATCCCCTGCCTCCGGTGCGAGTTCGCCAATCAATAGTTTCAACAGCGTCGTCTTCCCGCTCCCGTTCGGTCCGACGATGGAGATGCGGTCAACCCGGTTCACCGTGAGCGAGAGTCGTTCAAAGAGGGGTTCGTCGTAACCGAACGAGATGTCGTCGACCGCAATCCACGTCTTCGCCTCGAGTGGGTCGGCTTGGAAGCGGACCGAGATATGGGCCGCATCTTTCGGACGCTCAGGTCGCGTCCCTTCGAGCTGTTCGAGTTTACGTTCCCGGGCCTTCATCTTGATGGCAAGGTTCGCCGCGCCTTTTTGAGCGCCTGGACTTCGCACGCTCGCCGTCGCTTTCGCTTTTAAATGCCAGCCCTTATATTGGGCGATCATATCGAGCAACTCCGACTTCCGCGCCATGTAGCGGGCATGGGCTCGCTCGTCGCGTACCAGTTCCTCAGCCTTCTGATGTTTATACGCCGTGTAGTTGCCCGGATAGCGGACGATGGTCCCCTCATGCAGCTCGAGGATGACGGTCGCGACGTCATCGATGAATTGACGATCGTGGGAGATGGCGAGCACCGTCCCCGAAAACTCGTTCACCCAGCGTGTCAGCCACTCGATCGAGTCCAAATCGAGATGGTTCGTCGGCTCGTCGAGCAGGACGATGTCGACGTGTCGCATCGTGAGACGGGCGAGTTGGACCCGTGTCTGTTCACCGCCGCTCAAATCGCGGAGTCGGCTCGCGTCATGTCCGTCAAGACCAAGTCGTTTGAGTGCTTGTCTCGCCTCAAGCTCGAGCGCGAAGGCGTCAACCGCGAGTGCTTCGTCATACGCTTCGAGCACGCGCGCCGAATCACCTGATGTGACGGCAAGGTAGAGATTGTAGCGCGCCAAGTCGCCTTGCATGACGTAGTCGAGCGCGGTCTCTTCTCCATCAAACACCGTCTGTTCGACGACACCGATCGTGCCCAAGACGTCAATCGAACCTGACTGTGGGGCCAGTTCACCTATGAGCAGCTTGAATAGCGTCGTCTTGCCGGACCCGTTCTGGCCGAACAAGACGGCCCGTTCGCCTGCAGCGACGTCGAACGAGACATTGTCGAATAAGGGTTGCCGGTCGTGGTCGAACCGGACTTGCTTCATACTTAACATATTGTTTCACCTCGCTAGTTTGTCTGATACGCGATGAAACAAAAAACACCATCCGCAACGTGCGGTGGTGTGAAGAGATCCGGTCAAGCGGAAAGAAGGGTCACCCCCGTAGCCTGAAATTGGACACACTTCACCCGTGACTGTTCGTGCGAACAGTGATGATTCGTTTCATCAGTTGAGTGAGTGTGACTTTTTCATGGCACGCGGTACCTTCCTTTCCTAAGTTACTGTCACCGTACCAAATTGAAAGCGGATTCGCAAGAGCCGGACCACAATCTCCCATTTTTTCTACACCTTCCGGCGGATGCGGGGGCGTCGGTCGAGCGGTATGATTAAACCATCTTAGATGATGAGGTGACTGTTATGCGATTACGAAACCTGCTCGTCCCGAGCGCCGTCTTGGCGAGTGTCGGTACGTTCTTATATACCCGATTGAAACGAAGACTGCCTCGACCGGCCTTCAAAGTCCCGACGGTCAAACCAGACCTCGCCTCGTTCGATGAGACGATGGTCAGTGCCACCTGGGTCGGCCATTCGACCGTGCTCATCTATTGGTACGGATTAAAAATTTTGACGGATCCGGTTTTCTCGAAGCGAATCGGCGTCCACGTCGGGCCGGTCACGTTCGGGATGAAACGTCATACCGCCCCTGCCCTCTCGATTGAGGAAATTGGGCACGTCGACGTCATCCTGCTCAGCCACGCCCATATGGACCACTTCGATCATAAGAGTCTGAAACGACTGATCACCCGCGACACGGTCGTCATCTCGGCCCCGGGCACGAGCAAGCTGTTACGTAAATACCCGAGCCTGCAGACGCTCGAGATGCATCCGCACGACAAGCTGACGCTCGCGAACGGGCTTCACGTCCAAGCC
Source organism: Exiguobacterium sp. E4787 (assembly GCF_018618375.1). Lineage (NCBI taxonomy): Bacteria > Bacillati > Bacillota > Bacilli > Caryophanales > Exiguobacterium > Exiguobacterium sp. E4787. The sequence goes on along the minus strand of NZ_JACSLY010000009.1, from coordinate 135,083 downwards.
ATTCCCGTCGCCCACTGGGGCAATCGTTTCCCGTGGGACAAACATATGGGCTATAACGGCTACGTCTTGAAATATAAAGGCGTCCGCATGTTGTTCGCCGGGGATACGGCGTTCACCGAGTCGTTCAACGGGCTCGCGAACAAAGAACCGATCGACCTCGCTTTCTTCCCAATCGGGGCCTATCAACCGGAGTCGTTCGAGGAAGCCCACTGCACGCCAGAACAGGCATGGACGATGTTCAAACAGAGCGGCGCGAAACGTTTCTTCCCGATGCATTGGGACACGTTCGTCTTATCGTACGAACCGGTCGAGGAGCCGTATGAGCGACTCGTCGCCGCTGCCAAGCTCGAACGTGACCAAATCGTGATCAAGTCCCACGGTGAAAGCATTCGGCTGTAGCTTTCGCTTTCACTTCCGTGCGATTTTCGGTAACGTAAGAGTTGAGAGGGAGGGAATCAATATGGAATGGACAACACTCAACAATGATGTGAAACTGCCGATGCTCGGGCTCGGCGTGTACAAAGTGGAAGACGGGGCGGTCACGGTCGAAACGGTCAAAGCAGCGCTTGACGCGGGCTATCGATTGATCGACACGGCCGCTATCTATCAGAATGAGGAGAGCGTCGGCCAAGCGATTCGCGAATCCGGCGTCCCGAGGGAAGACATCTTCGTGACGACAAAACTGTGGAACGAGTTCCACGGCTATGACGAGGCGCTCCAAGCGTTCCAAGACAGCCTCGACCGGCTCGATCTCGAGTACGTCGACTTGTTCTTGATTCACTGGCCGATGCCGCGCTTCGGTAAATTCGTCGAGACGTATAAGGCGCTCGAACAGTTGTATGAAGAAGGCAAGGTCCGGGCCATCGGGGTCTCGAACTTCGAGGTCAGCCACCTTGAACAGATCATCCAGTCGTGCTCGATCGTCCCGGCGGTGAACCAAGTCGAGATCCACCCATACTTGTCCCAAAAAGAATTAATCGCGTTCTGCCAGCGGTACGATATTCAAATCCAGGCGTGGAGCCCGCTCATGAAAGGGCGCGAGGCGCTTGAGGATCCGGTCATCGCCGAGATCGCGTCCAAGCACGGGAAATCACCGGCTCAAGTCATCCTGCGTTGGCACTTACAGAACGGTGTGGCCGTCATCCCGAAATCGGTCACGCCGAGTCGAATTCGTGAGAATATAGAGGTGTTCGACTTCACGTTGACGAAAGAAGAGATGCACGCGATCGACGGACTCAACCGAAACGAGCGGACCGGGTCTGACCCGAACGAGATGCACAAAATCCACTACTGAGGAGAGATTTGACATGTTCAAAAAACTAGCTTCTGATTTGACGGGCTTCAGCGATATCGGCGAAGTCATCGACCCGAAAGATTTCGATAAGGCGGATTCGGACGATTACGTCCTCCATGAGGATAACGAGAAGATTTACTTCTTAATCAAGTCGAAATCGGACGAGTACTGCTTCACGAACTTGGCGATGATTCACCTCGACGGAACGAGCGCGATGAGTTCGAAACGCGTCTTGTATCGCTATCCATACGCCCACTTCCCATTGAATAACGTCATGTTCGAGACGGCCGGCACGGTCGACATGGACGTCGAGATCAAATTCACCATCGGCGACAAGCCGTATTCGATTGACGTGAACAAGAAACAAATCGAGCATGTGAAAGACTTGTACAAATCGCTCCTCGCCATCGCCGAGAAACAACGCGAAGGCCGTAAGATGATGGAATACGCCAACGCCTCGCTCACGCATTCGGTGTCGATTTTGAGCGGGCTTCGTCAAGGCGATATGAATGTCGCCTCGACGTTCAAGGAATTGAATGAACAGAGCTTCGACTGGCTTAAAGGTCACTATCACGAGTGGAACCGCAAAGATTTCGGTGACGTGTTCGAGAAGTACATCAACAACTAATGAAAAATGGCCCACGATTCAGACGAATCGTAGGCCATTTTTAATTGCTTTCATCAATCAATTGTTCGGCGAGCCGTTGGAACAAGTGGCTCATATGGACGGCCGAGGCGATGGCGAGCGACTGTTGGATGCCGTTCGTCTCGTTCGTGCGCACGTTGGCGAGGAGCGTCTCGGCTTGTGCCTCGAACGCCTGCATGTTCTGTTCTTTCTGCACCTGGTACGCGTCATAGAAGTCCTCGAGCGAGAAGCCCTCGTCCGACTCGTTCAGCGGCCGGAGCGTCTCTTTGATGTCATTGATTGAGAGCAATCCTTTCATCTCGTAAATCAGGCTGAGCAACATCAAGTGCTCGTTCGTGTACTTCTTGTTTTTGACGGGATGGAACAGCTTACCTTTGGCGTAGTTGTTGATCATTGTCTTCGTCAAAATTGTCTCATCGTCACTCCGTTTCATCTTGCCGTAATGTTGCTCGAACAGCTGGATGACTTGGTCCATATATAAGTCGATCGTCGGGAGCACCTGCTTCGGGAGCGTCCCTTCCGTCTTTACAATTTCATGCGGTTTCATTGGATCACCTCCCCTTTAGTATACGGACAAACCGGATTTGTCGAAACAAAAACCTTGTCGTTCTGACGTATACAGCTTATCATGTAGTTATGGATACTACATGACGTGATAAGGAGTGTTTTACATGAATTCGATTTTTCGGGAACCGATTAACGCACTGACCCACTTGGCCGGTGCCGTGCTCGCGTTCGTCGCGTTGATTGCGATGACGGTGAAAGCGTCACTGCTCGGCGAGCCGCTCGCCATCATGGCTGCGATTTTGTTTGGCATTAGCCTCGTCTTTCTCTATTTGTCGTCCGGCCTCTACCACAGCATCATCGCCTCGCCGAACGTCATCGCCTTCTTCCGGAGAATCGATCATGCAATGATTTACGCCTTGATTGCCGGTACGTACGCCCCACTCACATTGCTTGCGCTCGAAGGGCCGACGCGTTGGGTGTTGTTCGGCACCGTCCACGCGCTCGCCTTGTTCGGGATCATCTTCAAGCTTGTCTGGTTCCACGCACCACGCTTCTTGTCGACAGCGCTCTATATCGGCATGGGCTGGTTATCGGTGTTTTTCATCGGACCGCTTCATGACGTCATCGGCAACGCCGGCATCTTCTGGCTCATCCTCGGTGGCGTCATGTACACGATTGGCGGGCTCATCTACGGCTTCAAGCCGAAGTTCGTCAACTGGCGCGGTTGGGGCTTCCACGAGGTGTTCCATTTGTTCATCTTGTTCGGCAGTTTCGCCCATTTCGTCTGCGTGTTCTGGTACGTCTTCTAAGTCCTCCTTGCGAGGGCTTTTTTCGTGAGCACATTCATTTACTTCGATTTCAAGACATCCTACACTGACTGTAGGAGGGATTAAATATGAAAATTGAAGTTTGGTCAGACTATGTCTGTCCGTTCTGTTATATCGGCAAGCGCCGTCTAGAAGAAGCGCTCGAACAGTTCCCGCACGCGGACAACGTCGAAGTGGAGTTCAAGAGCTTCGAGCTCGACCCGAACGCCCCGACGACCGACTCGCGTTCGATTTACGAAGCACTCGCGAAGAAATACAGCATGCCGCTCGAGCAGGCGAAAGGCACGACGGCCCAAGTCGCCGCCCAGGCTCGCACCGTCGGACTTGAGTACGATTTCGACAACATGGTCGTCACGGGCACACTCGACTCGCACCGGTTGACGCACTATGCGAAGACGGTCGGAAAAGAGAAAGAATTGTCAGAAGCGCTCCTTAAGGCGTATTTCGTCGACGCGAAACATATCGGCGACCACGACGTCCTCGTCGAGATCGCAACAAGTGTCGGACTCGATGCCGACGCCGTGAAAGACGTGCTCGCTTCAGACGTATACACGGAAGACGTTCGCGCTGAAGAGAAGCGTGCGAGCGACCTCGGCATCACCGGCGTCCCGTTCTTCGTCTTCGACAATAAATACGGCGTCTCTGGCGCCCAGCCGACCGAGGCGTTCACGCAAGTGCTCGAGAAGACGTGGGCCGAATCGGCACCGACGCTTCAAGTGCTCTCGGGCGGTGCGACGTGCACGGACGATAACTGCGATATTTGATGTTACACGAATAAAAGCAAAGCATTCGCCCATACTTGGACGAATGCTTTTTTGATTCAATTTACTTGTTCAAATCCTTTACCATATTATCAAATGAAATTGCCTCGGAATGCTTCTGGTGCACGCTCATCGCTTCACTATAAAGTTTTAAGTCGTGTTCATCCTCGATTCGTTTCAAGACAGCATCGCGAACGAGAGTCGAGAGGGACAGGTTGTTAGACCTCGCATACCCTCTTATGAGGCGCTCATCCTCCTCATTGAGTCGTACAGATATCATTCCCATACGATTAACCTCCTTTATACACATTGTATTACGAATTGAAATATTGATGTAGTCAGCTCAAATCCCGGCTTCTTTTTTGTAGCTTTCTAAATCGTTCTGAAGGATAATTATTATTACCTAATAAGAATCGAGGATTTAACCATATGTGGAAAAATCGCAACGTCTGGATCATCTTGACCGGGGAGTTCGTCGCCGGTCTCGGGCTTTGGCTCGGCATCATCGGCAACTTGGAATTCATGCAGGAGAAAGTGCCGTCTGACTTCGTCAAGGCGCTCATCCTCGCTGGCGGATTGCTCGCCGGGGTCGCCATCGGGCCGCTCGCCGGCCGTCTCACCGACCAAGGCTCGAAAAAGAAAATCATGCTCATCTCAAGTATTGTCCGGGCGCTGAGCGTTCTATTCATGTTCGTCGCCATCGAGACGGGAAGCGTGCTGTGGATGGTCGTCTTCCTCGTCTTCCTGCAAGGGTCGGCCGCGTTCTACTTCCCGGCACTCCAGGCCGCCATCCCGCTCATCGTCAAGGAACGGGAGCTGCTCGCCTTGAACGGGGTGCATATGAACGTGTCAACGCTGTCGCGTGTCATCGGGACGGCCATTGCCGGCATCTTGCTCACGCTCATCTCACTTCGGGACGTCTACGCGCTCTCGCTTGTCGCTTATCTGCTTCTCGCCGTCGCGACGTGGTTCTTGAAGATCGACGAGACGACCGTCCCATCTGCGAAGAAAGTGGACGCGAAATCGTCCGGCGGGTTCAAGGACGTCTTTCCAATCATCAAATCGATTCCGGTCATCTTTATGACACTCGTCATGACGCTCATCCCGCTCCTCTTCATCGGCGGGTTCAACTTGCTCGTCATCAACATTAGCGAGCTGCAAGATTCGACGGCGATCAAAGGATGGATTTACACGGCCGAAGGGATTGCCTTCATGGTCGGTGCGTTCCTCATCAAACGGATCGGTGAGAAGTTCTCCGTGTTCTCCATCTTGTTCACGTTCTCGTTTTTGATTGGGATCGCTCAGCTCATGCTTTACTTCGCCGACATCCCGGCCGTCTCGATCGCCGCATTCGTCTTGTTCGGCTTCTCGGTCGGTTGCTTCTTCCCGACGGCCGTGACGATTTTCCAGACACGGATGCCGAAAGACTATCACGGCCGCTTCTTCTCGTTCCGGAACATGCTCGACCGGATCGTCTTCCAAGTCGTGTTGCTCGTCACTGGCTTCTTCCTCGACTTGATCGGCTTACAGCTCATGGTCGTCTTGTTCGGGATCAGCTCGATCCTCATGACGGCAGCGTTCCTCGTCTATACGCTCAAACACAAACTTCATATCGAAACGGACGAGGCCGAACGCCTCTCTTCATAAAAACAAGCGGTGACCGATTCGGTCATCGCTTGTTCATGTCTTCGATGTCACGCCACCAGTTGGTCGTGTCGTTCCGTCCGTCGAGCGTGATCCGCTCACCGATACGCGGCGTGAGCACGTCCTCTCGTGGTAAGAGCCTCACCATCTGCTCAGCTGGGTCGAACCAGGCATGAAACGATAACGTGAACGCGCCCCAATGGATCGGCATCATCTTGTCGGCCCGCACGTCACGGAACGCCTGTGCCGTCTCACTCGGTTGCATGTGCACGTCCGGCCAGCGCTCATCGTATTGTCCGCACTCGAGCGCCGCGAAATCGAACGGTCCGTACGCATCGCCGATTTCTTTGAAGTGTGGCCCATACCCGCCGTCCCCGCTGAAGAACAGGCGGTCCGTCTCGCCAAGGACGACCCATGACGCCCAGAGCGTCGCGTTGCGGTCGGTGAGCGAGCGACCGGAGAAGTGCCGAGCCGGCGTACAAACGAACGTCCATGAGCCGAAGTCAAACGTCTCGCCCCAATCGCGCTCGACGATGCGTTCCGCCCCGACGCCCCACCGTTTTAAGTGGCTGCCGACGCCGAGCGGGACGATGAAGAAGGCGACCTTGTCTTGAATCGCTTGAATCGTCGCATAGTCCAAATGATCGTAATGGTCGTGCGTGAGCAAGACGACATCGATGTCCGGCAAGTCGTCGAGCTCGAACGGCAAGTCTTCGCTGAACCGCTCGTTTTTCGCGAACGGGAGCGGCGATGGGCTCCGGCCGAACATCGGGTCGACGAGCATCGTCTTACCGTCCATTTGGACGAGCATCGCCGAGTGTCCGAGCCAATAGATGCGTGTGAAGCTTGAACCGAGTTTCTCGCTGAAGTCGATCGGGACGACCGGTAAGCGCTCGCTCGGTTTCCGGAGCGAGTCCGGATTCAAATATTCCTTCGACATCGAGATCATGTCGTCCGATGAGAACCGCATCGGCGTCTCGAGCTGATTCTGGAACTTTCCGTTCACCAGGTTCGGCGACCGGAGCGCCTTCGGCTTCTTCCCGAGCGGTTTATATTGCGTGAGCACGGTACCTGTCACGGCAGCCAGGCCCATCAATGAAAATAATAGTGTCTTCTTCAATTCCATCCACTCCTCTACCTTATTCATTATACGGCACCAACGCCGATTCCCCTGTTTTCGAATACAAAAAAGACGGCACGGGCCGTCTTATGAGTTCTGTAAAATCTTGATGTCGCTGACGATGTCCTCGATTGGCACGTCTTGGAATCCTTGATACGCCTTGATGATTTTCCCGTCCTGGTCGACGAGATAGAACCACGTCGCGTGATCCACTTGGGTGCCTTCTGACGGTTTGCGGACGAGCGCTTTGAAGTTTTGTTGCGCGAACGACTCAATCTCTTCTTGCGAATAGCCCGTCAAGAATTGCCAATCGGCTTTCGCCAAGTCGTAGTCAGCCATGAACGCTTGAATCTTGTCCGGCGTATCGACGGTCGGGTCGACGCTGAACGACACGAACTGGACGTCTTCGACGCCTTCCTCGACGAGCGCTTCATTGAGTTTCGTCATGTTGTACGTCATCGGTGGACAGACCGTCTCACAGCTCGTGAAGACGAAGTCGGCCATCCAGACTTTGCCCTTCAAATCGTCCAGACTAACCATCTCTTCATTCTGATTCATATAGTCGAACGACTCGATCTCCCAATTGAGCGGGTCTTCAATCTCCTGGCCGCACGCGGCGAGCACCGCCATCAAGCTGATCAATCCGATGAGCATCCATTTCTTCACACGTTCCATCTCCTTCATTGTCAATTGCGTCTCACGCGCCAGACGAGGAGCGTGATCAAAGTAAATGCCGTCAAGGCAAGGAACGGAATCGTCACGAACCCGAACCAGTTGATGTATTGCACGTTGCACGGTACGCCTTGCACGCACGGCTTGATATCGGCGAAACCGGGTACTTTTTGAACCAAATAATGGTACAGTGAAACCAGACCTCCGAGGATGGAGAGCGGCAATACATACTTCTTCACCGCCCGGTCGTCCGTGAACACGGCGACCCCGAGCAAGATGACGAGCGGATACATGAAGATGCGTTGAATCCAGCAGAGCTCACATGGCACGAACTCGCGAATCTCGCTGAAATAAAGACTGCCGAGCGTCGCCGTGAGGGCGACGAGCCAAGCGAGATACAGACCATAACGGGTCAAGAATGAATGCTTCATGGCGTGCCTTGCTCAATCAATCGCTCAATCGTCTCGTAATCGAACGGGTCCTCGAGCATGACGCCGTTAATCATGATTGACGGTGTGAACTGGACACCGTGCTCTTTGACGAGCCCGTCATCGAGACTCACCTGTTCGAGCACCGTCGAGTTCTCACTCAAATCGTCCTCGAGCTTCGCCACATCGACCGATGTCGTCTCGCTCGCAATCTCTGTCAACCGCTCGACCGTGACCCATGCCTCGTCGTGCTGTTGACTCGCCGGTTGCGCGTCGTAAAGCGCCTTATGGAACTCCCAGAACGCGTCCGGGTCTTGTTTATACACCGACTCAGACGCGAGCGATGCCAAAATCGACTCTTGTCCGTGGAACAGGACGTTGATGTAGCTGAAACTGATTTTCCCAGTATCGATATAGTCTTCTTTCAACTTCGGATAGACCGTTTCGCCCCACTGTTTACAAGACGGGCATTTGTAATCCCCGAATTCCACGACCGAGACGGGTGCGTCCGCATCACCGAGCGTCGGCTGACCTTCCGTCGACACGTGTTCTGTCGTCGCCGGTGCCGCCGTCTCGGCTTGTTCGGTCGGTTGATTCATCAAGACGACCACGACGGCCACGAGGGCGACCGCGAGCAGTGTCGCGATGACCAATAGTTTGTTCTGTTTCAATCGTTTCACCTCTATTTGTATCGATTCGTCTTTCATTATAACGAAAGCGCTATCTGTTTCCACGAAATCGACCTTGTTTTTTCTCAACTTTGCTTCATGTCATGAAAAAAATGACGATGAACAAAGTGGATGTTGTGATTGTAGGAGGAATTTGTTCATGAAATCATTTTCGATGCGTCTCGGTCTCATTTTGGCGCTCAGCATCGCCACACTCGTTTTTTTACTCACCATCACGCTGACGTATATGACGAGTCAACGTTCCGCCGCCTCGCTCGAAGCGGAGATTGGGGAACGGTTGTCGATGACGTCGCATCAGCTCGTCGACAAGCTCGACTTTTACATGTGGTCACGCTATCAAGAAGTGCAATTACTTCAAGGGCTTGACGCCTTGAACGACCCTGCCTCGAGCCGGGCCCTGCTCGACCAGGTCCAGACGAACATCCCCGCTTTCTCGTGGATGGGCGTGACCGACGCGTCGGGGAACGTCGTCGCTTCGACGAACGGAATCTTAGAAGGCGCCAGCATCAAAGAGCGCCCTGTTTTCCTCGAGGCACAGACTGAGCCGTTCATCGGCGATGTGCATGAAGCCGTTTTGCTCGCCGAGCTGTTGCCGAACCCGAGTGGCGAAGTCCTCCAGTTCGTCGACATCAGCGTCCCGCTCGTCCGTGAGGGGATCTTCCAAGGCGTGCTCGCGACCCACCTCAGTTGGGAATGGGGCAATGAAGTGCTCCGCCACTTCAACCGGACGCTCCACCATCAGTCCGAGTATACCGACTTGTTCGTCGTCAGCGGACGTGACAACACGGTGTTGCTCGGTCCCGACCACCTCGTCGGCAAACCGCTCCCGACGTCATTGAAAGAAGGCTGGCACGTCGACACGTTGCAGGACGGAACTTCTTATTTGACTGGTGTCGCCATCGGTGAAGGTTATGAGGATTACGCCGGACTCGGTTGGAGTGTCGTCGTTCGCCAACCGACCGAAGTCGCGTTCGCCCCGGTCATCGAACTAGAGAACAAAATATTATGGATCGGTCTCATCGCCTCGCTCGTGACGTCTACGCTCGGATGGTTCCTCGCCTCGATTGTGACGCGACCGTTACAACGGATCACCGAAACGGCTGCTCTGATGAAGCAAGGGAAGGCCAAGACGTTCCCGCACCAGTCTGGGATTCATGAGATTGAGTCGCTCGCATTCGCCCTCGAGTCACTTGTCTCGTCTCTCACCGAATCTGAGACAGAACGTGTCCATTACGAGTCACTCGCCAACCGTGACGTCTTGACCGGACTCGCGAATCGGACGGCGCTTCGACACTATTTGAACGAAGCCCAAGCGACGAAGAACGAGTACGTCTGTTTCTATATCGACCTCGACGGTTTTAAAGCCGTCAACGACACGTATGGACACGCCACGGGCGACGATGTCTTGATTGAGATTGCCGAACGGTTGAAACGCGTGACGCTCGATGGTGCCTATCCGATCCGGTTGAGCGGTGACGAGTTCTTCCTCTTGTTCGAACGGAATGGAAAGAGTGAACGATTGATCACTCAAATCGGACAAGACCTCATCACTTCCCTGTCCGAACCGATTACCATTGAAGGCGGGACGACAAGCGTCGGGGCAAGTATCGGCGCCTCGCTCTGGCAGACGGAGACGGTGCCACACGCCGCCATCGAACGGGCGGACCAGGCGCTCTATCGCTCAAAGGCGAACGGAAAGCAACAAATCACGCTCGATGAGACGCTCATCGCATAAGCAAAGGTCCATGCCGCTCGGCATGGACCTTCTTGTATTACGCTTCGAACAACAATTGTTCTGGATCTTCAATCATGTCTTTAATGTGCTTGAGGAATGTCACGGCCTCACGACCATCGACGATGCGGTGGTCATACGAGAGCGCCACGTACATCATCGGGCGGTTCTCCATCGTTTCCGCGTCGATAGCGATTGGGCGGAGTTGAATCGAGTGCATCCCGAGAATCGCGACTTGTGGGCCGTTCAAGATCGGTGTCGACAAGAGTGAGCCGAAGACGCCACCGTTCGTGATCGTGAACGTTCCACCTGTGAGGTCGCTCAACCCGAGCTTGTTATTGCGTGCTTTATCGGCGAGGTGCAAGATGTCTTTCTCGATTTCACCGAAGTTCTTGCGATCCGCTTCGCGGACGACCGGGACGACGAGGCCGTCCGGAGCCGACACGGCGATACCGATGTCATAGTATTTTTTCAAGACGATCTCGTTGCCTTGAATCTCAGCGTTCAAGTACGGCATCCGTTTGAGTGCCGCAACGGCCGCCTTCGTGAAGAACGACATGAAACCGAGTTTGACGTCATTGTCTTTGATGAACTTCTCTTGGCGACGTTTGCGGAGCGCCATGACAGCCGACATATCGATTTCGTTGAACGTCGTCAGCATCGCTGCCGTCTGTTGAACTTCGACGAGACGGTTGGCAATCGTTTGACGACGGCGCGTCATTTTGATGCGCTCTTCGTCTTTGCCGCTCGCCGCCGGTTGCGGTGCCGCTGCTGGAGCTTTCGGTGCTTGTGGCGCTGGCGTCGGTGCCGGTTTCGACTCGTGGCTCGTCACGTCATGGACGTTGATGCGACCAATCGGGTCGTTCGTTTGGACGGCTGACAAATCGATGCCTTTCTCACGGGCCAATTTACGGGCCGCCGGTGTCGCGATTGGTCCTTTGCCTGGGCTCGCGACGTGCTCTTCACGGCGCTCGACTTTCTTCGCTTCTCCGACCGCTTCGACTTTCGTCTCGGCTGGTGCTGGAGCCGTCTCAGCAGGTGCTTCTGTCTTTGTCTTCGTCGCGACGGCCGTGCCGCCACCCGATCCTGAGCTGAGGCGAGCGATCACTTGTCCAACTTGGACCGTGTCCCCTTCGGCCGCCAATTGCTCGTCGAGCGTGCCCGACTCATCGGCCGGCACCTCGATGTTGACTTTGTCCGTCTCGAGTTCGACGATGGCTTCCCCTTTTTCGACGTGGTCGCCTGGCTGTTTGAGCCAAGACGCGACCGTTCCTTCCGTAATGGACTCTGCTAATTCAGGTACTTTGATTTCGATCACAATGAGTTCCCCCTTAACTTATTTACGATCTTTTTGGTATGTGCTCGTGCCGGCAGCAGCCGAGACGGCGTCACGTGAAATGGCGTCACGGATGATTCGTGCTTGCTCTTGTTTATGGGCTGTCGGATTCCCTTCAGCCGGGCTCGAACGGCGGCGACGGCCGACGTAGCGGACGTTCAGACGGTTCGATGTGACAGCTTCGAGACGAGGCTCGATGTACGTCCATGCCCCCATGTTCTTCGGCTCTTCTTGGACCCAGACGATCTCTTTCGCGTTCGGATAGCGGCTGATCAATTCACGGATCTCACGGACCGGGAACGGATAGATTTCTTCGACGCGGATGATGTGCAGGAAGTCGAGTGACTCCTCTGACTTCATCGTCGCTTCTTGCAAATCGATTGCCATCTTCCCTGAACAGAAGACGAGACGTTCGACTTGCTCCGGATTCTCACCGAGACCGACTTGTTCGATGATCGGACGGAAGTTATTGTCTGACAGTTCATCGACCGGTGAGGCTGCAAGCGGATGACGGAGCAGGCTCTTCGGTGTCATGATGATCATCGGACGGATTTGTTCCGTGCCGAGCATCTTCGCCTGACGACGCAAGATGTGGAAGTACTGCGCGGCCGTCGACAAATTCGCGACCGTCCAGTTTTTTTCTCCAGCGAGCGTCAAGTAACGCTCCATGCGGGCGCTCGAGTGCTCTGGCCCTTGGCCTTCATAACCGTGCGGCAACAGCATGACGAGACCTGACTTCTGTCCCCATTTGGCGCGGCCGGCCGAGATGAACTGGTCGAACATGACCTGGGCCGAGTTGGCGAAGTCGCCGTACTGGGCTTCCCAAAGCACGAGCGTGTCTTGGGCGAAGACGTTATAGCCGTATTCGAAACCGAGCACCGAGCCTTCTGAGAGCGGGCTGTTGTGGACCGAGAACGAGGCGTTCGCCGTCGACAAGTGATGGAGCGGCGAGAACTTCTTACCTGTCTCGACATCGTTCAACATGATGTTACGTTGCGCGAACGTACCGCGCTCCGAATCTTGTCCGCTCAAACGGATTGGTGTGCCGTCCGAGATGATTGAGGCGTAAGCGAGCGTCTCGGCATGGCCCCAGTCGACTTTCCCGTTGTCCGCGAACGCGTCACGGCGACGGTCGAGCACTTTTTGCAGCTTATGGAACACGCCGAAGCCTTCCGGCCAGACGAGCAATTCGTCATTCAATTGCTGGAGCACGTCACGTTCGACACCTGTCTCAACGAACGGGAAGCCTTTGTGGACCGCTTCCGGCAAGATGATGTCGGCATCTTCTTCTTCGGCCGGGACGAGGTCACGGGCCGATTTGAGACGGTCTTCAATCGATTGCTCGATCGTCGCTTTGTCTTCTTTCGACATGACGCCTTCCGCTTCGAGCATGTCGGCATAGACATGACGGACCGATTTGTGTTCTTTGATGGCCTTATAGAGCACTGGGTTCGTGTTCATCGGCTCATCCATCTCGTTATGACCGTAGCGGCGGTAGCCAACCAAATCGACGAGAATGTCTTTATGGAATTTGGCGCGATACTCGCTGCACAGTTTAGCGACAGCGACACACGCTTCCGGATCGTCCGCATTGACGTGGAACACCGGAATCTCATAGCCTTTGGCGATATCACTCGCATAACGTGTCGAGCGCGAGTCGCTCGGGTCGGTCGTGAAGCCGATCGTGTTGTTGGCGATGACGTGGACCGTCCCAGCTGTACGATAACCATTCAAGTTCGTCATGTTGAGCGTCTCGGCGACGATGCCTTGACCTGGGAACGCAGCATCCCCGTGAATCAAGATTGATGCCGCTTTGTCGTCATGTTGGACGGCCATCCCTTTCTCAGAGCGGTCGTCTTGCGCGGCGCGCGTATACCCTTCGACGACCGAACCGACGAACTCGAGGTGACTCGGGTTGTTTGCGAGGTTCAAGCGGACTTCTTTCTTCTCTTCTAACACTCTGCGGTCGAGACCGAGGTGATATTTCACGTCGCCGGACCAACCGAAGTTGATGCCAATCGATCCTTCCGACGGAATCAATTCTTTATTCGGGGCGTGCTGGAACTCAGCGAAAATCATCTCATACGGTTTGCCGAGCACGTGCGCGAGCACGTTCAAGCGTCCACGGTGGGCCATCCCGATGTTGATATGTTCTGACCCGCTCGAGATGAGGCCACCGACCATGGCGTCAAGGAGCGGCACCATCGCGTCGAGCCCTTCGATTGAGAAGCGTTTTTGTCCGACGTATGTCTTATGGAGGAACGACTCGAACAACTCTGTTTCCGCTAGACGTTGGAACAACTCGATTTTCTCGTTCTTCGAGTATTTCGCTTTCAATGCGCCCTGCTCGATGCGGCGGCGAATCCAACGCTTCTCTTCCATGTCATCCAAGTGACGGAGCTCGATGGCGACCGGGCCTGTATAGACGTCAAGCAAGTGACGAACGAGCTCGAGCGCGTTCGCACCCGGCTTCGGCACGTCTTCCGACAACAAGTGAGCCGGTACTTGCTCGAGGTCCGCTTCACTCAACCCGTAGCGGTCAAACGCAAATAAGCCGTGCTCGCGTGGGTGGTCTTTGAGCGGATAGATGTCGGCCGCTTTATGGCCGAGTGCCCGGATATCATTGACCAACCGTGTCGCTGCCACGACTTTCTCTAAATCAAACGATGCAGCCGGCGCGACAGGTGCGCTCGCTTCCGGGGCCCCGTGCTCGTCAAAGTATTGACGCGTCTCCGCATCGACTGATTCTGGGTCTTCCACATACTGCTCGTACAATTCAACGATATAGCCTAAGTTTGGACCATAAAATGCTTGTACTTCTTCGCGACCGTTTGACGACTCTCCCATTGAATAAATCCCCCTATCCGTTCCTGTGCGCCCGATGTGTGAACGCTTTCATTTTAACATTAAGCACGAAGCAGTTCATCCTTCTGATTCGTCCTGCAAAAAGAGCCAAATCTTGCCTCTTTCTCTCCTCTCCATACTACACCTTTCCATATGGAAAGACCCTTTCAAATTCACAATTCGTCCATACTATTTCAATAAGTTTTCCTTATCAACAAATTGTGAAATCAGGCGTTTGTTTCAACAATTTCAAAAAAAAGGTGAAACCTTATTTCAATCTGCTCCGTATAGTACGGTAATCCAGTTGGAAAATACTCTCAACGAAAGCAAGGTGATCTTATGTTATCCGTACAAAACGTACACAAGAAAATGGGGCAGACGAACGTCCTGACAAACGTCAGTTTTGACGTCACCCCTGGAGAAATCTTCGGATTCCTCGGACCGAATGGCGCCGGGAAGACGACGACGATCCGCATCATCACCGGACTCATGCCGGCGACACATGGCACCGTCACCGTCGACGGGTTCGACGTCTCAACAGATCGCCAACAAGCGCTCAGTCGCATCGGAGCCATCGTCGAGAACCCGGCCTTCTATCCATATTTGACGGGCCGCGAGAACTTGATTCACGCGATGAACTTGATTCCCGGCTTAAAGAAAGTCGATTTGAACGCCCTCGGCGCCCTCGTCGGACTCGAGACGAAACTTGATATGAAAGTGAAACAATACTCGCTCGGGATGAAACAGCGCCTCGGGATTGCCCGTGCCCTACTTCATAACCCGAAAGTCTTGATTCTCGACGAACCGACAAACGGGCTCGACCCGGCCGGAATCGCCGATTTGCGTAACTACTTACGGCATTTAGCCGACCATCGCGGCATCGCCATCCTCATCTCAAGTCATTTATTGAGCGAGATGGAACTGATCACCGATCGGTTCGCCATCATCGACCAAGGACAAATCAAATCGATTCAAGGTGACGGCGAAGCGAAGACGGAGAGTGTCATCCTCTGTAAGGTCGACCGCAAACAAATGAACGAGGCGCTCGATGTCGTCGCACTCGCGTTCGATGACGTGAAAATCATTCAACAATCGGCCGAGACGTTCATCGTCCCACGTCCGGAAACGGATATCCCGCACTTGTTGAAACATCTTGTCGATCGCGACATCGCGGTCTATCAAATAGGCATGAAGCACGAGACACTTGAGGAGCAGTTCTTGAAAGTGACGAAGAAAGAAGGAGGCACGAACAATGCGTTCATTACTGGCCAATGAATTTATGAAGTGGCGGCGCACGATCAAACCGTTGATCGCGCTCGGCATGTATACCGGGATTATCATCTTGACGTACTTCATCGTCCGGAGCGGCGACAATCCAGGTGACGCGGAAACATTCGTCAACTATGCGACGATGGCCGCCATGACGTTCCTCGGGATTTTCACGATCGTGTTCACAGCCGAGATGATTGGAAATGAGTTGAAATTTGATACGTTGAAGCACTTGCTCATGAGCCCGTACTCGCGCGACCGGATTTTACTCTCGAAACTTGTCGCCGCGCTCTTGATCATGCTCGTCCAATTCGTATTCATCATTGCTGTCACGTATGGCTTCGCCTGGACGCTCGACGGAGCATTGACGTTCGAGCAGTTCCGCAACGTCTTACTTAGTGTCTCGAGCGGCGTGTTCGTCATCTTCTTGACGCTCATGTTCTCGGTCGTCTTCAAGTCCGTTGGCGTCGTCATTGGTTTCACCGTGCTCGCGAACTTCGTGTCGACGATGATTGGCGGACTCCTCATCGCTTGGAAGCCGGACATCGCCAAATGGATCGTCTTCTTGCATACGGACCTGTCGATTTATTACCAGAGCCCTGGCTTCATGGAAACAATGGACGTAACGATTTGGTTCTCGGCGTTCTATGTGTTGATTCATATCGTCGCGTTCTATATCATCACTGCATTCGTATTCCGGAGCAAAACGTTCGCTGAATGACGATTAACGCCGTCGGCAGAGTGGTACTTCATAATGTGAGACTCACTTGGAATGGAGGGACCACGATGTCAAAGACGGCGTTACTCATCATCGACATGTTCAATGATTTCGACTTTGTCGGCGGGGAGGACCTACTTCGAAACACGGAGCCGATTGTCGACCCGATATTAAAACTGAAGCGGCATTTTAAGGCGAACGATTGGCCGGTCATCTATTGCAACGACAACTTCGGTCAGTGGAAAGACAGCACCGAGGATATCATCCGTCACGTCGAGTCGTCGAAAGGCAGCGCCATCGCAAAACGGATTGCACCGGAAGACAAAGAGTATTTCATCATCAAACCAAGGCACTCGACGTTTTACGGGACGCAGCTCGATATCTTGTTGCGTCAACTTGAGGTCACATCGCTCGTCCTGACCGGTGTCGCTTCGGACATCTGTATCTTGTTCTCAGCGAACGACGGGTACATGCGCGAGTATGAACTCCACGTCCCGCTCGACTGCGTTGCTGCCGAGACGGACAAACGAAATGATAGCGCCTTAATCGTCATCCATGAGGCGCTCGGCATTCCGATTGACGATGCTGAGACGTATATTAATCAGCAAGACGTGTGATAAAAGCCTCTGATTGTTGGACACAGAATCCCAACATTTCAGAGGTTTTTTCGTTTTGTTTTCAGCTATGCTAGAAGTATGAAGAAACTATGAAGGATGTGACAATATGTATCTCACAATTGGATTATCGTTACTCGTTTGCTTGATTGCCCTCATTTTTACGATCATGGTCGGACTCGGGAAAGACAAATCAGACTACAATCAAAAGAAAAGCTGGTCAATGGTGTCGTGGACGTATATCGTCTTGTTCCCGGTCTCATTTTTGGCGCTCGGCCTGTTATACTATTTCATTACCCGATGACCTCGTTCATCGGGATTTTTTATTTGACCGCGACGGTGATCCCGATTGGATAATGGCGCGTCCCCCGCTTCGGTTCGACGAGCACGCCTCGTTGGTAATAGAACTCGGTCGATGTGAATGACGTAAATAATTCCTCAAACTCGGCCTCAGTGAACTGATGGGCATGGAAGGGCTCATTCGTCGGTTGCCCGACGCCTTGACCGAACGGTGTCGACAACACCAAGATTCCGCCTGGTTTCAAAAAGTCCCACACGTTCGCCATGAATGTCTTATAGTCAGTCACGTGTTCAATCGTCTCAAAGCTGACGATGCAATCGAACATCCCGAGTTTGTCCGGTAACGTCCGGTCGACGACATCGCCTACGATATAGTCGACGTTCGGGTGGTGATAACGCCCTTTCGCATAGCGCGTCGCCTCTTCCGACAAGTCGACGGCGACGACCTCGGTCACGGTCCCTTTCAAGTTCTTCGCAATCAATTGACTGCCATATCCACTCCCACTCGCAAAATCGAGGACGCGTCCGTTCATGTATAACAATGCGAAATGGTAACGCGCGATATGTTCGAGTAACAATCCGTTCAGCGGGTCCATGCGATCTGGGATGACCCGTTCTCCCGTATAATCTAATGTCATAAATTCTCCTTTGGAAAGCTATTCTGCTTTCATCTTAGTCTTCCTAGCACGCAACGACCACAAAAAAGAGAAAAGATTGTCTCCAACCTTTTCTCTCCTCGTTATTAGTCTTGCTTGAAGCGGAGTAAATCCGAATAGATGAGCTGGTCGTTCATCTCAAGGATTTTATTCGCTTCTTCTTCAAGTGGCGTACATGCTGCACCATCTTCAGCGACTTCGCCAGTCTTGGCGTCATAACACATCGACTGCGTGAACAGATGGTCTTGCGTCACGACCGTTCCATCACGGAAGATGGCGCGGTCATAATGCTCTTTCGAGAACAAGTCATTCCCGAATCCGACCTGTTCAGATGTATCGATTCCGAGCAAGTGCTGAATCGTCGGGTTCATGTCGACGTGACTTCCGATTGTCTCATGCACTTCACCCTTGTCTTGGCCCGGTAAGTGGATTGCGAACGGGACCGCTTGGAGCTTGGCCACATCGTATGGCGTCAACTCGTCTTTCCCGAGCAAATCAGCCATAGCGGCATTATGGTTCGTCGAGATGCCATAATGGTCACCGTAGACGACGAAAATCGTGTCGTCCCACATGCCGTTCGCCTTCAACTCGTCGATGAACAAGCCGAGGGCGTAATCTTGGTAAGCGAGCGCTTGCGGGAAGTTGTTGAGCGTCGTCGAGTTCGTCTCAAATTTTGGAACGAGCTCGTGCTTCTCACTCGGCATCGTGTACGGGAAATGGTTCGTAAGCGTGATGAACTTCGCGTAGAACGGTTCCGGAAGCTCTTCGAGCATCGGTACCGATTGGCGGAAGAACTCATCATCGAGCAGACCCCACTCCGTCATATCCTCGGGGTTTCCGAGGTCATAGCTGGCTTCGTCAAAGAACTTGTCGACGCCGATGTTTTGATACATCTGGTCGCGGTTCCAGAACGATTTGTTGTTGGCGTGGAACACGGCCGAGTAATAGTTGTCATCTTTGATGACTTCTGGTAACGCGTTATATTCGTTGTCGGCGTTCGTGAAGTAGACTCCTCCACGTGACAGACCGTAAAGCGAGTTATCGAGTGCGAACTCGGCATCTGACGTCTTCCCTTGGCCAGTCGTATGGTAATAGTTCGGCCAGTAGTGGGACTCTTCGATCAGTTTGTTCAAGTTCGGCGTGATGTACTCGCCGTTCGACGCTTTCATGTTGTGCGTGAAGTTTTGGGCCGACTCGAACGAGACGACGACCACGTTCTTGCCTTTATACTTCCCGAACATCTCCGGGTCCGGAGCCGCATAGTTCTGACGAGTGAAGTTCTCGACTTCATCCAGTTCAGAACCGTCTGCGAGCGCCTTCTGGGCCGATGTCTTCGTTTGGAGCATGGCGTCGTAGACGTGGAAGTTGAACGTTCCTAAGTTTTTAACCAACAGCTCTCGGTCGAACGAGCGCGTCAACAGTTCTGGACGCTCCGTTTCGGCGAGGACGAGGTTAAACCCGAACAAGGCCGCGGCCGCACCGAACGTGATTAAGACGCGGCGTTGCGATGCCTGGCTCGTCTCGTTCATCTTCCATAGTAGGAATGGAAGCACGACGAGGTCTCCTAATAGGAGCAAGTCTTTCCATTCGAGAAGCGAGAGGAACGAAGACGAGAGCGTCTCCATGTTCGACGACTGGAACAAGACCGGTACGGTCAAGAAGTCTGTGAACTCACGATAGTACGTCGTATCCGCGAACAAGATAAGCGAGGAGACGAGGTATAGACTGTACAGTGCCCACTTCCGCTTATTCCCCCCGAAGAAGAAGCTGAACGCGAACAGGAACAACGTGAAACTGAGCGGGTTGATGAATAGGATGAATGCCTGGACCGCGTTCTCGGCCGGTATATTGAAGAAGAACTGATACGCGATCAGCGACTTCGTCCATAACAGGATGGTGAACATCCAAAACAGACGGTGTGTCTTGAACGAGTCGAGCGCCGTCTGACGGAAGCGGTCCATCCTTCCTTTCGATTGATTCGTGTGATTCATGTAAACACTCCTTATATGGAATTCAAGTTAAAGATTCATTTTCTTTTTAGAAGTATAAGCTATATTTTAACGTTCCCTTGAACTCAATTCAACTAATTGACGTTTACAACTATACACAAACTTAACAATCCGATTGCAATGTTTACGAAAAAAAGACTACCGAGTCGCCTCGGTAGCCGATTACGAGTGATTCGCTCACCTGATGATATCCATCCAAATTTTTACTGTACTCGCTAAAATGAGTAGCGCTAAAATCATCTGCAGTGATTTTGTCTTCATGTTTTTACCGACGTTCGCGCCGAGCGGTGCGGCGATCAAACTGGCGATAATCATGATGACGGCAGGTTCCCACACAATTTGATCGGTGATAATTTTCCCTGCTGTCGAGCCAATTGACGAGATGAACGTGATAGCGAGCGAACTCGCGATTGCCATCTTCGTCGGAATCCGGAGCACGACGAGCATAATCGGCATCAAGATGAACGCACCTGCTGCCCCGACGATTCCTGCGGCCACCCCGACGACGAACGCCGAACTCGCTGCAATCACTTTATTGAATGTGACTTGGTCGAGTGGGACGTCCTCGACGTTCTTTTTCGGTAAGAACATCATGATTGTCGCAATCGTCGCGAGCACGGCGTAGACGACGTTAATCAAGTTCTCAGACAAGAGCGTCGAGCCGTAGCCGCCGATGAAACTCCCGATCAAGACGGCGACACCCATATACAGGATGAGCTGCTTATTCAAGTAGCCGCCTTTCCGGTATGCGTAAATCCCACCGATTGTCGCGAAGAAGACTTGAATCGCGCTGATCCCCGATACTTCATGGGCGCTGAACGCTGCGAAGCCGAGAAGCGGTGGAATGTACAACAGCATCGGATATTTAATAATCGATCCGCCAATCCCGACCATCCCCGAAATGAACGACCCGATAAAGCCGATCAAAAAGATGGTGATAATAAATCCAAATTCCATATTAACTCCTCCAATTCCCTACCCTCTATATAAGTAAGTTTTATTGTTGTTCCCAAGCGATCATGCCACCCGAGACGTCATAAATCTCCGTGTAGCCACGCTCTTGCAACAGCTGTGCCGCTTGGGCACTCCGGTTCCCGCTCCGACAGATGACATAAATCGGTTCACCTTTCGGATAAGGCAGTTCGGTGGCATTTAATGATGAAAGTGGTGCGTTCACCGCTCCTTCGATATGCCCCCCCTCGTATTCATCCACTTCTCGGACGTCTAACAAGGTTATTTCTTCGTTTTCCAATCTGTTTTGTAGTGTTTCGACGCCAATTTTTGTAATTTCACTCTCACCTGACGTAAAAAGAACGATTCCGACCGTCGCCAGCACTAAAATCGACACAATCATCATGATTTCCTTCAATTTTCGACCTCCGATTCTTTTTCTTGCATTCAGTATACCTCGGGGGGTATATTAAAAACAACGAAAGAAACTCGCTTCAAAAATTCTTAAACCAAAAAAGGAGATTTATCACTCATGAAAACCATTTCGACTATTGAACTAGAAACGTTGCTTCAATCTAATGAGACGCTTAACTTGATTGATGTTCGGGAGACAGACGAATTTGCAGGTGGCCACATCAAGCAAGCGAAAAACGTCCCACTCTCTGAATTCGGTACGAAAGTCGATGAGCTCGATCGTTCGAAACCGATTCACGTCATCTGTGCGGCAGGCGGACGAAGCATGAACGCTTCGGCTTACCTCGACTCACTCGGCTTCGATGTCGTCAACGTCGATGGCGGCATGATGAGCTGGACAGGTGAAACGGTCTAACAATCTTCTATATATACAGTAAAAAAACACAGTCGTTTACAGTCAACTATTCTTAGGGGGGTATTCCACATGTTATTACGTTATTTCTATGATCAAAAATTAGCACAAGCATCTTATATGGTCGGTTGCCAAATGACCGGCGAAGCCGTAGTCATCGACCCGGCCCGCAACATTACACCGTATCTTCAAGAAGCTGAAAAAGAAGGCATGAAAATCGTCGCGACGGCTGAGACTCACATCCACGCCGACTTCGTATCAGGTTCACTCGAGCTCGCGAAACGTACCGGTTCAACGGCTTACCTATCGGACGAAGGTGACGCGTCATGGAAATATGCGTTCGCGAAAGACATCGATTCAAAACTCGTCAAAGATGGCGATACGTTCAAAGTCGGTAATGTCACATTCGAAGTCATGCATACACCAGGCCACACGCCAGAACATATCTCATTCTTGCTGTATGACCGCAACCAGACACAACCAATGGGCATCTTCACAGGTGACTTCGTCTTCGTCGGCGATATCGGTCGTCCTGACTTGCTCGAAGAAGCAGCCGGCGTGAAAGGCACTACAGCCATCGGTGCCGAGCAAATGTTCGACTCGCTCAAGAAGTTCAAAGACCTTCCTGACTTCGTTCAAGTATGGCCGGGCCACGGTGCCGGCAGTGCCTGCGGAAAAGCGCTCGGCGCGATCCCGACATCGACAGTAGGTTACGAGAAAGCGACGAACTGGGCACTTCAAATGACTGATCAAGATGCGTTCATCAAAGAGTTGACGACGGATCAACCAGAACCGCCGAACTACTTCGCAATGATGAAGAAAGTAAACAAAGAAGGCATTCAAGTGACGAACATGATTGTTCGTCCGGAAGTCGTCGGTACGGACCGCATCGACACGCTCGTCGACGAGACACAAGTCGTCGATACACGTACAGGGGAAGAATTCGCCAAAGGACACGTCCCTGGCACCATCAACATCCCATACAACACGAAATTCGTCTCATGGGCCGGCTGGCTCGTCAACTTCGACAAAGACATCACGCTCATCGCGAGCGCGGAAGACTTCGAACAAGTGCAGACGGATCTTCAATCAATCGGTCTCGACCGTCTCCGCTTCATCGTCCCAGTCGAAGAGCTCGGTCAAGAACTTTTGACGGAAACGTACACGGACGTGACAGCTGAACAAGCGATTGAATCAGCTGAAAAAGGTGACGTCTTCGTCCTCGACGTCCGAAATGCGACGGAATGGAACGCGAGCCACTATGAGAAAGCCGAGCGCATCCTACTCGGTAAGTTGGCGCGTGACCACGAAGGCCTCCCGACAGATCAAACGATTGCCGTTCACTGTGCATCTGGCGTCCGTTCACGGATGGCCGCGAGTGTGCTTCAATCACTCGGCTACAAGGATATCCAAAACATCCTCGGTGGCTATGGCGCGATGAAGACTGTCCTCAATGCAGAACAAATCGGCTAATGCTATACTACAAACAAAGAAAGCGCCCACTCGTCTGGGCGCTTTTTCTCTAGGAGGGATTATGTGATCGCCATCGGTCCATTGAACATTCGACTCGATTTACTGGCTATGGTGGCCAGCCTACTTATTCTCTACATCGGCTTTAAAAAAATCGGCTTGTCGGAAAAAGAACGCGACGCCGTCCTCGGGACATGGTTCGCCGGTTTCCTCGCTTGGAAAGGAAGCGCGATCGTCCTCGGTCTCGCGTCGACAGGAAGTTTGGCCTTATCCCTTTATGCGACCGGCGGCACGTGGTCACTTCTCATTGCCGCTGCCGTGATTGCTTTTTTTGTATTCCGGCTCACGCCTAGCCTTCGTGGCTATTGGTTGTTCTCGGCCTTGGTCTTTTGGTTTGCGGTGACGCTCGTCGTCCCCAAATATGGGATGCTCCCGCTGCTTTCCTCATCGCAACCGCTCCATCTCTATATGGCCGCCCTCATCGTCTTACTGCTTATCGCAACGTGGCGCTGGATGCGGACACCGACGCTCGGAGCGCTGCTCTGGACGGGGGTCGGTGCATTTTCGATTTGGTTGACCGGGTCAATCGTCACCGGTACTTTCGAGTTGTGGTGGATCATTCCGTTCTTCCTTCTAATCGCCGTCGCCGCCTACGTGGCGCGACCGTCCCAGAAGGCCGTTCAATACGGACTCGGTCTCATCGTCGTGCTCGCCATCATCAACGCCAGCCTACCAGACGAGACACCACGACTCGAAGCCGGTTCGTCTCAGACCGGTTTGAACATTGGTCAAGTGCCGCCGAACTTTAAATTGAAGCGGACGGATGGAACGACGTTCAACTTGAGTGAGTTGCGCGGCGAACGGGTCGTCGTCAACTTCTGGGCGTCGTGGTGCCCACCGTGTCGGGCCGAGATGCCTGACATGGCCAAGTTTGCCCGTGAACAAGACGATGTGACCATCGTCGCCGTCAATACGACGACGAGCGAACGGGATGTCGCTGATGCCGAATCGTTCGTCGCCCCGTATGAAGACGCGTTCGAGGTCGTCTATGACGAGAACGGGATGGTCGGAGATGCGTATCGGATTCAGGCGATGCCGACAACATACGTCCTCGATGAAAATGGAGTCATCGTCGCCAAGCAATTCGGCGCAATCGACCACGCCTGGCTCGATGCTCAGACAAATTGAAAATAAAGGAGCGGTTTTCTCTCGATTGAGAAAAGCCGCTCCTTTATTTGTCTCGCGGGTAATTCAACTCATTTTTTTTCGTAAGCTTCAAATTCTTTTGAACCTCGTTTTGGAGGATCAGGATCTTGTTGAATAGATAACCACCCTACTAAACCTGTGACAAGCGAGAACAGACTGATCCCCAGTTGAGAAATCGACACGGACGTCATCAATCGGTCAATGATATTAACAATGATGAATGTACTCGTGATGTGAAGGAACAAAGCTAACATCCCTGTATGTGATTGGATGACATCAAGAGTCGTCAACGACTTCAACAAAGCCGATAGAAACAAGTTAATCGGGATCTCTGACAGTCCGTATACGAGGAAGAAGAGGAGCAGACTCCACAAC
This sequence comes from Exiguobacterium sp. E4787, assembly GCF_018618375.1. NCBI lineage: Bacteria > Bacillati > Bacillota > Bacilli > Caryophanales > Exiguobacterium > Exiguobacterium sp. E4787. Next base: position 110,189 of record NZ_JACSLY010000009.1, on the reverse strand, counting down.
GATTCATACTGTAGACCGAGTATTTTCAAGATTAGAAATTCAAGAGACGTAAACACAATCAATATGATTGAAATAATCAACGTACAAATCAATAAAGGTTTGATTCCTTTTATCGTGATCGTCCCCTTCTGTTTAGACAGCGTCCCCAAACTAAAAACCGCCTGAGCGGTTCTTAATTTTGCTTTGAGTAACCCTGAGTTTTCAAGAAATCTTTCACGTCGAGCCGGGTCGGTCTCGATAACATCCGTCCCATTTGTCCGGTCCACGTGTCGCTTCGTTGGTTCGACCCGCGTGCCGCATAGTAATCGTGAATCGTCGCATCATACGCATCGAGTTCTTGTTTCAGTTGCTCGGCGTCGGCGACGTATGTGTTCTCATGATAAATATGTTCGAGTGGGAGGCGCGGTTTTTGACCTTCGACGTGCTCTGGTACACCGACGGCAAGTCCGAAGAGAGGCAATACCCGCTCCGGCAGACCGAGCAGTTCCTTCACAGCGAACATATCATTGCGAATCCCGCCGATATAGCAAATGCCGAGGCCCATCGATTCGGCGGCAACGACAGCATTTTGCGAAGCGAGCGCGGCATCAATGACCGCAACAAGTAACTTCTCATCCGTCTCGAGTGTCGCATTCACTTCGGCCCCCCGCAGTTCACCGATTAACTCATGTCGATATAAATCAGCGCAGAAGACGAAGAAATGACCGTTGTCGATGACGTACTGCTGATTACCGGCGATTTCAGCCAGTCGAGCTTTCTTCTCCGGGTCGGTCACCCCGATGATGGAATAGGCTTGGATAAAGCTCGACGTCGAGGCGCGCTGGGCGCTCTCGACGATGAGCCGGATTTGTTCGTCGGTCAACGTCTCGTCCGTGAACGAGCGAACGGAGCGGTGGTTCAATAGTGTTTCAATGACTTGGTTCATGAAGCATCCCCCTTTTTTCTTATCTTGGCATAACCACAAGATCGGGACAATTTTGAAAGCTTCTAGTCAGACATCCACCTCAAAAATCGCCCACGGTAGCCAAAGGACAGATTCTGTCTCGACGTCTTCTTGATTGCTATATGTACAATAGCGTTCCGCTTCTTCAAGCGTCGGAATCAAGCCATGTTCATTCAAACGAAACGGGAACTGTTCAGCAAACTCTGACTCAAGACCATTACATAAATAGGAATGAAATATGCCCTTTTCATAACCAAGTACCTCATAACCTAACAGATGACCTGTTTCCACATTCTCTCTTCGCATGACGAAACGCTCGATTCCATATCGTTCAGGACTCTCACCCATTTCACTATCTTCTAAAAATGTAGAGATGTGTGCTTCCGGTAACGCTAGACCAACCACTTTGACCGCCACATGACTGAGAAACTGACGTTTGAATGTATGAGCCAGGTCTAGCGATTGAAACGTTTGTGGATACCCAAGCTGTCCAGACTCATGATACGTATCGATCCATGCCATTAGTTCGGTACTCCCTTGTTGATTAAGCTTTAATTCATGCTCATATGTCGCTTTGGCTTGCGTTGACATACCCCAGAGTACGTCGATGTTCGGATGGTGCTCGCATATACATGTACTTATAGACAAGACGGTTTCAGGAATGAGACGACTATCCATATAATCTGGTCGCACCGACTCTGCGACGAGCACATAACCAGCACTACATATTGTCATTTTTTCTCTCACACGTTTTCTAAGTATATGTAAAGACCTTATGACTCCCCAGGTTTATAGCGGACGAACGGTTGAAACGTTAGTTCAGTAACGTATTAGTTCGTTGTTTCATCATCATTCTTGCTCAATCGCTTTGATGATTTTGGCTGGGTTTCCAGCCACCACGACGTTCGGAGGAACATCCTTCGTTACAACGGAACCTGCAGCGATAACCGCACCATCGCCAATCGTTATTCCTGCCAAAACGACGCAACTCCCTCCAATCCATACATCGTTGCCGATATGAATCGGGGTAGCGATCCCACTCTTGTTTCGGTCACGTGAAGATAACGCATGTCCTGCCGTATAAATCCCGACGTTCGGCCCAATCATGCAGTCATCGCCAATCGTTACTTCAGCCATATCTAAAATCGTACAATTATAGCCTGCATAAAATCGATTTCCCACATGAACGTTAGTGCCTAAGTCACAATGAAAATTGTGTTCAACGACCGGATCTTCACCCACTGTACCAAATAGTTCACGGAGGATTGACGCTCGTAACGTATCATCATCAACTTCAGATGCATTGAAGCGCTGCACGAGCCGCTGTGCACGTCTTCCTTGACGCTTCAGAGCGTCAGTTCCTCGTTCATAATAAATGGTCTCTTTCATCACATGTTCCTCCTGACGTATGGATTAGGGCCTGCTAGTCAAAACGAGCCATCCCTGTGCTCTTTATTATACTCAAAAAAGCAGAGCGGCTGTTGCCGACTCTGCTTGAAATGATTATTCCGTCACTTGACTCAAGAACGGTGTGATATCGACGTTGAGTGCTTCCGAGAGACGCGCGCCGAGGTCGCGGTCGGCCCGATAGAAGTTGCAGATCAAGAGGAGCACCGTGTTTTCATGGCGGACTTCTTTAATGTGCGCCACCAAGTTGTTCACGAGTGCCGTCTTCTCTTCTTCCGAGTAGCGACGGTACACTTCTCCAGCTTGACCGAAGTCATTTGTCTTCTCGATTTTTTGACGTCCAGCCACTCCTGAGATTGGTTGTTCCGTCTCGATATAAGCCGCGTCCGGTTTCGGTGCGTCCTCATAGCGGTTCGGTTCATAGTTGACCGGGCTCGTCTGTTGTTTGAACGGCATCACGCCATCACGCTGATTGTTCGACACTTGTGCGAACGGACAGTTGATCGGGAGCTGCAAGTAGTTCGCCCCGATACGATAACGTTGCGTATCCGAATAGGAGAACAAGCGACCTTGGAGCATCTTGTCTTCAGACGGTTGAATCCCAGGTACGAGCACGCCCGGGTTGAATCCGACAGATTCCGTCTCGGCAAAATAGTTGTCGACGTTTTTGTTAAGCGTCATCGTACCGACGAGTTGATACGGGATGACATCTTCGAACCAGTCTTTTGTCGCGTCGAGCGGATCGAAATCGAAGTTATCCATATCGGCCGGGTCGAGGATTTGGACGTAGAGATCCCATTCTGGGAAGTCGCCTTCCTCGATGGCGTTGAACAAGTCGCGTGTCGCATGGTTGAAGTCTTCGGCCTGTACTTTCGCCGCTTCTTCCATCGACAAGTTTTTAATGCCTTGTTTCGGGACCCAACGGAGTTTTATGTACACCGTGTTTCCGTATTCGTTGACCCATTTGAATGAGTGGACCGATGAACCGCGCATATGACGGTATGAGGCTGGAATCCCTTCATCGCTGAACAAGTGGATGAGCATGCTCGTCGATTCCGGCGTGAGCGACATGAAGTCGAAGAAACGGTCTGGGTCTTGCAAGTTCGTCCGTGGGTCCGGTTTAAGTGAGTGGATCACGTCTGGGAATTTGATGGCGTCACGGATAAAGAAGACCGGTAAGTTGTTTCCGACGAAATCATAGTTCCCTTCTTCCGTGTAAAACTTGACCGAGAATCCACGTGGGTCACGAAGCGTCTCTGGTGAGCCAAGACCATGGATGACGGTTGAGAAGCGAGCGAAGATTGGAGTCTCTTGCCCTTCTTCCTGCAAAAATTTGGCTTTTGTATATCGTTTCATGCTATTTTTAACTTTGAAGACACCGTGTGCTCCGGCACCACGAGCATGAACGACCCGCTCCGGCACGCGCTCACGGTCAAAGTGGGCGAGTTTTTCAATGAGTTGATAATCTTCGAGAAGTGTGGGGCCGCGGCGACCCGCTGTGATGGAGTTGGCGTTATCCCCGATTGGGACGCCTTGGTTAGTAGTTAGACGACGATGTTGATCCATATTGTTGCCTCCTCTTTATAATCATTCTTACAAAGTTAATGATATTAAAAGATAATAATTATTACAAATAAAACGCTCGAGCAATACTCGGGCGTTTTGCAATCGCTTTCAGTTTTTACGTTTCTTATGTTGTTCTTTTCGGTGAATCTCGGTCACGAGCAAGGCCGCGATGATGCCGCCGAGTGATCCGGCAACGAGATCGACCATCGTGTCGTCGTTCCCGTTCCCTTGCATCGTCGTGTTCAATAGCAAGTCCGATGTGAATTCATACATTTCCCAAAGTGCCGCCCCGGCCATCGCGAAGACGACGATATAGACGAAGACGAACCGCTTCGGCATCTCAAGTCGGATGTCCTCATCAAGTCGACTTAAGAAATCGAAGCCGAGAAACGCCAAAAACACCCCACTCAACACGTGAAGAAACGTGTCCCACCAACCGTTCGAATACAATCCGACAATCGACCCCAAGTACTGCGACGCAAACAAGAATAAGATATAGGCGACTTTCATTTTAGCGTCGAACTCGGTTTTGAACGTCTTCTCGAGGATGAACGGAATCAAACCCGACACGATCCCCGCCCCGGCGACGCTCGCGTCAAACCACTCTCCTTCGATGATCGACGTGACGAGTATGACCGCCATGAACAACACGAACCCGAATTCTAGTAGACGTCCTCGTGTCAGTTTCATCTCCTTACGCCTTCTTTCGTAAGAATGTCTCATCTACTCCATTCCCGTTTCAGCGACCGTTTCAACAACCTTATCCGAAAATTCGTGCTTTTGTCGGATTCTTCCGTCATCCGTTTGTCTCATACTGAAAGAAACGATTCGAGGAGGAACACTCATGCCGATCAACCCTTATCTCAATTTCAATGGCGACTGTCGCGACGCCGTCCTGTTTTATGCCGACGTCTTCGCCGAGCCCGCCCCGGACATCATGACGTTCGGTGCCCAGCCTGGACCGGACGGTGAACCTGTACCGGACGAGCTGGCCGACCTCGTCCTCCATGCCCGTCTGAGCGTCCATGGTACATCGCTCATGTTTTCGGACGCTATGCCGGACGGTCCGGTCACGTTCGGGCAGAACATCACACTCGCCGTCGTGACAGATGACCTCCACGCCATCCGTCGAGAATTCGAGGCTTTATCTGCCGGTGGCCGTGTCCTTATGCCGCTCCAAGAGACGTTCTGGAGCAAGGCGTATGGCATGGTCGAAGACCGTTTCGGTGTCCAATGGCAATTCAGTCACGAGGCTTGACCATGACAAAGACCCCATGCTACTTGCAATGGGGTCTTTCGACTCTTTTTATGATTAGCATTATGACGGGGCCATGAATCAACATTGAATTACTTGTGAACGGAGAAACAAGGCTGTAAGCAAAATGAGATAAAAATTATCTGGTTCTCTATATCGCGTTTAAAAATGAGGTTCTGGGTATAAAGTGAAAAAAACTTTCAGGGAGATGGGATAAACTCATGAAAGAAGACAAACACGAGCACTCAAATATTCCAATTTGGGCTTATGAGACTATTGAAATAGAAGATTCTAACGTGCAGTGGGCACGGTTAGGTCTACAAGAAACAAGAGAGTTGTTCGACTTACTTTCAAAGTTTGACATCAAGGAAGCAGAACACATAGGTAGTACGGCCGTTCCTGGTCTACCCGCAAAACCTATTATAGATGTGATGATTAGTATCGAATCGTTTGAAAAAATCCACGATATTGTTGATACATTAACGTTGCATGATTGGCACTATGTACCACCTGAACTAGATGGACAAACCTGGCGGAGATTTTTTGTGAAAGTAAAAAATGATAAGCGAGTTGCTCATTTACACATCATGAAAGTGGCAGAAGATCGTTGGGGAAAACAGATTGAGTTTCGAGATAAATTACGAGACAATCCTTCGCTTGTAAAAGAGTACGGGCTTCTTAAAAGGCATTTAGCAAAAGAATTTCGTAATGACCGAGAAAAGTATACTCAAGCTAAAGCTGCCTTTATAAGTCAAGTATTAAACACCTGACTTGGAGGCACGGAAACACGAATTGGGCAAACATGACTGCAACAATGCTTCACTTCGGGCAGAACCATCAATAAAAAAAGAATCAGACCGCATGTTGCGATTTGATTCGTTAACAGCTCGAGACCCCATCGCAAATCCGCGATGGGGTCTCGTTTATTTCTGGGCGACAAAAAAGATTCGTTCTGCGTTCGGGCCCGGAGCTTGGTCCGTGAAGTCAGCGGTGACCGATTTCACATGGAAGCCGACCCCGATGAGCCATTGCATATACTGCCCCGACTCATACGTCCGTTGCTCATGCGTCTCCTCGACGCGATCATACGTGCCATCCTCGAGGGCGACGAAGAACGTCAAATCGTGAACGACCGAGAGCGGTGCTTCGCCCGGGTCGGCGAACCAGATATACGAACAATCTTCCCCGTTCGAGGCATACGTCTTCTGATTGAAGAGCGTCTGCATCTTGTTCGGCGAATGCACATCAAAGATGAACATGCCGCCCGGTTTCAATTGTTCGTACACCGCCTCGAACGTATCGATGACATCGGCCTCATCCTCGAGATAGCAAAGCGAGTCACAGAGGATTGTCACGGCGTCGACTGGGTGTGGCAATTCAAGCTCCCGCATATCCTGTTGCCAGAGCGGAAGCATGATGCCTGCCTCGAGCGCTTTCTCTTGGGCGACTTCGAGCATCGACTCAGATAAGTCGAGTCCGATTGTCTCGTAATGCTCCGCCAAGCGAATCGTCGCCGAGCCCGTCCCGCATCCGACGTCAGCAAGCGATGCACCGTCTTTGACATGGCGACGCACGAAGGCGACCCAGTCCTCGTACGGGGCATCTTTCATCAACTCATCGTAGACGTAGGCGAACCCTTCGTACGCCATTAGCCGACTTCTACTTCCACTTGTGGCGCATCTGCCCACAATTTTTCAAGGTTGTAGTAGTCACGGTCATCGCGATGGAAGATATGGACGACGACGTTTTCGAGGTCAGCGAGCACCCAACGTGCCGAGTCCATGCCTTCGAATTTGTGGAGCGGGAGCTCATGCTCGCCGGCCACGTCTTTGATTTCGCGCGCGATTGCTTGGACTTGCTTCTCTGAATTACCGTGGCAGATGACGAAATAATCTGCGACCGGTGAGATGCCTTCCATGTCGAGGACGACGATATCTTCGGCACGCTTATCGTCAGCGGCCTTCACGATCAATTCTAATTCTTCTTTTACAGTCATACTGTACCTCCTAGGGTGTTTTCACAAAATGGTTATACGTCTCAATCGTCAGCGGGAAAACCCGCACCGACTTGTTCAATAAATAAGCAATCGTATGGCGCAACGTCGCGACGACGGCCGCTTCGAGCGAACGATCCGCGAGGTCACGCAAGACGTCGACGCCCGGATACGACCGATTCGGTTCGATCGCGTCCGCGACGAATAAAATCTGGTCGATCCGGGACATGCCCGGTTCTCCTGTCGTATGATTCTTGATGGCCGACACGACGGCCGGGTCAAGGTCGTACGCTCGGTCTAACAGGATGGCCCCGACCGGCGCATGCAACAGCTCGTCATCGAACTCAAGCAAGCTCGGATTGAGGTTCTCCTCGACCACGACTTGCCGCATCATGTCGGCATCCAAATATTTCGCATAGTCGTGCAACATCGCCGCGAGTCGCGCCGCTTCCACATCGGCCCCGTACAAGCGGGCCAACCGGTCGGCCGTCTCGACGACACCGAGCGTGTGGATGTAGCGTTTCTCGGGCAACGTCGCCTCAATCAATGATTGTGCTTCCTCATACGTCATACAAGTCGCGCTCCTTGATATAAGTTTCGACATCGAGCGGGACGAGATATTTGATGGACTTGTCCCGTCTCGTCCGCTCCCGGATATCGGTCGACGAGATCTCGAGTTGCGGCATATCGATCGTGCGCACATCTGCCTGTTTCGGGATGCGGTATCGGCTGCCCGGACGCGCGACAGCCCCGAACGTGACGAGGGTGACGAGCGTCTCGTAATCGTACCACTTTTCGAGTGATTCGAGCGAGTCCGCCCCAATCAAGAAGAAGAATGTGTCGTCCGGATACAAGTCCCGCAACCGTCTCATCGTCTCGACCGTATAGGACGGTTCGTCACGTTCAAACTCAATCAAGCTCAGTTTGAACGCAGGTTGATCCGCAATCGCCCGCCGAGTCATTTCGATTCGGTCTTTAGCCGGGCTGAAGCCCGCCTTGTGCGGCGGAATCGCCGCCGGCAGAAACCAGACCTCATCGAGTTCCAACTGTTCGCGCGCCTGTTCGGCGATCAATAAATGACCGAGATGTGGCGGGTCGAACGTGCCTCCCATCAGGCCGATGCGGCTCATGGGAGTTTGATTTGGCGATTTTCTTTCTCAGTCGCCTGTTTGTACAAGACGATGACTTTTCCGATGACTTGAACGACTTCGGCTTTCGTGCCTTCAGCCAATTCTCCGGCTACGTCTTTCGGCGTATCGGTACAGTTTTGAAGCACTTGAACTTTCAAGAGCTCACGTTTTTCGAGCGCGTCGCTAATGTCTTTGCACATCGCTTCACTCACTCCATTTTTTCCGACTTGATAAATCGGCGAGAGGTGGTGTGCCTCGGCACGTAAAAAGCGTTTTTGTTTACCTGATAACATACTATTTATTCCTCCAATAAGCGTTCAATTAACTTCATTCCGACAAGTTGATCCGGTCTCACACCTGTCCAATATTCAAACGCCAAAGCGCCTTGTCCGACGAACATGGCAGTTCCGTTGACGATTTTCGCGTCTGCTTTGGCGGCTTCCTTTAAAAACGGTGTGACGAGTGGACGATATATGATATCACAAACGACAGTGTTTTGTCGTAAACCTTTTAACGATCGTGGTGAATCGACGCCGTCCATGCCGACCGATGTCGTCTGGATGATGACGTCATACCGTGCGATCTCGACATCTGTGAGCGCCTGCGCCTCAATCCCGAACGCGTCCGCGAGACTCTCCGCCCGTTCCATCGTTCGATTTGTGACCGTAACGTCACGGGTCGGCAAGGCACTGATGATGCCGCGCGCTGCCCCACCCGCCCCGATGACGAGCACATGGCCCGTCCAATCGGTCCAGCGGTCGAGCGCGGCGACGAGGCCAGCCCCGTCCGTATTCGTCCCAATCAGCTTCCCGTCCCGCTTATACACCGTATTGACGGCACCGGCGGCTTCGGCCGCCTGATCAAGCTCGTCCAGGTACGGGATGACAGCCTCTTTATACGGGATGGTGACGTTGAAACCGTCCCAGACGCCGTCACGCATCTTTTGAAACAAGTCCGCGAGTTCGTCCGGGGTGACGTCAAGCGCCTCATAGCGCCCGAAAAGCCCAGACGCTCTCAGCCACTGCTCGTGCAGGACGGGAGAGAGCGAATGAGCAATCGGGTGACCGATGACGGCCAGTCTCATACGAGCGCCTCACGTAATGTGACGGCAACTCCTTTTGGTGCCCACGCGGCGATGCGTCCACCTTTTCCGTGAATCGCGACCCAACCGAGTCCGCTGAAGACGATGTCTGTCTTGACGCCGTCACGGAGACTGAACTCGTGACGCACGAGCGGAGGCAACAATTGCAACGTTTTCTCGTTCGGCGGATTGAGCATTTTACCGATATGGTTTTCGTATAGTTCATCTGCTTTGTCGAGCTTGGTCCGGTGTGTCTTCAACTCGTTCGACATGTAGACAACGAACGAGCGCTTGTTGCCTTCCATGTAGTCGAGACGGGCGAGTCCACCGAAGAAGAGCGTCTGCTGCGGGTTCAACTGGAACACGTGCGGCTTAATCTCTTTTTTCGGGGTGATCGTCTTCAAATCTTTCGCATCGACATAATGCGCCATTTGATGACGGTTGATAATCCCCGGCGTATCGTACAGGTTCGCATCATCGTCGAGCGGGACGTCAATCAAATCGAGCGTCGTTCCCGGGAAATGACTGACCGTGATGATGGCCTCGTCTTCTGCTCCGAAACGCTTGATGATTTGGTTGATGAGCGTCGACTTCCCGACGTTCGTACAACCGACGACATAGACGTCCTTGCCTTTACGATAGTACTCAATTTTCTCTGCGAGCTCGTCGATGCCGTGCCCTTTTTTGGCACTGATCAAGTGCACATCGACCGGGTTCAAGCCGAGCTCTTTCGCTTCAGACTTCATCCAGTTGGCCATCCGGTTCGGGTTGACCGACTTCGGTAATAAGTCGACTTTGTTTCCGACCAAGAGGACCGGGTTCGTGCCGACTGAGCGTTGAAGCCCTGGCAACCAGCTACCGTTGAAGTCAAAAATATCGACGATTTTAATGACGAGCGCTTCTTTAGCACTGATGCCGTTCAAGATGCGCAAGAAGTCGTCATCTGTCAATTCGACGTCTTGAATTTGATTGTAGTGCTTCAATTTGAAGCAACGTTGGCAAATGACGATCTCGCGATCGAGTGCCGATTTTGGTGCATAACCGGCACCGGTCGGGTCTTCCGTTTGAATAGCGACACCGCAACCGGCGCAATAACGTGTTGTTTCTTCCATAATGTTGTCTGCTGTCATTTAAGTTGCCTCTTCTTCATTCACTGTAGCGCCTCGCCGCTACTCCTGAAGCGTTAATTCCGACGCCTTACGCGCCGTACATGGACAGCCTCCTTCTTCCTGTGCGTTCGAGGTCCTTATTCATCTTTTTTATGTGAATCTTCGGAACGTGAGTGCATCGCTTCACCGATTTTCTCGGCGACGGCCACTTTGGCGCGCTTCGCATCGACGGCGAGCTCCTCAACTTTTTTCGTGATCAACACGTACTTTCCGCGACGTTTCATATGGGCGAACACGACTTTTTCAAGCATGCGATTGAACTTCGTGACGAGTCCGTCCGTCTTGACGACCGGTTGCACGTGGATGACATGAATCCCGGCCATGTTGGCACCGAGTACGTCCGTGAACAATTGATCGCCTAAGAAAATGGCTTCTTTCGTCGAATAGCCATATTTTGCGAGCGCCTGTTTGAATCCAGACGGTAACGGCTTTTTCGCACGTGCCACATAGTGAAGGCCGAGCGGTTCCGTGAACGTACGTACGCGGTTCTCGTTATTATTCGAGACGACGATGACATCGAGGCCGTGTGACTTCACTTTTTCAAGCCATAGCAAAAGAAGCTCTGGTGCGTGCGGGACATCCCAGGCCACGAGTGTATTATCAAGGTCCGTCAAAATTACACGTACCCCACGGTCTTTCAATTCTTCAAGGTCGATGTCAAATACTGACGCGACGAACTGTTTCGGATAAAGTCGATTAAACACGGTTAAATTCCTCCAATTAGCTAAAGCGATTCAACTACTATACATGTAGTGATATCCCTTCTATGGTAAACGAAAACCGACCAAACGACTAGTGTATCGTTCGGTCGGCCTGAAAAAGTTTTAAAAAATCAACCGTTTTGCATCGTCCCGATGACTTCTCCGAGTCGAACCGGGCCGATTTTGGCTGGGTCGATGGTGACGCGGCCTTTCTCAAAACAAAGGATGACGGTCGAGCCGAATGAGAAATAACCGACCTCGTCGCCTTTGCCCGCGTGTTCGCCTTCAAGCGTCCATTCGATCGTATTGACGTTCAACGCCCCGACCATGATGTGCTCGTATACTCCAACGGCCGTCTCGAAGCGCGTAACGCGACGATAGTTGCGTGAGAGCGGACGAACCGTCTTCGTCAACCCGATGTCATTCACCGGTGCCGAACGGTCACCGAGTTCATAATGACTGAGCACCCGCCCGGCGAGCGGGACGTGTACGCGGTGATAGTCACGCGGGCTCAAATAAAGGACACAGACCGTACCGCCGGCGTAACGTCTTGCTTCTTGTTGCGAGCCGAGCAGCTCGGCGAGCGTGTACGACTGACCTTTGACCTCGAAGCGGCTGTCGTCCGTAATATCGGCCACGATGGACAGTTTGCCGTCGCATGGTGAGACGACCGAGTTCGGGTTGGCGTCAATCGGCCGGACCCCGTCTTTCAAATGACGTGTGAAAAAGGCGTGCAGGCTCGGATAAGCCTCAATCGGTTCCGCCGCTTCATCAACGTTGATTTGATACGTTTTCGCAAACGACGGGATGAAAGCCCGGCTCGCTGACGATTCAGCGAAGGCACGGAGTCGCTTGGCAATGACCGGGGTCGCGTTCAATTCAAACAAAGTCTGATATAAGCGGCTTTTGATCACTGTGTGCCCTCCTCGTTTTTAAAGAACGTTTCATACTGTTGCTCAGAGACCGCTCCTTCAACACGTCCGACTTCTTTTCCATCTTGGAAACGAATCATCGTCGGTGTCCCGTTGATGCCATAAGTCGTCCAGACGTTGTGGTCGGCCAAGTTGATGGAGACGGCGTCATTCTCTTCGATGAGTGGCTCGACGTATGGTTTGACTTGCTCACAGTATTCGCAACCTGTCTGCCAGAAGTAGACGACGACTTCCTCTTCTTCTGAAATCTTCGTCTCGAGCTCGTCAGGTGTGACGGCGTTGACGCCCGTCTCCTCGTTCGCGTTGTTCAAGAAGAACAACAAGCCGAGACCGATGACGATGATGACTCCGATGATGGCGAACGTGATGAAGTTCGCCCGTTTGGCATTGTTTTTCATATTCGATTCCTCCTAATAATATAAAAAGAACTGACTCGGATATGAGCCAGCTTGGTTGTAGACGTCTTACTTCTCTTGTGCGACGTCGCTAATCCCCATATCTTGGTTAAGCGTGTCCAAGAGTACAATAAAGATCGTGATGACGACGCCAAAGAATGTCGCGAGCATCGCGTTGAACGTCACGCCATCGACAGCAGAAATGATAAAGATTGCTGTATTCGAAAGCAAGATCGCCCAGAACAATGTGACTAAGTAACGCATCGATAGTCCCCTCCATCTCACAGATGATTCATGAAAAATTCATACGTCCTTAGTATAGCATTGTTACCGTAAAATGTGCGACCTCGATTGTATATTCTTTCCGTCGAAACGGGAAATATGGTACGGTTTGAGAAATAAGCAACTCGTAGAAAAGAGGAAACCCTATGTCACGTTATTTAATCGCAGTCGATTTGGATGGAACGTTGTTGCGCGATGACAAGACGATCAGTGAGCGCAACGTGCGTGCGCTTCAAGCAGCCCGTGAGGCGGGTCATGAAGTGATGATCGCGACCGGTCGCCCACAACGCCACTCGATCATATATTACGAAAAGCTCGGCTTGACGACACCGCTCATCAACTTCAACGGCGCGCTCGTCCATCACCCGAAAGATCCGTCATACGCAGTGACGCACCGGCCGATTCCGCTCAAGACGGCGCACGAAATTATCGAGGAAGTATCGGAAACGAAAGCGCACAACATCGTCGTCGAAGTGACCGACCACGTCTATTTCCATAAAGATCCGCAAGAGTTTTACAGCCCGTACGCCGAGCGCGCGCTCAGCGTCACCTCGGGCAACTTGCTCAAACACTTGCAGGAAGAACCGACATCGCTCCTCATCCACGCGACGAAAGAGCACGTCGACAACGTCCGCGCTCGTTTGAATAAAGTCCACGCCGAGGCCGTCTTGAACCGCCAATGGCGCATGCCGGAGCACATGATCGAGGTCATGAGCCAGAACACGTCGAAAGCACTCGGGTTGCGCGAAGTATCGAAACATCTCGGTATCAACCGCAAAAACATCATCGCGTTCGGCGACGAGGAAAACGACCTCGAGATGCTCGACTACGTCGGCACCGGCGTCGCGATGGGCAACGCCATCAGCCAGTTGAAAGCCATCGCGGATGAAGTGACCGCGTCGAACATGGAAGACGGCATCGCCATCTACCTTGAAGAAAAACTCGGCATCAAAGCATAATCCACACACCGGCTGTTCATGCAGTCGGTGTTTTTTGCGTTCAATTCTGACCTTGGTCAAATAAAGCGCCACAAATAGTCGTCAAAAATCTTGGTCATCACTTTCGGGGTGTTTGCGATGTACACATTGATTTGTTCTACGTTCGAGTCGACTGGATTCGCGTCGCGTTCATCCGTCGGGAAGTCAGAGATTCCTTTGACAATGATACACTCGACGCCATTTTTCTTGCAGATATACGCGATGGCGCCTGCTTCCGTATCCGCGATGGTGATGTCGTGTCCTTTCAGTTCCCGGTAGTCGTTCCACATCACGACCGCCCGATCGGCCGTCGCAATGGTACCCGTCAAAAAATCGTCCCCGTAGTTCGCTAGTTCAATGTCGACGATGAACGATTGCTTGATCAGCGGCTCTACTTCTTTGACCGTGCAATCGTATTGAACAGCGCGATGAGGGATGAGGATATCCAACTGGTTGAACGTATCGTCGATTCCGGCGCACGTGCCAGCCACAATCACTTTCATTAAATTGAAACGAGACATCATATATTGATTGGCACCGACCCCGTTCGCTTTCCGCACACCGGTGCTGTAGAAAACGAGTTCGACATCATCAAGCGTCCTCTTGAAATACTCGCCATACGGGTAACTGAACCGTTCATCCACGCTAACGTCATAATACTCCAATGTCGCTTCATACTCCCATTTCGTCGCAATACTGACTCCAGTCATCACACGTCCCCCTCACACTCGTTTGATCTCTACCTATACAATAACCCCCGCTGAGCGTTCAGCGGGGGTTTATTTTAGCGTCGGAACGCACCTTCGACATCTTCAGTCGGGACCATATTGATGAAGACGCTTGGATCGGCGTCTTTACAGATGCGTGTGATTTCACGCACTTCGTGTCGTTGAGCGACCATCATGAGCGTCGCTTTCTCGACTTTCGAGTATGTGCCGATCGCCGGCATGAGCGTGATGCCGCGGAAGACGTGCTGGTGCAACTCCTTCGTCACTTCGTCCGGATGACTCGTGACGATGAAGAGCGTCTGGCGCTGCGTATTCGTATAAATCTCATCGATGACTTTCGACGTCACATATAAGAAGACGATCGTATAAAGCGCGGTCTGCCAACCGAACAACGCACCGGCCCAAAGCGCGATCATCATGTTCATGAGGAACAGATAGACGCCGACCGAGTTGTTCGTGAACTTCGCTAAGATCAGGGCGACGATATCGAATCCGCCGGTCGAGGCACCGAAACGAATCGTAATCCCCGAACCGATGGCGAGCAAAACCCCACCGAACACAGCGTTCAAAAGCGGGTCGTCCGAAATGATTGACGACTGCGGAAGCACGCGAATGAACACGGTGACTGCCGCGACGCTGATCAATGTATGAATCATCATGTTCTTGCCGAGCATGAAATAACTGACGATCAACAGCGGTACGTTCAAGACGAAGAACCAAATCCCTTCCCCGAGCTCAAACGGTGTCCCCGCAAACAGTTGCGTAAAAATTTGGGCGAGCCCCGTAAATCCGGTCGAGTATACCCCCGCCGGGATTAAAAATAATGTCATGGATAATGCAACGAACACTCCCCCGATAATCGAAACGATTCCGATGCGAGCGTGTTCTTTAACGGCTTCCGTCAAGTTTTGTCTCCCCTTTCAAAAATGGCTAAGAATCAAGATAACATAGTTTTCTAGTGCTGCCTACCATAAAAATAATGGGATGTGTCTACGCTCTTCATAAAAAAACAAGCCGGCCGAGGCCGACTTGTTGAGCTGATGCGTTTGGTCACGCTTTCACCGTCTCGATTGTCACGGCATCATTTGCCGGGACCGTGACGACGTTTCCGTATACGCGGATGGACACGTCCGTGCCACCTGTCTGTTTGATCGTCACTTGTTCACGCGTCGACGTGACCGTCAAGTGATGACCGCGCCAGAGCATGTTGAACGAGTACCCGTTCCAGCCCTTAGGAATCATCGGGCTGAATGTGAGCTCCGACTCAAGGGCGCGCATTCCTGCGAAACCGTGAACGATCGACATCCATGAGCCGACCATCGACGTGATGTGAAGCCCGTCTTCCGTATCGTTGTTATAGTTATCGAGATCGAGTCGTGCCGAACGTTGGTACAACTCGACCGCCTTGTCTTCATAGCCGACTTCGGCTGCGATAATCGAGTAGACGCAAGGCGACAAGCTCGACTCATGGACCGTACGCGGCTCATAGAAGTCGAAGTTGGCCCGCTTCTGTTCGACCGTGAAGCGATCGCTGAACGTATACAGTCCTTGGAGCACGTCCGCCTGCTTGATGAAGTTCGAGCGGAGGATGCGGTCCCACGACCAGTTTTGGTTGAGCGGCAAATGTTTCGGATCGAGGTCTTTCACCAAGATTTGTTCTTTATCCATGAAGCCGTCCTGTTGCATGAACACGTCTGGGACGAGGTCATCTTTCGGGTAGTACATCTTCGTTTGGATATCGTTCCACTTCGCGAGTTCTTCGTCTGAAAGACCGAGTGTCGCAATCAGTTCTTCAAGACGCGCCGGCTCTGCTTCTTTCAAATAGTTGTACACTTCTTGCGTGTACTCGAGCGTCCAAGCGGCAATCAAGTTCGTATACCAGTTGTTGTTGACGTTGTTGTCGTATTCGTTCGGACCTGTGACGCCTAGAATCATATACACGTCTTTGTGCGGGACAAAGTTGACGCGGCTCGCCCAGTAACGCGAGATCTCGACCAATACTTCAAGTCCGTATTGACCTAGGTATGACTTGTCGCCCGTGAAGTTCGTATAGTTGAAGATGGCGTGGGCGATCGCACCGTTCCGGTGAATCTCTTCATGCGTGATTTCCCACTCGTTGTGGCACTCTTCCCCGTTCATCGTCACCATCGGATAGAGGGCGCCTTCCATGCCGACGTTCTTGACCGAGTTCTCTTTTGCTTGCGGCAATTGGTTGTGACGATATTTGAGCAAGTTCCACGATACTTCCGGTTTCGTCGTCGCCAAGTAGAAGTGGAGGCAATACGCTTCCGTGTCCCAGTATGTGGCGCCGCCGTATTTCTCGCCAGTGAACCCTTTCGGTCCGATGTTGAGGCGCGAGTCCTCGCCCGTATACGTCTGATACATGTTGAAAATGTTGAAGCGGATACCTTGCTGCGCTTCAGCGTCGCCGTCGATGCGGACGTCCGCATCTTCCCAACGAGCGAGCCATGCTTCCGTCTGCTCGGCGAGAAGCGTTTCGAAGCCTTTTTCGAACGCCATCTCGACACGTTGCATCCCTTCCGATTGTAACGCCTCGACTTCATAATCACGGTTCGTGACGACCGAGACGTACTTGTACGCCGTCGCCGTCTCACCAGCTGGTGCCGTGACCGTGAACTTGTTGGCGACGTAAAGGTCCGTCGCTTCGAGCACTTCGCAACGTGCCCCCTCAACGTCAGCAATCATCGATGCCGTGACGTGCCAGTCGAGCTTCTTCGTTTTCGTTGTCACGAACCCAAAACGCTCTTCGACCCCGTGTTCGACCGGCAACCAGAACTTCTCATCGTAGTTTGAGTCTTCGTTGACGACATCGCCGTCCAAGAAAGGTGTGAATTCGACTTTCGCTTCGTAGTTGACCGGAGTGACGTTGTAACGGATCGCCAAAATCTCTTTGTCGACGATTGAGAAGAACCGGACGACTTCGACGTTCGTCTCTTCCGTCCCGTTCACGAGTGTGAACGTCCGCGTCAAGACACCGCGCTGCATATCAAGTTCACGCGTAAAGTCTTTCACTTCCCACTTCGCCAAATCGACCGGCGTCCCGTTGATGGCGACACGAAGCCCAACGACGTTCGTCGCGTTCAATACTTTTGCGAAGTATTCTGGATAACCATTCTTCCACCAACCGACACGTGTCTTATCTGGGTAATAAACACCGGCCACGTAAAAGCCTTGATGTGTATCGTTTGAATACTCTTCTTCAAAGTTGCCACGCATCCCCATATGCCCATTCCCGAGCGAGGTAATTGATTCCGCCAGGCGATTTTCTTCCGGATGTAGGCCTTTTTCCGTTACTTTCCATTCGTCGACTGCAAACAATCGTTTCATCTGTCTGCCACTCCTTTTTCTCTACAAGGCTACTCGTCATTAGACAATCGAATCATGCAACCGTTTGTCTATGAAAGCGCTGTATTTCAATCTCACCTCTCATTTTACACGACTCGCACGAGAATGCAATCGTTTGCATAAACTTTTTTCTTACTTTTTGGAGCAAACAAAAAACCTACCACCTTTTCAAGAAGGCAGTAGGTGCTCTAGTCACTTGTCTTGGTCGCGCCCGAACGCCGCGTTCGCTTCGTGCCCTTCGAACGCCGGGTTGTTTCCATCATTGAACCCCGTGTCCGGTTCATCGAGAACCAAGGCGTAGCCTCCGTTTAAAATATCGCCATACGCGCGGTTGACGTCGTCGTCAGCGAGACCGAGGTCGAGCAACGCCCGCTTCACTTCCTGCTCACCTTCGGCCACACCCGCGAACTTTTGCATCCAGTTCGCGCTCGCTGCTTCCACTTTTGCGTCGGTGTTCCGTTTGACGAGCGAGACGTCATCTTTGTCTCTCGCGACGACATATAAGTCGCTCTCCTCATAACCTTCCTCGGTCAATTGATCGATTTTGGCGACGAGGGCCGCCTCGTCTTGGTATGTGTCTACAAATCGACGTTTGCTCATCGTGTCTCATCCTTTCGGGTTGTCTGGTCATGAATCGTGACGTCGGTCTGACCGACCTCGGTCACTTTAATTTCTTCTTTACGGAGCGTCTCCGTCATAGTCTTCACGTCTTCGGTCACTTGTTTCCGGACGATAATCTCTTCGACGACGACAGGACGTTTGACGATGAACGCCCGTTCCTCGATGACTTGAATCCGGAGATGGTCCCCTTCGTCAATCGTGCGAATGCCGGGCTGATTAAAGTCATAGTCCTCGAGCACGTCTTCTGACCCTGGTGTCCGCTCCACATGAACCTGTTCCCTGCGGACCGGGACTTCAATCTCTTGAACTGTCTCCGCGACGTGTCGATTGATGACGACCTCGCCCGTTTGAACGGCTTGTTTCTCGACGGTCAAGCGCTCCTCGTGCAAGGCAAGCGTCTGTTCTTCCGTCTCCGGTTCTGATTTCATTTTCGGGCGGCCGGCCTCAAGCGATTGGTCGCCACGGTCGGCATCGACGTACAAGAAGAGTCGTCCCTGCTCGACTTCCTGAGCGAAGCGATCCTGTTGCTCCTTCGTGAGCCGCATGCTACCAAGCCAGCGTTCAATCGGTCGCTCGCTCGATGTGACGAGTGAGGCGACCGTACCCGGTTCGTCGGTGACGAGCACATATAACTTCGACTGGCGTCGGACCGCGTCCGCGACGTCGGCTCGTTTGACGAGGACGTACATGTCCTCTTCGGCGTATCCTTCTCGTTTCAAATCGACCGTTCGATTGAGCAGCGCCTCCGGCTGGTCAAATACTTCAGAGATAATCGCATGTTTCATGGCATTGATTCCTCCTATGGTTACTTGGCGAAAAAAAAGGATGGTCCCTCAGAGAGAGCCATCCTTGTCGAGGTACTTGGTCAATCGATTACAGGCGGTCACGCTCGTCGCGACGTTTGCGATCGAGCTCATGATCGCGATGGCGAACGTCGTCTTCCCCTTCGATATGCGCTTCTTCTTTACGCAACGTCTCACGTACCGTTTCCGTATCTTTGACTTTCTCTTTGCCGACGATGATTTCTTCGGCAACGACATCTTTCTTCGTCACATCGACACGTTCTTCCGTGACCGGTACGCGAATCTCATCGCGGTCAGTCGTCGCATCGAACGAATGCCCTGTCGCTTCACGGTCCCCTTCGACACGGCGACGTTCGACATACACTTCATCGTGCTCGACTTCGACATCGACGCGTTCTTCGCGTTCGACGACATCTTTCTCGACGCGAACTTCACCAGTCTGCACACGTTCCTTGTTCACAAGGAGACGCTCTTCGTGCAACTCGAGTTTCTGTTCGTCCGTTAAGTCTGTACGGTTACGGATGTCCTCATCCATATCGTTGAAGCGGTTCGAGTTGACGCCTGCACCTGTTGCACCGATGCCGGCACCGGTTACGCCAGTCCCTGTTCCGAAGTCACGCGCGGTCATATTGCCCGCTTCGTTACCTTCTGATCCGTACCCAGCTGATGTGCGGCCGCCTTCGAACGTATCGTTACGTCCGTCGTCAAACACGCCGTCATTCTTGTCGAGTAAGAGGACCATGCCGCCGTTCTCGATATCTTGGTGATGACGCGCTGTTTCTTCTTCTGAGAAGCCGAGTTTATCGAACGTGTGACGTACTTCGTCTCCGCCGTCTGCTACTCCGAAGAAACGATCGAGCCATGAAGCTTTCGTTTCTTTTACTTCTGCATCCGTTTCGCCGCGAACCATCGAAAGGTTCGACTTATCTTTCACAACGACGTACAGATCGTCTTCGCGATGCCCTTGGGCGCGAAGCTCATCAATTTTTGACACAAGCTCTGACTCCTGATAGTAAGTGCCTACATAACGTTTGTTATCCATGATTGTATCTCCCTTTCAAATTCTTTATTTTTTTGGTTATTGGCTGGGCGGATTCGTAATGATCTGCCATTCGGCCGGTAATGTAGATGTTCCCTTGCAACTCCGTTTCATGCATTTCTTTCACGATTGTAATCTATTTGTAACGATATGACTTTTGACCGATTGATTCCGCTTCTATTATATGCATCCTGATTGAACATAAAAAAACCTCCCGCATGAAACGGAAGGTTTGACCTCATTCAACGATTTCAGTTTTCTTTTTCTGACCACATGACTGACGAACGACCAAATAATGCGGAACGATGACGCGTTTCCCGTAAGGTGGCGCGCTGTCTCCAATCTGTTCAATCAGACAGTTCGTTGCCTCGAAACCGAGGCCGAAGATGTTGATTTCGACCGAAGTGAGCGGCGGATTCGAATGTTCGGCGATGTAGACGTTGTTGAAACTGACGACGGCGACGTCCTCAGGTATCTTAAGCCCCATCTCACTGAGCGTGCTGATGACGCCGAGCGCCATCATATCGTCACTGACGACGACGGCTGTCGGTGGTTCCTCTAACTGGAGCAACTCCCGCACGGCTTTGGCCCCGCCCTTCGTCATGAACTCGGCACGAGCGATATAGTCTTCCCGAACCGGGATGCCCGCCTCCATCAACGCTGTCGCGTACCCGTTGCGACGATCTTGTGTGACGGCGAGTTTATCGGATCCCCCGATAAAGGCGATGCAACGATGGCCGAGGTTGTATAAGTGTTTCGTCACTTCACGCCCGGCCAAATAGTTGTCCGTGTCGACGTACGTAATCGACGAGGCATCTCCAAACGGCTTCCCGACGACGACGAACGGGAATTTTGTCTGACGTAAATATTGAACGACTTTGTCGTCTTCACGTGAGTACAAGACGATGACGCCGTCAACGCGACGGCCTTGGACCATCTCGATGACCCCCGACAAGACCTCTTCTTCGGTCACGCCCGTCGTCATGTAAAGCGAGTAACCGTTTTGGTGGGCTTTCGTACTGATTCCACGCAATACTTCAGGGAAGAATGGATTTTGAAGCGTTTTCGTCGCTGCGCTCGGCATGACGAGACCAATCGACTGTGTCGAGCGGTTGGCGAGACTTCGCGCGTGAATGTTCGGATGGTACCCGAGTTCTTCCATCGAACTGCGTACACGCTCTTTCGTTTTCTGACTGATACGCGGACTGTTGGCGATGACGCGAGACACGGTCGACGGTGCGACATTGGCGTGTTTGGCGACCTCTTTAATCGTGATTTGCATGATGCTCCCCCTTGCTTCCGTTAATTCATAATTCCCTATCACAGGGTATCGTCAGCTCGCGCTCTTGCGACGCTTCCACATGACCAATCCAGTCAAGAAAATCGGGATGGCGATGACAAGTAGACCGATCGTCCACATGTTCACTTCCGATTCCTCGACGATGTAGGCGTTCGCGCTTTCTCCTGCGAGCTTGATGGTGAACGTGCCACGTTTGTCGGTGACAAGTTGTGAGAACAAGAGACCACGAAGGCGTGTATCTTCTCCGACTTCGCTTACCTCGAATTCAATCTCTCGGTCCTCGGCGTTCATATTGATAGCGTACAAAGCGACATCGTCGCCGTCACGACGCTCGAACACGGCCATGCCGTCTTTCGAGGCGATCATGCGTTGTTCGCCGGTCGCGAAGACGGGATATTCCTCTCGCATCCGGTTCATCATCGTGACGTATTCATGGAGCTCTTCATTTCCAGGGAAATCGGTCATGGCCCGGTTCGCCGGATCGGCTCCGCCCTTTTGTGCGTTCTCCGTCCCTTGGAAGACGATCGGCATGCCTGGAGACGCATAAAGGGCGAACAATCCGAGGCGTAGGCGACGCTCGGCCGACTCGGCCCCGCCGAGTTCCGCGACGTGCATGAATCGTTCTACGTCGTGGTTATCGAGGAACGTCGCCATTTGGTTCGGGTCGTTGAAGAACGTCTCGGCGTAGCTGGCGGCCACGTCGATTTCGTCTACACTCGCCGACTTTTGCGTCATCGTCTTCGAGACGCGGTCGTAAAACGTGAAGTTCGTGATGCTGTTGAAGCCTAGGTCATCATATTCCGCGATGTACTGTGGATCCGGATCGAACACTTCGGCCAACAGATAAAAGTCGGGGTCGACGGCCCGCACCGCTTTAACGAAGTCTTCCCAAAACGGTTTGTCGACGTGACGTACCGTATCGAGACGATAGCCGTCAATGCCGGTCTCTTCAATCCAATACGTGGCCGCCTCGAGTAAGTAGTCTTTCACTTCCGGGTCTTCCGTTTTGAAGTCCGGCAAATCGAATAGCCAGTGCGTCTCGACTTGTTCTTGATCGTTCCAAAGCACGATCGGCAACTCGTCATGGAACCAGTCCGGTCGTTCTTCGACCCACGGATGTTTCGGACCGACGTGGTTGACGACGAAGTCGAGGATGACTTTCATGTCCCGTTTATGGGCCTCGTCGACGAGTTCTTGCAAATCTTCTTTCGTCCCGAATTGAGGATCAATGTTATAAAAATCTTTAATCCAATATCCGTGATAGCCGTCCGGCATGTTTTCAAACACCGGTGTCAACCAGACTGACGTGAATCCGAGCGACTCGATGTAATCAAGTTTTTCAATCACGCCTCGGATATCGCCCCCATGAAAGGCTTTCGGGTCATTCTGATCGACCTGGTCATTGTTGTCCGGATTCCCGTCAACGAACCGATCGACCATGATAAAGTACATGCGTTCCTGTTCCCACGATGCTGCTTCTTTCGCTCCGACGACTGTTGGAAACAAAAGAAGCGACAGAAGAACGAGCACGACGCCTCGCCTCATATCGCTTCCCCCTTAAGTGAGTATTATCCTTTCGTACCACCGGCAGTAAGACCCGAGACGAAGTAGCGTTGGAACATGAAGAACAAGAGAACGATTGGGAGGGCCGAAAGGACGGCGCCTGCCGCGAACAACGTGAAGTTGTTGTCGAACTGTCGAGAAATCATGTTGTAAAGACCAACCGCGAGCGTCTGTTTCTCTGGTGTCCGAAGGACGAGCGATGCCAAGATGAAGTCGTTGAACGGGCCCAAGAAGTTGAAGAGGGCGATCGTTGCGACGATTGGCTTCGCGAGCGGCAAAATGATTTGCCAGAAGATACGAAGGTGACCGGCACCATCCATCCGAGCGGCTTCATCGAGCTCTTTCGGAATCGTATCGAAATAACCTTTTGCCAAGTACGTATTCATCGGAATCGCGCCACCGGCATACAGCAGAATGAGCGCTGTGTGCGTGTCGAGAAGACCGAGCATGTTGAGCAATACGTAGATGGCGATGATGGCGACGAATTGCGGCACCATTTGCAAGACGAGGAACAAGACGAGCGAGTTCTTCCGTCCGACGAAACGATAGCGCGAGAACACATAACCAGTGATCGTCACCAAGATGACAGCGAGCGCCATCGTAATGAAAGCGATTTTCAACGTGTTCACATACCATAAACTATAATCCGAAATCGTTAGATCGAACAAGTTTTTATAGTGAATGAACGTCGGATTTTCTGGAATGATTTTTGACGTGATGGTACGACCCGGGTTGAATGACGTCCCTACCACCCAAAGCATTGGATAGAGAATGATGATCGACGCAAGCGTCAAGATGACATAAGAGAACGCCAAATTGATTCGTTTTTGTTTTTTCATATCAAATCATATCCTCGTCTTTGAAAGATTTTGTCCGACGGAACTGGATGACGGCAAGTGTCATGATGAAGAATGACAAAATGAGCGTGATCGCAGCCGCAAGTCCGTATTGCGGGTTGGCTCCGAGAGACAATTTGTAAATCCATGAAATCAAGATATCGGTACCACCGGCAGTTTGTCCCGGTACAGCCGGCCCACCGCCGTTAAAGAGATAGATGATGTTGAAGTTGTTGAAGTTGAACGTGAACTGCGTGATGAGAATCGGTGCTGTTGCGAACAAGAGCATCGGTAACGTAATCAAGCGGAACTTGTCAAAGATGGTCGCACCGTCAATCGTTGCCGCTTCATATAAGTCGCCAGGGATCGATTGCAATACCCCAGTCATGAGCGTCATGATGAACGGGAAGCCGAGCCACCATTGAATCAAGATGAGCGCGCTGCGTGTCGCCGTCGGATCGGTCATCCAGTTGATCGGATCAAGTCCGAACGCTGGAAGGATCGTCGTGTTGAACACACCGAACGATTCGTTGAACATCGAACGGAAAATCAAGATTGTGATGAACGCTGGAACGGCCCATGACAAAATCAAAATCGAGCGGAACAAGCGGCGGAAGCGAAGGCCTTCTTGGTTCAAGAGGACCGCGAGGAAAATCCCGATCGCGATGACACCGACCGTCGAAGCGACCGTCCAGACGAGTGTCCAACCGAGAACGCCGACGAATGTGTCGCGCCAAATGTCGATTTCAAAAATTCGTGTGAAGTTCTCAAACCCGATCCACTCGACAAGTTTTGCCGGTGGTGCGTTGTTGTAACGATAGTTCGTGAACGCGATCAAGAATGTGAAAATGAGTGGTAATACGACTGTGAAGACGAGCAAGATGAGCGACGGGATCAACATCAAGTATGGGAATCCATGGTCGCGCAAGTTGCGGAGTTGCACTTGGAACGTTGGGACGTTTAGGTGCTGATCACGAATGCGACCGACTCGGTAGGCGTCACGAATGTTCCAGATGTAGAACGCGATTCCGAAGAAAAGTAAGATTAATGCGACAATCCCTTCTACCATCAAGAAGATGGAGTGGTCGTTACGAGGTCCTGCCACTTCGCCAAGCGTGATCAATCCCCAAAGGCCACCACGGTCGCCAGGTCCTGCGCCCGCTCCTTTGAAAAAGAGATCGTAGTTTACTGCAAAATAAGACATGATGACGATAAAGAAAGCGATCGCTTTCGCTTTTTGATTGTTATAGAATTGACCGGCTCCCGGAATGATCGAAAGTAATGCGGCGTTCCGAGCATGATTGGTCGGTTTTTCCGGACGTTGTTCCGGCGTTTTAGGGTTCGCGATTGAAGCCATCCTCAATTTCTCCTTTCAATTTGAGCAAATCAATCGAGCAAGCGTTTGCTCAATTCTAGAAAATGAGGGGGAACGCCAGTCGGCGTACCCCATCATTTCATATCCTTATTGGTTGTTTGCTTGGATTTGTTGCTCGATGACTTTAACAGCATCGTCAGCTGATTTTTGTGCATCTTGCTTGCCAGTTGCTACGAGCTGAAGTGCTTGTGCCATTGGCTCCCAAACTTGTCCCATTTCAGGAATGTTAGGCATTGGGATTGCGTTCGTCGCTTGATCGAATACCGCTTTCGCAACTTCGTTCGACGTGATTGTCTCGTTCGACTCGAGTGCTGCTACTGGTGGGATCTCGTTGTAAGCTTCAAACATCTTCAATGCGTTCTCTTCGTTCGTAAGTTCTGCGAGGAACATTTCAGCCCACTCTTGGTTTTCTGTGTAAGCAGAAAGTGCGTATGTCTTCACGCCCATGAACGTCTTGATTGGCTCACCGTTTGGAAGTGTCGGCAATGCAGACGCTCCAAGGTTGACGCCGGCATCTTCGTAACCATCTACGGCCCATGGTCCGTTCATGACTGTGTGTGCTTTCTTCTCAGTGAAGAGTTGGTCCATCGCTTGGCCACCAGACTCGCCGATCAACCCTTTAGGGAAGAGGCCTTCTTGGTACCATTTGCCGATGTAGTCGAAGCCTTCAACTGCGCCTTCGTTGTTCAATCCGATGTCGGTTGGGTCGAGCGCGCCGCCGTCTTCTTTGAAGACGTAACCGCCGAAGCCAGCCACTACACCGTGAGCGAAGTAGAAGTTATCCCAAAGACCGAGGAAGCCGTACTCGCCTTTATCTTTAAGATCTGTAGACAACTTGTACAAGTCGTCCATTGAAGCAGGAGCTTCTGATACCAAATCCTTGTTGTACATGAGGACTGGTGTTTCAACTGATTTCGGATAGCCGTAAGCTTGTCCGTCGAACATAACAGCCGATTTCGAAGCGTCTGTGAACGCTTCAAGTGCGCCTTCATCCGTAAGTGGAGCCAAGTGACCTTGATCAGCGATCGTTCCGATTTGGTCGTGTGGTACGAGAACGATATCAGGACCTTTACCAGATGGGCCATCAAGCGCCAACTTGTCTTTTTGATCCGTCATTTGAACTTCAACGACTTCAACTGCGACGCCGTGTTCTTCTTCAAACGCCTTCGCAACTTCTTTCGTCGTTTCCGACTTATCAATATCTTCCCAAATTACGATTTTTTCTGGCTTGTTCTCGCTAGGAGAACCGCCTTCGTTAGTAGAACCGTTGTCCGTACCGCCACCACATGCAGCAAGTGCACCGAAAGCGAATACTGCCGTTGAAAGTCCTGCTACCATTTTTTTCATCTTCATGATGAAAAACCTCCCCAAGGAATAGTATGGTCAGATTTGCGCAATCGCACTGGCCTACTGATTTTAAACAACTCCGCTACAGAATCAGTAGGTTAGTGAAAACGTTTGCATCCTCACCTCAATTTTTATTATACAGTTGTGTAAGCGTTTTACAAGACTTTTTTTTTAGGAATTTTTCCTGCTGTTGTCCCATTTATCTCTTTTTGAACTTTTTGTAGGTGTTTTTCTTATGAAACAAGGAATCGAACGATTGACAAAATGTAAACGCTTTATTACCCTTTGCTTGAGCAAACGTTTTCACAACTGTTGTTTCTTTTCTGAACAGACAGTGTAAAATGGTTATAACTCTTAATAGAGAAAGGAATTCAAACCCATGATCAAAGAAGCCATCTACCACCGCGCCATGTCCCCTTTCGTGTACAAGTACGACCGAGAAACGATACATATTCGATTCCATACGAAAAGAAATGATATCCAATCTGTTGACTTAATTTGGAACGACCCGTACGACTGGCATTCGGAAGACCCGGCCATGTGGAACTTCGATCCGGACAAGCCGAGCTTTTGGCGCACGTTCGAGACACCGATGGAAAAGATCGGACACGACGACCAATACGACTATTGGTTCATCGCCATCAAGCCGCCATTCCGCCGGCTCCGTTACGGCTTCCGTCTCCATGACGGCAATGAGACGGCCGTCTATACGGAAAAAGGTTGGTTCGAAGATAAGCCGCTCGATGACACGGGCTACTATTTCTGCGTCCCGTTCATCAACCCGGTCGACATCTTCCACGCCCCATCGTGGGTGAAGGATACGGTCTGGTATCAAATCTTCCCGGACCGGTTCGCGAACGGTGACCCTTCTAACGACCCCGAAGGCACGCTCCCATGGAATAGTACCGAGCCGACGGTCACCAACTTCTTCGGTGGCGACTTCCAAGGAATCATCGATCATATTGACCACATCGTCGACCTCGGCATCACCGGCATTTACTTCTGCCCGATCTTCAAAGCGACGACGAACCATAAATACGACACGCTCGATTATATGGAAATCGATCCGCAGTTCGGAACGAAAGAGCAGTTCAAACAACTCGTCGATCTTCTCCACGAGAACGGTATCAAAGTCATGCTCGACGCCGTCTTCAACCATGTCGGCTACAACCACCCTTGGTTCTTAGACGTCGTCGAAAAAGGACCACAGTCAGAGTACCGGGACTGGTTCTATCTTCGTGACTTCCCGATCGAGACGACGCCGAAGCCGAACTACGACACGTTCGCGTTCGAAAAAAACATGCCGAAAATCAATACGGAGCACCCGGCGTTGAAAGCTTATCTATTAGAAGTGGCCCGCTACTGGGTCGAAGAATTCGGCATCGACGGATGGCGGTTAGACGTGGCCAACGAGGTTGATCACGCGTTCTGGCGCGATTTCCGTAAAACGGTCAAACAAGCGAATCCGGATGCGTACATCCTCGGTGAGATTTGGCATGACGCGCAGCCGTGGCTTCAAGGCGATCAGTTCGATGCGGTTATGAACTACCCGTTCACGAACGCGAGCCTTAACTATTTCGCGCTCGACCGGACGTCCGCTTCCGAGTTCCGGGATGAATTGACGCGCGTCGAGATGATGAACACGACGAACGTGAACGAAGTGACGTTCAACTTGATCGACTCGCACGACACCCCGCGCGCCCTCACTCGGGCAAAAGGGCATAAAGGGAAGTTCAAGTTGCTCATGACGTCGATGCTCACGTACACGGGCAGCCCATGTATCTATTACGGTGATGAAATCGGTCTCGAGGGTGAACAAGACCCGGGCTGCCGCCGTTGCATGCCGTGGGATGAGACGCAGGAAGACCGTGAACTGTTCCGCTATATCCAAAAATTGATTCGCCTTCGTAAAGAGCACCCGGTGCTCGCCAACGCCGGCTCGTATCGTTTCAACCTCGTCGATGACGAGTCGAACGCGCTCATCGTCGAACGCTGCACGAAAGACGAGACGTATTTGATATACTTCAATAACTCAGAAACGGTATCGAAGCTGAACCCGCTCTGGCATACAGGAAGCGCTTACGATTTGCTTCACGACCGCGATGTAGACTCACTCGAAGTCGAGCTCGCACCGTTCAGCGCGACGATTTTGAAAATGAAATAAATTCGGTTTTGCACCCGTCTCGGCGGGTGTTTTTTTGTTGAAAATAATTTGCTAAATCCCTTTCTTTTTCATTTCAAAAGGAGTAACATGACCCTTGTGATTTTGACAACGTAAATATTTCATAGAGAGAATTGTAGAAACAAGGGAGAATACACATGCCGAATAAAAACACCGAACAGCTCAGTTTATTTAAAATATCGTGGCCAATCTTCATCGAGCTCGCGCTCCATATGGGGACCGGGATTATCGCCACGCTCATGCTTGCCCATTACTCTGATGCCGCCGCTTCTGCCGTCGGCGTCGCCAACCAAATTTTGAACGTCTTCTTAATCGTCTTCAGCGTGACGTCGGTCGGCGCGACCATCTTAATTGGTCAAGCCATCGGCGCCAATCGGATGAAGAAGAGCCGTGACTTCGCCCGTTCTGCCGTCAGCTTGAACATGTGGCTCGGTGTGATCATGGTCGCCGTCGTGTTCTTGTTCGGTGAGACGTTCCTTCGCCTGTTCGGTCTATCGGATGAGCTGTTCGACCACGGTCTCTTGTTCTTACAAATCGTCGGGTTGTCGCTCTTCACCGAGGCGCTCATCATGGCGCTCAGTTCCGTCCTCCGGAGTCACGGGATGACGAAACATGCGATGCTCGCGACTCTTCTCATCGATATCATCACGGCCATCGGAGCCATGATCGCCGTCATGGGTTGGTTCGGCCTCCCGGTGACAGGTGTCGCCGGTGTCGCCTGGGCCATCGTCATCGCCCGTTTCTCGGCGATGGTACTCTTGTTCTGGATCGTCAAGAAGCGACTCATGCTCCGCTTCCCGCTCAAAGAATTGATTAAGCCGCAACGCGATGATATCCGTGCCTTGCTCCAAATCGGGGTACCATCGGCCGGAGAGAACTTGTCGTATCAGTTCTCACAAATCATCATCACCGGTTTCATCGCCACGATGGGTGAGGCGTCCCTCGCCGCCCGCGTCTACGTCATGAACCTGTCGATGCTCGCCTTCTTGTTCACGGTCGCCGTCGCGCAAGGGACGCAGCTGTTGATTGCCCGTGACATCGGCGGGAAACGGTTTAAAGAGGCGTATACCCGCGCCGTCAAGACGTTGAAGCTCGCCATGTTCGCATCACTCGTGGCCTCACTCGGACTTGCCGTCTTCGGTAAGTCGTTGCTCGGCCTGTTCACGTCGAACCCGGACATCATCGCCGTCGGCGTACCGATTTTATGGGCGACGCTCATCCTGGAGCCAGGTCGTGCCATGAACATCGTCTTGATGGGCTCGCTCAAGTCGGTCGGCGACGTTCGCTTCCCGGTCATGATTGGAATCGCCTCGATGTGGGGCGTCGCCGTCGTCTTCAGTTATTTGTTCGGTCTCCAGATGGGGCTCGGCGTCCTCGGGATTTGGCTCGCCTTCTCACTCGACGAGTGGTTCCGCGGTTTCTTCGCCTTCCGGCGCTGGAAATACGGGACGTGGCAACAAAAAGGCTTCCAGTTCGAACCGAAGCCAACTTCATAACCAATCAAAAAGAAGCGGTCGCTGTGACCGCTTCTTTTTTATCGATTATCGATTTAAGAATGCCTGCATCGCCTGGCGATGAACGTCCGTCTGCCCACATTTCCGTTGCCAGATAATCTCTTGCTCGAGCCCGTCCTCGAACGAATCGGCTCGGAACAACGCCTTCATGCCTTGCACCGCTGTCGGTGACTTGGCTGCGAGCGTCTCGGCGTATGTCGTCAACCGCTCCAAGTATGCCTCATCCTCGACGAGCTCCGTGACGAGACCGAACGTCTCGGCCTGTTCGGCGTCAATCGTGCTGCCGCTCCACATCCAAGCGAGCGCGAGATCTGGTCTCATCAAGCGTCGTAAATGGTATGGTCCCCCGGCGTCGGCGACGAGACCGATTTTGATGAACGCCGAACTGAACTTCGTCGACCTTGCGACGAGCCGGACGTCCGCGGCGAGCGCCAGACTGAGACCCGCCCCCGCGACGACCCCATGAATGCCGGCAATGATTGGTTTCGGACAGTCGGCAAGCGCCCGCACGAGCGGATGATACACCTCTTCTAAATACACTCCATAGTCGGCGTCACTCTCAATCGTCAAGTCCTGTCCCGATGAGAAGGCACGTCCTTGCCCGACGAGCACGATGACGTGGACGGCCTCATCCGCCACGAGCTGCTCCATCGCTTCCCTCGCCTCGCGAAGCAACGTCTCATTTAATGCGTTCAATTTTTCCGGCCGGTCCCATTTCAGCCAGCCGACCCCGTTCCGCTGTTCCAGTTGAATCGTTTCCATCCTAATTTCCCCCTTCATGATAAAATGAATCACTATTCATTTCTCTATCATGGATTCTGTTTCCTTCTTGTCATGAAAACTTTCCGAGTTCGATTGCCCGACGCTACCACTATTTGCTATTCTTAAAAGAGTCGTTCAACGAAAGGGTGGGACCGATGCAACTGACAAACGCCGCAAGACAACTGAAACAACGGAACGTCCCGTTCACGTATCACACATATGAAGTGGACGAGTCCGACGTCTCGGCCAAGCATGTCGCCGCATCACTCGGTAAACCGCTCGACCAACTGTATAAAACGATTTGTCTCGAGAACGAGCAACGCCGATTCGCCTTCTTTTTGATTTCAGGAGAGCTCGATATCGACTTAAAAGCGGCCGCAAAAGCCTGGGGCGCCAAAAAGGCTTCGCCCGTACCGGTGAAGGAACTCGAGGCACTGACCGGGTACATCCGGGGCGGGGTCTCGCCGATTGGTGCGAAGAAACGATTCCCTGTGTTTCTTCACGACAGCGCCAAACAAAAAGACACGATTATCATCTCGGCCGGAAAACGCGGCTATCAACTCGAACTCGCTCCGGCTGACTTGCTCGGATTCACGGACGGTCGCTGGTTCACTCAATAACAAAGATGGAGGCAATACCTATGTGGAAAGAACGAATCCGCTCGTGGATTCCTAACTCATTTACGTTCGGCAACTTGTTCTGTGGCGTCTTGGCCATCGTCTATGCGGCGCGCGGCGACTTTTCGAACGCGACGTTACTGATTATCATCGCCATGATGCTCGATAGTCTCGACGGACGGCTGGCCCGTATGCTCGGAGTGGCCGGTGACTTCGGGAAAGAACTCGACTCGCTCGCCGATGTCGTCACGTTCGGGGTCGCCCCGGCGTTACTCGCCTACTACACGTTCTTTATCGATTACGGCAATTACGGCCTCTTCTTCGCCGCCCTATTCCCGCTGTTCGGCGCCTACCGCTTGGCCCGCTTCAACTTATCGGCGACGAACGTCACGGCCAGCTACTTCTCAGGCGTCCCGATCACCGCGGCCGGCGGACTGCTCGCCGTCGTGACGACGTTCGGGGACCAGATTAATGAACTGCTCACCCCAATCTTTTTCACGGGTCTCGCCCTGCTCATGGTCAGCCGCGTGCGTATCCCGAGTTTCAAAGATGTGCCGCTCCCGCGCCATTCGTTCATCATCACAGTCAGTCTCATCTACTTGACGTACATGATTTTCGCCCGGTGGAAAGAATGGCCGTCGTTCTGGTTCATCGCCGTCACATTCTACGTCTTATTCATCGCCTTCTCGTTCGTCAAGAAACGAAAACGGATGGCGAATTGATGGGTCCCTCTCGAGGGGCTCTTTTTTTGCATGCATTTATTAGACGGATGTCACAAACCTCTCTAGAATGGTAATAGAGGTGATGAAATGAAAGTGTATCCATGGATTTGGAAATGGTTTTTAGTTTGGTATGTCATCGGGGTCGTCCTCGTTGGCTTTGATTTGTTGCCGAGTTGGCTCGAATGGGCAAACCCGGTATTCTTATGGCTCGCTGGGGCCATCGGTGGTTGGGTGATCGCGGACGGCGTCCGCCACGCCCGCTGGATTGTCCCGTTCATCTTCTTCGGCTCAATCGCTGTCGAGACGCTCGGTGTCAAAACCGGGTTCCCGTTCAGCGAGTATATCTACGCCGAGGCGTTCGGTCCGACCGTGTTCGGTGTACCGGTCACAATCGGTGCAGCCTGGCTCGCCGTCATCGGCTCGAGTTTTGCCGTCGCCCGCTTGTTCTCGTTCAAGAACCGCACGCTCTGGCTCGTCCCATTCCTCGCTGTTTGGCTCGATATGGCGATTGACCCGGTCGCCGCGAACGTGAAAGGCTATTGGGAATGGGCCAATGACGGTTTGTATTATGATATCCCGACGCAAAACTTCGTCGGCTGGTTCGGACTGTCTCTCATTTTCTCTTGGTTACTCGACCGGTTTGAAGTCGAGGCGGAACCGATGTTGCTCGGGCACGGCCGTTATTTGTTCGTCATGCTTCACGCCTTGTTCGGAGTCACGGCCGTCAACGCCGGTCTCTACGGGATCGGTGTCCTCAGCCTCGTGACCGCCGCAGGTCTCATCTTGATAGAACGGAGGAGCCGTCATGATCGAAGCGAGCAAAAAGAAATGGTTCAATAACCTGTTCTCGACGTTCGTCAAAGAGCGTCAAATCCGTCCGTTTTTCCATACGATTCACGTCCGGACCGATGACGTGCCGACACCTGGATTGTTTTTGAGCACACACAGCTCGTGGTGGGACGGGATGATTCTGCTCATGTTGAACGAATATTATTTGCGTCACGACGTCCACGTCTTGATGGATGAGGATGGACTGCGCCGCTTCCCGTTCTTCCGCCACTTAGGTGCGTTCTCCATCAAAAAAGGCAAACTATCGGACGTGCGCGCCTCGCTCGACTATGCTAATCGGCTGTTACTCGCTGGCAAGTCCGTCTGGGTGTTCCCGCAAGGACGTGAGTATCCACAGGAGCATCGCCCGCTCGAGATCGGTTCCGGTGCAACGATGCTGATTCACAATCCAGAAGTCCGGTTGTGCGCCATCTATTATACGTTCGCGTCCCACGCCGCCCCGCTCGTCTATGTGCGGTTCCGCAACCATACGGTCGTCTCTAAGACGCGACGTGACCAAAAACAAGAGCTCGCCAAAGCACTTGAGCGACTATATGACGATACGCGCGACGACGTGATCGCACAATCCGACCGCTATATCGAGCTGTTCCCTCCGAAGCGCAGCTTGGCGGATTGGACAGAGCACGTGCTCCAACTCGGAAGAGGCCGCTCATGATTCTGTTCGTCATCACGTCCCTGATGCTCGTCTTCACGCTGGTGAACTTGCTATTCCTCCGGCCGCTCACCGCTCCGGCCCCTGTCCCTTCGACCGCGATTTGCATCCCGCTTCGGAACGAGGAGCGGAACGTGCCGAAACTCGTCACAAGTTTAAAGGCAGCCTTGACGGATGAATGTCACGTTTATTTGTATGAGGACCGGTCCGAGGACGGTACATATGAGGCGCTCGTTCAAGCGATTGCGGGCGATTCCCGCTTCACCATCTTCCGTGGGGTGCCGCTCCCGGAAGGCTGGGCCGGTAAAGTCCATGCATGCCATCAGTTGGCGACCCGGACGACCGAGCCGTATGTATTGTTCCTCGATGCCGACGTGACGATCGACCCGACGTTCATCGGTCGACTTCACGGCACACTCGCCCGCGAAGGAGCGGTCTTCTTGTCCGGCTTCCCCCGTTTCCCGACACCGACTTGGCTCGGCAAACTGTTGATTCCGATGCAGCACGTCTTAATCGCCCAGCATTTGCCCCTGTTTTGGCGAAAAGTCCGTCATCCTGCCTTCGCCGCGGCCAACGGGATGAACGTCCTCGTCGAGCGGGCGAGCTACGAGGATGTCGGAGGGCACGCCTCGATTCATGATTCATTGATTGACGACATCGATCTCTGCCGCGAGTTCAAACGTCGGAAAAAGATCACGTCGCTCGTCAACGTCTCGCCGTATATCACGTGTGACATGTATGCAACGAATGAAGAAGTCTGGAATGGGTTTTCAAAGAACGTATTCAAGGGAATGAATGAAGCAGTGGGCATCGCCCTTTATTTCTTTCTCTACTACGGCATCCAGCTGTCTGCTTTCATCGTCTTTCTCGTCCGCATGGACTGGATTTCATTCTTGGCGTGCGCGTTCGTTTTGCTCGCGCGCCTCGCCATCGATGTCAAATCGGGTGGCCGCCAGTTTTGGCTCCACCCGTTCAGTCTCATCGCCTACTTGCTCCTCTTGTCGAGCGCGGTCGTGCGCAAATGGCGACGGAAGCCGATTTCATGGAAAGGCCGGACGTATCAATAATTAGGAGGCATACTATGAAACATATCGCCATTATCGGGGCCGGTCTCGGCGGCTTGAGTGCCGCCGTCACCTTGGCCGCCCGCGGTTACGACGTGACCGTCATTGAAAAGAATGAGCATGTCGGTGGGAAGCTCATGCCGATTATCACCGATGGACACCGCTTCGACTTCGGACCGAATACGATTACGATGCCGGACGTGTTCCGCTCCGTCATCCGCAACAGCGGCGCCAACCCGGATGACTATTTTGAGCTCGTCAAACTCGAGTCGCACACGGTCAACCACTTCTCCGACGGTTCGACGTTCACATTCGATTCGGACCGCGAAAAAATGGAAGCTGAGGTGCGCCGTCTGACCGGCGATAAAGCCGATAAAAATCAATTGGCCGCTTACTTAGACGAGGCGGAAAAACTGTTCGAGATTGCCAATCACCGCTTCTTCACGCGGATGGACTCGAAAATCGATACCGGTCTTTGGGCCGATATGATGAAAGTACATCCGCTCAAGAGCCTGCATGCGCTCCACAAAAAGTACTTCAAGGACCCGCGCATCATCCAAGCGCTCGATCGATATGCAACGTATATCGGCAGCAGCCCATACGTCACTCCGGGCACGTTCGCGCTCATCTCGCATCTCGAGCTGAATGACGGCGTCTATTTCGCCAAAGGCGGGAACTGGACGATTGCGAAAGGCTTCGCGAAACGGGCGAGCGAGCTCGGCGTCGAGTTCCGGCTCGGCCATGAGGTGACGAAAATCGAAGTGACGAACGGGAAGGCACACGCGGTCGTCATCGACCACGAAGAGGTCATGTCTTGCGATGCCGTCCTTCTGAACGGGGAACTGCTCACGCAATATCCGCGTCTCGTCGACGCCATGGACCGTCCCTCGTTCCCGGTACCGACACGCGACACGATCGAGCCATCGGTGTCCGCTTTCGTCATCATGATCGGCTTGAACAAACGATTGAACCTCGCCCACCACAACGTCTATTTCTCAGACGACTACGAGGCCGAGTTCCGGGCCTTGTTTGAAGAGGAACGCTATGCCGATGAGCCGACGATCTATATCTCGAACTCGGCCCATACCGACCCGTCAATGGGAGAAGCAGGCGATAACTTGTTCATCCTCGTCAATGCGCCGGCCCATATGACCGATATCGATGCCGAGACGTATGAGCATTTGATTCGTCGACGGCTCCGCACGTTCGGTGTCGATTGGGAAGACAGCGATGTCTTGTTCCATCGCCGCGTCACTCCACTCGATTTGACCCGTGATTTTTACGCCTATTACGGAGCGTTGTACGGGACGTCGGCCAACTCGAAAAAAGGAGCGTTCTTCCGTCCGTCGGCCCGTTCCGAAGACGTCTCAAACATCTGGTTTGCGGGCGGTTCGACCCACCCTGGTGGCGGTAGCCCGATGGTGACGCTTTCAGGACAATTCGCGGCCCGATCGATGTTAGAGGACATACCTCTGACAATTTGAACATTTTGTGAACAGAGGATTCGACACTTGTCGACACGGGACAGACGTGATAATATCATATTCGAGTTCAAGCAGTTTTGTAACGTTAGTTACACCTGTAGCGATCGAATGGCTTCCCCGAGCCTATCGCGTTTTGAACTTGTCACACCCGAGAAAAA
Source organism: Exiguobacterium sp. E4787 (assembly GCF_018618375.1). NCBI lineage: Bacteria > Bacillati > Bacillota > Bacilli > Caryophanales > Exiguobacterium > Exiguobacterium sp. E4787. Next base: position 73,376 of record NZ_JACSLY010000009.1, on the reverse strand, counting down.
AGTGATGAGCGAGTTTCCCCACTCGTATCCCGCAGCTGGAACAGCATGCATCTGATGTTCCCCCTTAGTCCATCAAGCATCCTGCTTCAGCGAAGATGCCCCATTGTTTCATTCCCCATGAAACGAGGCACATCTTTAGGGTTCATCACGTCCGATTCGTTCGTTTCCCCGATGAACGAATCACATAACGCTTACACCACTTTTGGTCCCCCGCCAAAAGTGGTTTTTTTGTGCGCAAAAAAGGCAGCCGTCTCAAGACGACCGCCCTTGCTTATAATCTGGTCAACAGTTTGCCTTTTTGAATCGTCGAGACATACGCCCGCTTCGTGAAGACGTCATGCCCGTTCTGCCGGGCCGCATCTAAAATTCCTTCATAGAGGAGCGCTGCCGCCGCGACAGGCTTCCGGCTCGTCACAGGATACAAGTGATGCGTCTCCCGGGCGCTGCTGTATAACGCTTCCGCGCGACGGGCCACTGTCTCCCAGACGTCGATGAACGCCGGAGTCACTTGCCGCGCAAACAAATCGGCTTCCGCGACACCGAACTCGGCGAGCAACGATTGGGGCACATAAATCCGGTCCCGATCGAGGTCTTCCCCGACGTCGCGCAAGATGTTCGTCAACTGCATGGCAATTCCTAAATCGATGGCGCCTTGCTTCAATTGCTGGCGTCCAGCCGCATCGGCGTCCGGCGCGAGAATCGGTAACAGCATCAAGCCGACGGTGCTGGCCGCGTAATAGCCATACTGCTCCGTCTCCTCGAGCGTCGCATAGCGCGTCTTATGTAAGTCCCATTTCATGCCTTCGGCCAACTCGAAGAACGGTTCGACGTCCATGTCGTATCGCTTCCAGACATCCTCGAGCGCCACCCAAAGCGCATCCGGCAATGGTTCGCCCGCCAAGAAAAGATCGAACTCGGCCAAAAAATGCGTCAAACTTTCCTCGGGGCTGTCAGATTCGTCGACCGCGTCATCGAGTGTCCGACAAAACGTATAGACCGCAGCCACGGCTTGGCGGTCAGGTTTAGAGAGCAGGGAAAAGGCCCGATAGAACGTGAGCGAGCCTTTTTTCATTACGTCTTCACATTGACGATACGCTTCTTGTGTCGTCATGGTACAATGCCCCCATTTCTTCTTCCATTCTTTTCACTAACAGTTGCGAGCCGATCATGACGATCGGAACGCCTCCGCATGGATGGACCGATGCCCCGACCGCATAGAGACGGTCGATCTGGGCATACGGACGGGCCTGCGGTTTGAACGCGGCCGATTGGGCCAATTTCGGGGCGATGCCGAAGCTTCCACCCTCGAACAAGCCGAATCGTTCCGCGTCCATCGGCGTCCGGACTTTCATTTCCAAGACACGGTCTCTGAAATCGGGCACCATCCGTTCGATGCGGCCGATCAAATGCTCGATCGCACCGCTCGCTTCGAAGTCTTTCCGTTCCAATTTACGCGGTACCGGTACGAGTACGTACAGCACACTCGTCCCCGTCGGCGCGAGCGAGTCATCGATGAGGGACGGATTGAACGTATACATCGCTGGATACTTGCTCAGTTTACCATCTTCGAAGATGGTCCGCATCGACCCGGCGAAATCAGTCGGCAAATCGAATTGGTGGACCGGCAAGTCGATGTCCCCGTTCACGGTAAAATACAACAAGAGCGTCCCACTCGACGGTTCATACGACTTTGGCTTGACGCCATCAATCAAGCGTTCCATGAGCGGGAAGTCGCCGTTGACGACGACCGCATCATACGGATGGACGACTCCGTCGACGACGACCGCATCCGCCCGACCTTCGGCGACGCGGACGCGTTCCACGTTCGCGTTCAGCTTGAACGTGACGCCCCGGCGCTTCAACTCTTGTTCTATTTTCGTCGCCAGCGAGAAATATCCTCCTTTGACGTACCAAATCCCCTCTTCTTGCTCCCGATACGGAATCAAGCCATAGAGGGATGGCGTGTCATACGGGTTGCCGCCGATGTAGAGCGTTTGCAGACTATAGGCGACACGAAGACGTTCGTCCTTAAAGAAGCGTTTCATGTTCTCGTGGGCCGTCTCATACGCCTTCAAGCGCATGAGGAGCATCAATAACTTCGGCTCGAACAAATCTGTCTTGCTCTTATAGCCCCGGTCCAAGAACGCGTCGAAGCCGAGGCGATACTCTTCTCGTTTTTGGGCCATATATTTTTTGAATCCGGCACCCTCGTTGAAAAGACGGTCGATTTCGGCCGCCTGGCGCTCGATATCGCGATATTTATAGAACGTCGTCCCATCCTCATAACGGAGGCGATAGAGCGGGTCGACTTCAAGCAGTTCGAGCTCACGTTCCGGGAACCCGGCTTCTTGAAGCTGACTTTTCAGTTTCCCGGGTAACAGGACGATGGTCGGCCCCTCATCGACGCGGGCGCCGTTCTCGAATTCGACATAATTGAGTCGCCCCCCGACGCGGGATTCTTTCTCATAAATGGTCACGTGTAGCGACGGATATTTATGGGTCAGGAGCAAGGCCGCGTAAAGCGACCCGATTCCGGCACCGACGAAGCTGATGTTCATTGGCCGACACCTGCCCGGTCACGCAATAGGTTCGCCGTGATCCGCGCCGACTCAAAAATCGTCGGCAGTCCGCTGCCTGGATGAGTGCCCCCTCCGACGAGCCAGACGTGATCGAGTTCCTCGAACTGATTGTGCGGACGGAAATACATCATCTGCGATAAGTTGTGTCCGAGATTGAACGTGGCTCCTTCATATACACCAAACGCTTCCCAGTCGTTCGGCGTGAGCGGCTGCATGACCTCGATATGGTTACGAATGTCGCGATACGGTGAACGCGTCTCAAGCGCATCGAGGACACGTTCCGTCATCGTCGCCTCGAGCTTCTCCCAAGGCAAGTTCGACAGATTATTCGGGACCGGCACGAGGACGTAGAGTGACGATTTACCGGCTGGTGCCAGCGTCGGATCAATGTTTGACGCGTTCTGCACGTAGAAGGAGAAGTCTTCACTCAGCTTCAAGTCTTGCGTCATCTCTTTCACGTTACGCTCGTAGTCGTCTGCGAAATGAATCGAGTGATGGGCGACGTCGTCATAGACGCGATCGAGCCCGAGATAGAGCATGAACGTCGAACACGAGTAGCGCTTCTTCTTCAGTTGTTTCGGACTCCAACGCGTGAGCGCATCGCTCGGGACGAGCGTCGTCATCGCATGGGCGAAATCGGCCCCGACAATCACTTCATCGAACGCGTAATGCACGTTGTTCGCCACGAGACCGTTGACACGCTTCCCATCGAGCAAGAGACGGTCAACGCCTTCTCCGAGACGAATCTCACCGCCCTCTTCTTCGATGACGCGCGCCATCGCTGTACATAGTTGGTTCACGCCGCCAATCGGATGATGGACGCCGTAGGCATGCTCCATATACGACAAAATCGAGAAGCCGCCAGGGCAATCCCAAGCCGACATCCCTAAATATTTGGCTTGGAACGTGAAGGCGTACTTCAGCTCCTCGCTCGTGAAGTATTCCGATAACACGTCATATAACGATTTACCAATCGACAAGAACGGCAACGCCTTCAAGACGCGTGTAGCCACGTAATCCGTCAGCTTGTCATGCGCCGTCTGCAGGACCGGCATCAACTTCGACAGCTTGATGGCTTGTTCGGCCATGAAACGTTCATAGCCTTCCCCGTTCCCAGGGAATTGCTCTTCAATCGCCTGATGCATTTGATCACGGTCGGTCGTCATCGACAGTACCCGGTTCCCTCGATCGAAATAAAGGTCGTACATCGGTTCAAGGCGTTTCATCTCGACGTAGTCATGTAAATCGCGACCCGTCTCTTCGAAAATCTCTTCTAAAATATACGGCATATTTAAAAAAGTCGGGCCACGATCGAACGCGAATTCTCCGACTTGAAGACGAGACGTTCGTCCACCGACGAACGCCTGCTTCTCAAATACTGTTACCTTCACACCACGGCTTGCGAGCAGCATCGCAGCCGCAAGTCCTCCTGGTCCGGCACCGATCACGGCGACTCTTTTTTCCGACACGTTGAACAACTCCCTATGTGAATAGTCTCTTATGCTTCTATCTCATTATAGAAATGACTGGAGACAAGTTCAAATTTGAATCGGCTCGTCGTGTGTCCGCCATGTGTCAATTGCCGCGCTCGGCAATGACGATATACCATGATCCTTCCGGGATGAATGGGATAAAGCGAATATTTTCAAAGCCGACTTGCTGCATTTGACGGCGCAACTCTCGAATTGTCGGTAACGGATGCAAGTTGTCGTGGAGGGTCATGAACGCATTGAACGCCGAGGCAAACCGAGAGCCGAGCGGCGTCTCTGCGAGCGGAGTGACGAGGACGGCGACACCGGACGCCTCGAGGTTCTCGAGCATCAGTTCGAGCAATTCGATTCGTTTTTCTGGCGAGAAGTAATAGAGCATGTTATTCATCATGACGGCATCGAACCGGTCCTCATGATCCCATTCCATGAAATCGGCCACTTCGTAACGAATATCGCCTGACTCATCCTGCTCCCGGGCTTCGGCGATGACGTCCTCTTCTAAGTCAATCCCGGTCAACTTCCACTCTGGTTCGAGGCCATGCAGTTTACGCAAGTAACCACCGTGCCCGCATCCGATATCGAGCATCGTCTTCACGTCGGCCTGACGCAACAGTTGTTGAACGACTGGGAAAGCGACCGTCTCGACGAGCGTCGACGTCTGTGCAACGACCTGTCCATGCGTCGCCCCATCGAACGTCTTCTGTTTGCCCGACTCTAAAAAGTCAGGGTAAGCGATGAGCGCCGGGATATGCAGCTCCATCATCTCTTGCAGCATGAAACCGATACTGCGCTCATCCTCATGCGACAATTGATATTTCAAACTACGTGTCGGGAAGTAACGCCAGCCTCTCTTCTTCAAATGACGAACGGCGACCCCCACTTCAAGCCAACGCTCCAGCGCGAGCTTCGTCAACGGTTGCTTCAAGCGAAGCGTCATCTCCGCAAAGCTGGCACCGCCTTGGAGTGCATCGAACAATCCATATTTATAGCCGATATATCCGTGCCAAAGCGGCAGGAACGATTCCGTTTGTTTCATCCATCTTCGCGCGTGCAAGACGCGTGACCATTCATTCATTTGTTGTTCCATCATTTCACCTCATCATCGTTATCACTGATTTTTTTATTTTCCCCTAATAATTTACGGACAAACAAAAAAATCCCACTCCAATGTGCGGAATGGGAATCAACCTTAAATGAAATTGCTAAAGAACGACTGTCCGTATGGCAACGCATAGCCGATGAAAATCGTCACGAGTGCAAGTACGACGAAACCGCCGAACATCGCGTTCGCTGGTTTTTTCTTCTTCACACGGATGAGCGTCATCTCACCGAAGATGAGCGTGAGCAGTCCGACCGTGATTTTCACGTGATAGAACATGCCGCCACCGTTCAATTGTAAATACAAATAAAGTCCTGTGCCGAACGCGACGAGCAACATGAGTCGAAACACCATGTGGGCAATCTTCCCGCTCTTGTTCGCGTTCTTATAGCCGACGTAGGCGACAGCGAACAAGACGAGTAATAAAATCCAGCTCGTGACGTGCGTGTGTAGGAATGCAGTCAATGGCATTCAAAGTCCCCCTTTCCATTATGTACAATCTCTATTGTACACGAGTCGCTCGCTTTACGGTCAAGCAGGTGATTGAAAAATCTTCGCTTCCACCAAAAAGGCGCCCCATCGATGATCGATAGGCGCCTTGCGTTGCTGACGTGATTAAGCTGTCGTCGTTTCTTGTTCACGGACGGCGTATTCATAACTTGGAATGACGACCGTGAACGTCGAGCCTTGATGCTGCACCGACTCGACATGAATCTGACCGGCGTGACCGCGGACGATTTCCTGACAGATCGGAAGGCCGAGTCCGGTACCGCCGATTTCACGGCTGTCCGAATTGTCGACACGATAGAACTTGTCGAAGAGTCGGTCGAGCGCATCGCTCGGAATCCCGATTCCTTGGTCTTTCACTTTAATCGAAATGGATTGGTCGTGATGGGCCAGTTCGACTGTGATTTTCCCGCCACGCGGCGAATACTTCACGGCGTTCGAGAGCAAGTTACTCATCAACTGTTTGAACTTCTGACAGTCGGCGAACAGTTCGTACGGGCGATCATCGGCCGTGACGAGCTCGAACTGGTGTTTCAACGATGACGCCTCATAGAACGTCATCATATCGCGAATGACCGGCTCGACGTCGAGCTGTTCGCGGTCATACATTTGACTGCCGGCTTCCATCCGTTGTACGTCAAGGAAGTCGTTGACGAGATGCGTCAAGCGCTCCGTCTCGGCATGAATCGTCTGCAAGTATTTCGCTTGCTTCTCGTTCGGCAACTGCTTCTTGACCATGAGCTCGGTGAACCCATAAATCGAAGAGAGCGGGGTACGTAATTCATGGGAGATGGTCGAGATGAACTCGCTCTTCAAGCGCTCCGCCTCGGTCTCGCTCGTGATGTCACGGAAGACGAGTAACGTTCCTTTCGATAACCCACCGACGACGATGCGTTCCGCATACATCTGTAGGTTCATCTCCCCTTTACGAATCGAGAAACTCACGCTGTCATGCGGGAAGTCGTCCGTGAACAAACGATCGGTATACTTCAAGAAATCGTCTTCTTGATCGACTGTCGTTGAAATCGTCTCGCGCCATTCGTTCCATGAGAGTTCCGCGAGTTCGCTCGACGTGATCTCGTCAAGCTCAGGGAACATCTCATAGAGCGGACGGTTGACGAAGACGTCATCGGTCGAGTGTTCGACGTAAATGACCGCCTCGCGAATCGAGTCGAGAATCCGTTCCGTCTTCCCTTTCTCACGGGTCATCTCTTCAAACAGACGCATCCGGAGAAGTGAGAGCGACAACTGACGGGCGAACGACATGATGTCGCCCATTTGTGTCTGCGTGAAGCGGTCTTTATAACGAACGAGATAGATGAACGCGATAATCGAGTCATCCGTCGGATCATGGACCGGCACGGCCGTCTCATACATATAGTATGGATACGGGAGCGGATGGTCGCTCGCGACTTGTTTCGACGAATGGACGGTCGTCCGCAGTGTCATCGCCCGCGTCAAGACCGAATTCTCGCTATCGAGCAATTGACGCGTGAGCGTTTCGTTCAAGCCGTGGCTCGTGATCGAGAATGAGCCTGTCGCATCGAGGAAGACGAGCGCCCCGACTTCAGAGTCGGTGATGGCGACGAGCTTCTCGATAATCTCTGGATAGGCCGTCAATGAGTCGCGGGCCGCGAGCGTCTCGGTCAATTCGTTGCGGTAAGCCAAGTGCTGCTCGTTCTGTTGCGTCTGCTCCAAGATTTCTTCAAGCTCTTGCTGCTGTGCCTGAAGCTCTTCTTGTTGCGCAATCAACTCTTCTTGTTGCGCTTGCAGCTCGTGATTTTTCTCAATCAAGTGACGTTCATTGTCACGAAGCGTCTCGGCCATTTTGTTGAACGACCGTGACATGATCCCGATCTCATCTTCGCGTTCCATCTGATCACTCAAATCGACGATTTCGCCTTTCAACAAGCGATCAGACGCGACTGAAAGTCTCGAAATCAAACGCGTTTGACGGCGCAAGAACGGTTGGATGAACAGTAAAATCAATGCCGCGAACGACAAAATGCTCGCAATCCAGAGGAATTGAAGAATATCGTTATTCAATTTCCAAGCATCGTACACTTTTTGTTTCTCGCTATTCATCAAAGATTTATAATCTGACAATGATGTCTCAATCTGTTGAATCGGTCCGAGCGTATCAATCCCGCGCTCTGGGCTGTACGGGACGACGCCCTGCTCAATCAAACGCTGGGCTGTCGGCAACGCCAACACCGTCTCTGGGTCGATGGTCGTCTCGGTGATTTCACCTTCTGCCCGCAATTGACCGTACTCCGTCGTCACCGGAAGGATGACACCGAAATAGAAGTCATGAAACTCTTGCAAATCCTCCGCGAAAATCTCACCTTGTTTCGTCTGGACGACGCTCTTGAACCAGTTAATCTCTTGTTGGAACTCGTTCTCTTTGGCACGGGCCCGCTCAAGCGCCTCGGTATCCCCAAACAAGAGGAAGCCGCGGGAATCATATTGAGCGCCTTGCCAGTCGTCCCAAAGCACGTTCAACCGGTCAATCCGCTCATCGACATCTTGTAACCGTTGTTCGTTCGCCGCAACTCGTTCTTCCATGTACATGTACATGAAAATCGAGCCGACGAGCGCGAGCGCGAGGAACGAGTAGAGGACGACCATGAGTTCGCGCCCGAGTTTTTGTTTAAACCATCTGTTCAATTCACGATGCCTCCTATAATCTTCACCAATTCAAGGGGACTGAACGGCTTCGAAATAAAGTAGTCGACGCCAATCTCATTCGCGCAATCACGATCAGATTGTTGGCTCTTCGCCGTGAGCATCATCACTTTCGTATGTTGGCGTCCTGGCAGTTTTCGTACTTTCTCAATGACCTCAAGACCGGTCATGCCTGGCATCATATGGTCGACAATCACGAGGTCGTACTCGTTCTGTTCGATTAGCCGATAGGCTTCAAGGCCGTCTGGCGCTTCATCAATGTCATATCCTTCATCTTCTAATGTATCTAAAACAAGCATGCGTAATACTTCTTCATCTTCTGCTAGTAAAATTTTTACCATGACGATTCCTCCATTTTTTATCCCATTCCATTATTTTAACGGATTCAGTTCGTAATCACAAAAAATAAGGGTGTACGGTGTATAACCGTACCCCTTTTTCTTCACAACGTCTACATTATAATACAACAATTTCCTGCAATTCGAGCGAATAAATGAGCATCTGCCCGACCGTGATTCCCCAAATCGCCTCAATCGCCTCACGATAAAGCGAGAGTTGGACGTGATAGCGGTCACGTAACATCTGTTTTGCCGCGTCACGGGAGTCGCTCGAGAAAAGCACAGAGTCCGATTTATAATCGAGAAGTACATACGTCTCTCCGTCATAAAACAGACAATCGATAATCCCTTGGATCAGCACGTGCTCGTCGGTGAACGTCCCCGTTGGATTGACTCGCTCGGCCGGGACCGTGTACGTGAATGGTAGCTCACGCCAACCTGTCCCAGTTTGAAGCGCTGCTGTCAACGCGCGTCCCGTTTCCGAGGCAAAGAACGCCTCGATTTCAGGACTCGCAAGCCGTGCCGTTTCGGCCTCGACCGGGCTGAGCATGCTTTCCGCTTCCCAGCGGTCGATTTGGACATCGAGCGGCTCGGACGGGTCGATCAATTGGAAGACGAGATGTAGCGTTGTCCCCCGTTCGGCTCCTGTCTGCGGAGATTGCTTCCATTTTGGTTCTCGATACGGGGTGTCCGTCGCCCGGTACGTCTCTTCGAACGCCGCCTGTTCAAGCTGGAGCGCCCGCTTCAATTCGGTCACCGTTTGTTTGGCCGCTGTCTCCGTCGCAGCCTGTGCCGGATAGGCGTAGGCGAACGCCTTGTGGACGAACTCACTGACGTTCGCTTCGTCTTTCACCGGAAAATCGATCGCCTCGAACTGTTTGACGTGATGGAGCTGCGCCATCATCTCTTGGAGCGTGGCGACTTCTGCCAAATCTTCCTCACCGATGATGCGATACGTCCACGGTGTCGCTTCTTGTTGCGGAGCGATAACCGGCAAGCCCTGTTGTTCTAAGAACGAGGCAGCCCCTTCAAGTTTCAGGAGTGCCGGAGCGACCCAATCGAGATACGTCTTCGCGTCACGACGCGACTCGGCCGATAACGTCGTCCCGGTCTGCTCGACGTGCAGCCACTGCTGAATCTGTTTCCCCGGTTCTTTAATCGTCCCGACCAAAATCAATTTCTCTTTGGCACGGGTGAGGGCGACATACAGGACGCGCATCTCTTCGGCTTTCATCGTGGCATCGAGATCGCGGCGAATCATCTCTTTGACGAACGTCTCCGTCTTCGTCCGGGTGACGACATCGATGGCGTCGAGCGAGATGCCATACCGTTTATGGAAGATGACGCGCTGCATTTGGTCGCGTTTATTGAACTGCTTTCCAAGCTGGGCGACGATCGTGACCGGGAATTCCAGTCCTTTCGACTTATGGACCGTCATGATTCGGACGACGTTCTCTTCTTCGCCGAGCGAACGCGCCTCTGACAAATCCTCACCGTTATCTTGCAGTCGGTCCATCACGCGGAGGAAGCGATACAAACCGCGGTATCCGCTCCGTTCATAGGACAAGGCCCGATCATAGAGCGCCTTCAAGTTTTCTTGGCGTCCTTTCCCACCTGGCAAGCCACCGGCGAAATCGTAGAAGCCGGTGTCGTTGAACACTTGTTGAATCAGCTCCGACAAGCTATGGTTCCGTGCGAACGTGCGCCACGCTGACAACGCGTCGAGCACATCGCCGCACTTCAGACCGAGGTCATCCTCATCGTCCGCTTTCGCTTTGAGCGCCTCGAAGAACGAGTCCTCCGATTCAAGACGAATCTTGGCCAGTTCTTGGTCACTGAAGCCGAACATCGGTGAACGGAGCGCTCCCGCGAGCGGGATGTCTTGAAGCGGATTGTCAATCAGTTTCAACACGGCGAGCATCATGCGAATCTCGGTCGCCTGGAAATAGCCGCCGTCTGAATCGGTATAGGCCGGGATGTTGTACTGTGTCAAAATATCCATCAGCTGTTCGACGCGCTCTTTTTTTGAGCGGACCAAGATGACGATATCGCGATATTCGCACGACCGCAGCAAGCCGGTCGCCTCATCGGTCACTTTGAACGGTTCCTCGCCCGAGACAAGTTCTAAAATCCGGGTCGCGATGGCGCGTCCTTCGAGCTCTTGTTTCGAGAGATCACGACTCTCACCATTGACGAGAATCAGCTCAGGTCTCGCCTCGAGCTCCTCATACGCCCGGCCTGGCACGAGTCGGGCCGCCTCATCGTATTCGATCTCACTTACTTCCTCGTCCATCAACCGGACGAACAAGTCGTTGATGCCATGGAGCACTTCGGCCCGGCTCCTGAAGTTTTGGGACAGGTCGATCCGTTGTCCCGAACCACCTTGTTTGAACCGGGTCGCCTTTTCGATGAACAGACGCGGCTCGGCATGGCGGAACCGATAAATCGATTGTTTGATATCGCCGACCATGAACAAGTTGCCGACGTGTTCGGCTTCGTGGCTGACGAGTCCGATAATCGTTTCTTGGATCTCGTTCGTATCTTGATACTCATCGATCAACACTTCGGCGAAGCGCTGTTTATAGAGCGATGCGACCGAGGACGGTCCGTCCCCGTCGCGCAAAATCGCGAGCGCATAATGTTCAAGGTCGCTGAAATCGACGAAAGCGCGGTCCCGCTTCGCCTGCTCATAGGCAGCACCGAACGTCCGGACGGTCTTGACGAGCGTCTCGACGAGCGGACGTTGCGTCATCAAGACCTCTAAATAGTCCGCTCCGCTCGTGCCGGCCTGTGCGGTCGCTTCGCTCAACTTCTTCTTCGCCTGGTCGTAGGCCGGTTTCAACACCGTGTGGTAGACATGATGTTCCTCTTTCTTTTGGACGGATTTCATCGTCCCGAATTTGACGGCGCGGGAAGCCGTCTCGAGCTCGCTCCACTTGAACGAGTCCGGATCAAGGTTCGCGAACGGCAAAATCGCCTGTTGCACGTTCTCGGATTGCGTCTCATAACCGGCGAGCCGAAGCTCGATGGCGACGCGACGAAGTTGACGCAACGCTTTCTCGATGTCTACCCAAAGCAGGTGACCGAATTCGATCAGCAATTGCTCATCGTCCGGGTCCCCGTCAAATTGATATAACGAGACGAGCTCATCCAGATAGGCTTCCGGGTCAGGCAGTGTTCGCGCATAGTGATAAAGTCCGAGAATCAACTCCTCAATCTCACTGTCCCCGCGGTCGGACGTATAGGCGTCAATCAAGGCGAAGAACGCTTGGTCTTGTTCGCCATAAGCGTCTTCGAGCACGTCTTCGAGCACATCGTCCTGCAAGAGCACCAAATCACGCTCTTCAGCGATTTTGAACGCCGGGTCGAGGTCGAGCAAATAGTAATTCTCTCGAATCACCTCGAGACAGAACGAGTGAATCGTCGTGATGAGTGCTCGGTTGAGCATTTGGCGTTGTTTGCGAATATATGCGTTCTCCGGGTCGTCACGAAGCGCTTGATCGAGCGCTTTGGCGATTCGCCGCTTCATCTCGGCCGCGGCCGCATTCGTGAATGTGACCACGAGCATGCGGTCGGCCGTCAGTTCGTCCGTCTCATCCAAGAGACGGCTCGCAAGTCGTTCCACGAGGACTGCCGTCTTGCCGGAACCGGCTGCCGCCGAGACGAGCACGTGCGATCCTCTGGCATCAATGGCCGCTTGTTGGTCATTCGTCCACTGCATCGACGTCACCTCCTAATCTTGACAAGACGTCATCTTTTTCTAGCTTTTTCAATTGCCGTGCCTCGTTGGACAACGCCTCATCAAAGTGACAGACACTTTGGAACGGGCACGTCTGGCATGGCCGGCGTTCTTTATACTCATACGGTTCGACCCCGATTTCACCGTCATACATCGCCTCGGCGCTCGATTGGGCCAAATCGATGGCATGGTCCATCAACTGTTCGAGTTGCGGTGGCGAGACGACTTTTTTCGTCGTGTTCGCATCGAGCGTCCCGTCTTTCTTGTACTTGACCGGGATGACGATTGATTTTTTCTGGTCGAGTTTCGCCGTCCGGTCCATCATCTCTAAAATGGCCGGATCATCGACGAGCAACCCTTGCATCTGATACGACTCGAGCACCTTGCGTTCGGTGTCGGTATCCGTCTCGGCCGGAGCGACGAGCGGGCGATGGACGTGGAAATAGAGCGCGGCCGCTGGGGCGACGTTCTCTTGCGTCCAGGCGTTCGCCTGCTCAATCAACACTTTCAAATAGATGAGCATCTGCATCGCGAGCCCGTAATAAATCTCGGCGAAGTCGATCTCTCGTTTACTCGACTTGTAATCGACGATCCGAACGTACAATTGGTCGTGAATCGAAGCCGTATCGACCCGGTCAATCCGACCGACGAGTTCGCACGTCGCCCCGTTACTGAGCGTGAACGATACCGGCGGGAAATTGCCGCTGCCGAAAGCGAGCTCAAAGGCGACCGGATCGAACCCGTCTCGTTTCGACTGCTCGATTAACACTTCCGCAGTCTTGCTGACGACGTCGGTCAATTTCTTCTTCAAATAGCCATACCGGTTCGAACTCATCAAAATCGCGTTTTGAATCTCTGGTGTGACGAGCTCGACGGCCGCCTCAGCGAGAGAAGAACATTCCTCCCGGCTCACATCACGCCATTCTTTCCCTTCCATCTGCACGGTCTGCGACATGTGCTCGATGGTGCGATGATACAAGTTGCCGATATCTGGCGCCTCTAAGCGATACAAACGGCGCTCTTTTAAACGAAGGCCGTAACTGGCGAAGTGACGGTACGGACAGGCTTGGAACGTCTCCAGCCGCGAGACGCTCGCCCGAATCGAGTTCGTGTACAGCGACTTGGCGACGTCTTCCGGTAACGGCTTGGGCACGTTTTGATAGAAGAGCGCGCTCGTCAATAACCGGATCCGCTCGCGGCCTTCCGGATGTTTCAACAGCTCGTTATATACCGTGAACCACGTGTCTTGAATCGGGTAGTGGCGACTGAGCCGCTGTAATTCGAGCGCCGTGACCGCTGCCGTCTGATTCACGTTCGTGATGAACGACAACTGGTCGCTCGGGCGATGTTCCCCGGCTTCTGCGAAGTGGGTCGTCACGACCTTGCCACCGCCAAGCCGCGCCTTCAGGTCCGCGATGAAGCTGGCCGGCTGAATCGCCTTGCCGGCGCGGTCGACGAGGGCGTAGCTGACGAACAGCCGATGACTCGGTGCAGTGAGCGCCTTATACAAATAGTACGTCTCATCGTCAAACAAGTGCTCGGTCGCTTTCCCAGCCCGGACGCCGTTCTCGTGCATGAAGTCGAGGTCCTGGTCGGTCAATAGTTTCGACTGGGTCGAGACGAGCGGGATTTGATCTTCGTTCGCTCCGAGCAGGAAGACGACTTTCTTATCAAGCAACCGGCCCCGAACATAATCGGTGACCGTCAATTGATCCAAAGAAGGCGGGACGAGCGCATAGCGCAGACTATCGAGCCCGGTGTCCATCATTTGGAGGAACAGCTCGGTCGAAAGCGTCTCGTCCGGTGCGGCCGCCTCTAGCTGTTCGAGCAAGTGCAACACCGCGTCCCATACTTGCGTATGTTCGCGCGCCTCGAGCAAGCGTGCCTCTTCGAGCGCCTCATCTCGCCAATGGGCAAGACAGGACGCCACGCCGACTCGTTCCAAGAATGCGTAGATGGCATGCGTGTAAGCCTGCATCGTCTTCGCTGCCTTCAAGTCATCCAACAACGGGTCGAACGTGTCGACGACGGTTTGCCGATAGCGATTGAGCGCCGTCTCTACGTCGAGTTCTTCCCCGGTCAACCGTGCCTCTTCCTCGGCACGACGTTTCAAGTACCACGCGTCATGCCAATGGTAATGTTTAATCCCCCGTTCAATCACGAACGCCTCGAGCCGGTCGACCGATGTGCGTCGATGCTCCTCATCGAGCAGAATCAATTCCGTCTTCAGTGCGCGAAACACCGGCTCTTCCCGGTATCCACGGAGTGCGACTTCAATCGTCGCCTTCAGTAATTCGACGACCGGATGATCGAGCATCGGTTTTCGCTCATCGAGGAAGAACGGCAAGTTCATTTTTTGTAGCGCCTGCGTCGCCAAATCGCCGTACGCTTCAAGCGAACGGGACACGAACGCGATATCGCGGTAACGGAAGCCTTCCTCACGAACGAGACGCACGACTTCACGGACGGCGGCCTCGACTTCCACCGACCGGTCGACGGCCGCGTGTAACACGACGTTCGAATCGGGACGGGTATACGGGGCTGCCGTCACTTGCCCAAACGTGGCCTCGAGATAGGCCAAGCTCGGATGTTGGAAGCGAGGCGCACCCGTATGAGGCGTGTCACTCGACGAGATACCCCGTTCGGATAACAGCTCTTTGAAGCGCATGAGCGTACGCTGTGTCGGTCCGAACGACGGATGGGGCCGGTAGAGCGAATCCGGGTCGATCGTCAACAGGACATCGAGCGGCGCCTTCTCCGCCAAAGCGACCAGCACTGCCAGCTCCTGCTCGGAAAATTCATTGAACCCATCGATGTAAAACCGGGTCCCGGTCAAGTCGATGTCCGGTAACAGTTGCAGCAGCACGTTAAAGTAATCTTCGGCGTGCAGCGATTTCCCCGCTGTCATCGTCAAGAAACCTTCATACAGGATGGACAGGTCCTGCAGTTTCAGCGAAAGGTGTTGGTCTTGTTCGCTCAAGCGGAGCAACTGCTCCGGATCGACGAGTCCTCGTTTGAGGAGCGTGATCAACGCATTCAATTCCTCATAGAAACCGAACTGATTCATCGTCCGGCGGAACAAGGTCAAGCGTTCCTCGTTCATCTCGACGACACGGCGCAACAGCAAATGTGTCCCCGTCTGGTCCAAAAACTGTTCGGTCGCGACGCCACGGTCGCGCATCATCAAAAAGGCGAGACGGCGCATCGATAAGACTTGTATCCGGGTCGACCCGTTCAAGCCGTCGGTCATCGCCATCTTCCGTTCCATTTCAAACGACATTTGGTCTGGGACGAGCATATAGATGGTCGGTCCGCTCGGGTCACGCTTCAGCTCTTCGATGACTTGTTTCGTCATCCATTCGCTTTTTCCGCTCCCGGAACGCCCGACGTGAAAAGTGACCGTCATTTAGGCGAACACCCCTTCCCTTTTTTCTTTATTATGACCCATTCCGCGCAGTTTGTAGAGGGAAATCCTTCGAGACCCCAGCAAGAAAATTGACCAGCCCGCATCCTTCCCAATTTCAGCGAAAATCGATTAGACTGGACGTATGAGGGGGAAATGAACATGAGTGCATATGAACAATTCGGCGGCGAGCGTGGAGTCCAACAGCTCGTAGACGCCTTTTATGATCTCGTCTACGCCGACCCGGTCTTGTTGCCGTTGTTTCCGGACGACAAAGAGCGGGTCAAAGCGCATCAATTCGAATTTTTAACACAGTTGCTCGGGGGACCGAAACTGTATACGGAACGTCGTGGTGGCGGTAACTTGGCGATGATCCATCGTGACCACCCCATCTCTGAGACTCATGCCGGACATTGGCTCGGCTGCATGGAGCAAGCGCTCAAAACGGTCGATGCGCCCGAGTCGATCAAACAACAGCTGTTCCATCGCTTGATCATGTCATCCTCGAACGTCGTCCGCGTCTGCTCGCACCATTTTGAGTAGTCAGCCTTTCGAAAAGCGGGTATGATAAGAAAGTAAGTAAAGGAGGTCGTTTTTCATGACAGAAGAAGAAAAGAAAGAGGCCGTTTCGTCTGAAGAAGAAACGGAAGAAGTAGAACCGACGGCAGTCCTCGCCGACGCCCTCGAAGAGGACGAAGAGGAAGAAGACCAACCCGAAGAAAAGAACATGGACCACATTAAAGGTGTGTTCAACTATATGCACGAGAACGGACGAGAGTACCGCGTCGTCTTTTATCAGGACCGCAAAAACCTCGTCTTCCGTGAACTCGGCAACGGGAAAGTCGAATTCGTCGGACGTTTCACTGACGAGGCATACGATGAAGAGAATGAAGCAGAGATGCGCGAACTCGGCGAGCAACAGCTCGAACGGATTCTTGCGGATCGTCTCAAATAAAAAAATCGCCCGAGTTGGGCGATTTTTTTATTTTCCTTTGTTCCGCTTTTTCTTGCGCAGTGCATAAATGACTCCGGCAATCCCACCAGCGACGGCAATCCCGGCCATGGCAGGCACGAGGATTTTCTTCGTCGGAATCATCTCTTTGACCCGCTCGTACGGTGTCGGCACCGACAACTCGAGTTGAACGGCCGACTCACCATGACCGTTGGCCCGCGCTTTGCGTGCCGCATCGGTGATGACGACGCGCCCCGTCGTATAACGGCGATTTCCATGCTCATCCGTATACGGACGACGTACGCGTTTGACACCGCGAACCGTCTTCCCACGGGCTGCATCCGGACGAACGACGCGTTCGCTCGTCCACGCCCGGCCCCCTGTCGCACTGTAAGCCGGGCGAATCGTCCGGCGGTTTAACCATGTGTATGAATCATTCATCTTTGATTCCCTCCAATATTGTGAAGTCCTTCTCTTATTATACCCATAGAGCATCTCACAAAAACATACGTCTCCCGACGTAAACGAACAAAGGATGGCCCACCTCGGGCCATCCTTTGTCGTCATGCAATTACTCTGTGAACGGTTTATCCCGGTGGCGACGTTTCGCCAAAATCAAGTAGTAAGCCGGAACGAGCACGAGCGTCAGTACCGTCGAGAACAGAATCCCTGACACGATACAGATGGCAAGTGGTTTGAAGAGTGGGTCTTGTCCGAACGCGACCGGCAAGAGGGCGACGACGGCGGTCAAGGCCGTCAACAGGATCGGACGAATCCGGGCCCGCCCTGCCTCATAGACAGCGGTCGTGACAGCCATGCCGTCCCGAATCCCTTGCTCGATGAACTCGAACAAGACGACGGCGTTCCGAACGACGATTCCGGCGAGCGAGACAATCCCCATCGAAGCCATGAAGCTAAATGGCGTCTGTGTGATGAACAGTCCGACGACAGCTCCGGCAATCGCCAAGTAAATCGTGAACAGGACGAGCATCGGTAGTGACAATGAATTGAACTGGAACGCGATAATCAAGAAGATTAAGAACAAGACGACGACGAACAACGTGGCGAGTTCAAGGAAGAACTCGTTTTGTGTGTCACTTGCCCCCGATTGATCAAAGGCAATCCCGTCATCGGTCAATGCAGATTCTGCATCGGCGAGCACGCGGTCGACGTCTTGTTTGAACGCTTCCTCGTCCATACCTTCGCTCGCAAAGATTTGGAGCGTCACGGTCCGTTCTCCGTTTTCACGCGGAATCTGTTGAATCTGTTCCGTCGTCGTTTCGGTGACGAACGTGCTGAGCGGTGCGACCGGTGGGCCGGCTTCCGTTTCGACTGGGACGAGAATATCGTCTAAAGCGAGCGCCTCACGGTTTGCTTCCGCATCGACGACAATTTTCACATCGCGCTGTTCGACACCATCATCGAACGTTCCGATCGGAATCCCGTCCGTGACGAGGCGAATCTGGTCACTGATCGCTTTCGCGGTCACGCCAGCGGCCGCCATCGCGTCACGGTCGAGCTCATACGTGAGTGTTTGGAACGGCTCTTTAATGTTATCGAGGACGAGTGCGCCGTCAATCTCTTCGAGGTCTGCTTTCACGGTATCCCGTGCCGCCACGAGCTCGTCGATTGTCTCGCCGCGCATCGTGAACTCGACAGGTGCCGAAGTCGGCGGTCCTTGTTGTTGCGTATCCAAGAAGATTTCAGCGTCCGGGTTGTTTTCCCGGATTTGTGTCGTATACTCATCAATCAATTGAATCGCATCGATTGTCTCGTTATCGACACGGACGACGATTTGGCCGGTGTTGTCACCTGTTTGGTCGAGACCACCCGTGAACAGGCTCGGTAACCCGCTCCCGGCAAAGATGGACGTCTCGGTGACGCCATCGATGCTTTGGAACTCTTCCTCGATGGCTTGAAGTCTCCGTTCCGTCTCTTCCAAGTCGGTCTGGACCGGTAATGTGACGCTCGTCACGACTTCTGGTCGGTTCGCGGCCGGGAAAAATTCGAATGGTGTCAATAGAATCAATCCGTACAAGGCGGTCGTGATGACGAAACCGACGAGTCCGAACGTCCATGGACGCTTCGCAACTTTTGGCAACAACGTGTCCGCATAGAAATTACTGAGACGGTTGAGTGGTTTCCCTAACCAACCCGGCTCTCGTTTCGAGACTTTGACTTGTTTCCGGTTCAACCAGTATTGGGCAATCGGGACGAGAGTCAAACTGATGACCATCGAAGCGAGCACCGATAACGCCAATACGGTCGGCAAGGCGCGGATAAAGTTCCCGTTCGCACCTGACAAGAGGGTCAATGGCAAGAAAGCGAAGACGACGGCGAGCGTCGAAGTGACGATCGAGCCCCACACTTCTTTCGTCCCGCGTACGGCACCTCCCATCGCCGTATCCCCTTTCCGGTAACGACGCAGGATGTTGTCGTTGACGACGATGGCGTCATCGACGAGAATCCCGAGGGCGATGATGGCACCGATGATGGAGATTTGGTTCAAGTCGACCCCCGTGAAGCGAAGCGGGATTAACGCGAGCAAGAACGATAATGGAATCGCCAAGCTGACGATGATGGATCCTGATACCGTCAATCCAATCGTCGTGACGACGATGACGGCAATCATGGCGACGATGAACTCTTTTGTCAACGACGAGAAGATCGCGTCGACCGCTTTGGCCTGCTCGTAATAAGGGACGAGCTCGACGCCAGAGACGTCTCCGACTTCTGCGGCGACGACTTCATCGACGCGTTCTTGCAGCGTCGGGATATCTTGTCCCGACTCGATTGTGACCGTCAAGGAAATGGCGGGCATCCCATCGAGCGAGACGAGGTCGGTGACCGCTTTTTCCGTCTCTTCGACCGTACCGACGTCTTCGAGTAGAACGGGCGTCCCGTCTACCGATCCGACGACGACTTGGCCCATATCATTGACGTTCGTCAAACTGTCGATCGCCAACTGATAGATGCCCTCTTCCGTCGACTGGCGTCCGAGCGGTGTCGTCTTATATTCTTCATTGATGGCCGTCAAAACGTCCGGGAAGGCGAGTTGACGCTCCCCGAGTTCGGCCGAGTCGAGCGAGACGACGAATTCGGTTTCTGGCAATCCTTTGATTGTCACACCGGTCACGCCTTCGGTCCGCAACAATCGTTCCTCCAACCGCTCGACATCTTCTCGAGCCGCTTGCAACGTTTCGCGGTCGTCCGAAGTCAACAAATATGAAGCGACCGGCAATTGTCCGATCGAATCATTGACGGTCGGTGCCAGCGCATTCTCAGGCAAGCGCGGTGCGGCATCCGAGATGGCTTGGCGCACGTTCGCCTGGAGCTCACTTCGGTCGAAGCCGTCTTCATACTCGACTGTGATGTTTGAGAACTCGGATGCGGATAATGATGACACATTCTCGATTCCTTCGAGTCCTCTCAATTCAGTCTCCAAAATATTCGTGACGTTCCGTTCGACCGTCTCTGCGGTCGCGCCTGGATATGGCGTCTGAATCAAGATGATATTGACACTCGTCTCCGGAATTTCACGCTTCGGAAGTTGGAAGAACGTGAGCACCCCGACAACGACTGCGACGAGTAAAAACACGATGACCAGTTTTCCTCGTTCAATCATTTTTTGAAAAAACATGTTGACCCCTCGCTTTCAGATAATGTGCAAATACACATATGAACTATTCTTCTTCATCATAGAGGGGGTTGTCATCGATTTCAATCTTTAAACCTGACTGAATGTGTTTCAGTGAAAGCGTTTCTGGAAGGAGTACGATAATTGGATGGCGCGTTGTTTTTGTTTGTCGACCGTGTGACTGGATACCGGGACATCGACCGTTTCTCCCGAATGGAATAAAATTTTGCTCCCTTTTCCACTTTTATTCGCCTTGTGCACATGTGAAAAATTGATCCAAGCACAGTCCGGGCTTTCTTTGGCGATGGTCGGGAAAAAGATTGTATCTGCGTGCCAATCCATGATGACGGGCGTTTTCCGGTGCGGGCCGAGTACGCCACGGGCCGCTTCAATCCGTCCTTGGATACTTGAACCGTAATATAGACAGGCGGATTCGAGTAAGTGAAGGGGTGAGCCTTTCAAGCGTTGAACCCCATCGGATTGATAGACGAGCGTCTCCGCCTCCCCGTACTCATTAAACACCGGAATCAAAGCTCTTGTTTCATTCGTCAACTTAGTCATCTGATCTGCCTCCATCATGGATGTATTGCCTTACCTCTCATTCATAACAAGGAATCATCGTTTTCACAAATCGAACTCCAATATTTCCCATTAAAAAAATCAGCCAACGAGTGGCTGATTTTTAATTTCGAGAATCTAACTTTAGTTTTTTTATCGAATTCGAGGGCGGAAAGTGAAAATGCACAGCAACTCCGTCACTTGTATTTCCCAATGCGACCGTCCCCTCATGGAGCGTCACAATCCGTTGAACGATGAAGAGACCGAGCCCAAACTTTCCTTGTTTTCCGCGTGAGAATTGATGGAACAAGTCGAGGTTCTCATCGACAGGTGGGCCATCGTTCTCAATCGTGATCTCGACGCCTGCCTCAGTGTGCGACAGACGGATATGAATCCTCGATTCGGCGTAACGCAAGGCGTTATCGAGCACGTTCTCGAACGCGACGCGAATCTGTTCCCCATCACCGAGCATCTCACCGGCATGTCCTTCGACCGTCCAGTCCAAGTTGCCACGCAATTTGAACCGGCTGACGAGCAGCTCCACCAATTTATCGAGATTGATTGGTTCAAGCCGCATCTCTTGGCCTTTGAAATATTCCAGCTTGGTGACGTACAACAAATCGACGACTTTCTTCTCGAGACGCGATGCCTCTTCATCAATGACTTCGGCCGACCCTTTCAAGTCTCCGGTCGGATAGATGCCGTCCCCAATCGATTGGGCGTAACCACGGATGACCATGATTGGCGTCTTCAAGTCGTGGGAGATGTTTTGAAGCAACGCCTGTTGGGCCACGTCCTGCTCTTGCAGCTCTTGCCGCATCGCATCAATCGAGCGGGCCAATTGGCCGAGCTCGTCTTGACGGGCGAGCGGGAGCACCGTCTCCCATTGACGGTTCGAGATTTTTTCGACCGCCCGTTCCATCTCGACAATTGGCTTCGTCAGCTCACGCGACATCCATAAGGCCGGAATCAACGACAGTAAGCTAATGACCCCGATTAAAATCGAGATGCGCCAGTAGAGCGTCGAAACGAGCTCACGGCGATAGGCGTCCCACGCATAAGATGCCTGATAGATGAGCTCCCCGTCGTACTCGTTTTGACGGATGATATAGTAGACATCCTCTCCGTCAATCGTCGTCTGATATTTAGCGACCTCGCTCGTCTGTTCGATCGCCTCTTGATACATCCGGTTCGTCAGTTCGAGCGGGGCCGACCCATAAATGATTCGTCCGTTCGGCAGAAAGATGAGCTGGTTGACCGAACGGGACTCTTGTTGCCGCCGATCATATTCAATCGGATTTTGCGGGATATTTTCCAACTCGTTCGTATTACCCAGGTAATAATCGACATCTTGCAACGTCTCATACACTTGTTCATCGATGAACTGCGTGATCGAGGAACGAATCGTCAATAAAATCATCAAGGCGAGCGTCACGATGATGAGGAGAATCAACACCCAGATTTTCCACATGAGCCGCTTCGGCTGAAGGTGATCGAGCTTCATGGCTTAACGAGTCGATAACCGACGCCATAGAGCGTCTCGAGCTCCAAGCGATGCAATTTCTTCCGCAGGCGCCGCACCAAATCATCGACGACGCGGTCCGAACCGAAATAGTCATGGCCCCAGACACCTTCGAGAATCTGTTCACGCGACAACGCCGAACCCGGATGTTCGAGGAAGAGGAGCAATAAGTCAAACTCTTTCGACGTCAAATCGATTTCATCCTGTTCGTGTCGGATGAGACGTTTCTCGGGATAAATCGTATATTCCCCATACTCGATATGTTCGTTCGATTTTGAGCCGTACACCCGGTCAATCAACTTCTTCACCCGGATGACAAGCTCGCGCGGCAAGAACGGTTTGGCGATGTAATCGTCAGAACCCATCTCGAGCCCGATGATTTTATCGATGTCTTCGTCACGTGCCGAAATAAAAATCGTCGGCGTGAAGGCGTTCGTCGCCTTGATTTGTTTCAACAGTTGGAACCCGTCCAAGTCTGGAAGCATGATATCGAGCACCCATAGGTCCGGCTCGTCCTTGATGGCAGCTTGAGCCGAGATTCCGTCCGTGAACGACCGAACGCGATACCCTTCCTGCTCCAAATATGTGACGAGCATTTTGTTCAAATTGATTTCGTCATCCACTAAATAAACTGTGTACATTCGAGTCACCTCTGCAACGTTTTTACATATCATATCAAACAATTATGGACAAAAGATGGGAATGAGGTCGTTTCTTGGGCGCTGAATGTGCTCGCCACACGTCAACGAATCGACAAAAAAAGAAGGGTCTCCCCTTCCTTACCGTGTCGGCCGAGTACGCATCTGTTGCGCGAGGAATACTGTGCCTCCACTCAGTAAGGCCAGTACGCCGCTAATCATTACGAGTTCCATCTTGCCCCCACCTTCCCCATTGATAGCGATTCTCATTATCACCTATAATATAGCATGTTTTGACTCGCTTGAACATCACAAAAAAAGCTCCCGCCGTCAGGCGAGAGCTTTGAATCATGCGTTGACGTCGTAGCCTTGTTCTTCGATGGCTTCAATCATCGCTCGTTTCGAGATTTTATCGTTATGGATAACATCGACCCGATGGTCCTGGAGCGAAACGATCGCTGATTCGATGCCGTCTAATTCCGTCAGCGCCCCTTCGACCGCTGCTTTGCAATGGTTGCATGTCATACCTTCTACTTTTAAAGTCGTTTCATTCATGTTGATTTTCCTCCTTGTGTTTTCAATCGTAACGCATTCAAGACGACAGAGACCGAACTGAACGCCATCGCTGCCCCGGCAATCCAAGGGGCGAGCAGCCCCGCTGCTGCGACCGGGATGCCCAGACTGTTATAAGCCAGCGCCCAGAACAGGTTTTGCCGAATGTTACGCATCGTCAATGAACTCATCTCGATGGCGCGATTCACGCCCTCGATGTCTTGTCCCATCACGGTGACGTCAGCCGCTTCTAATGCGACATCCGTCCCGCTTCCAAACGCAATGCCGACATCCGCGACGGCGAGAGCCGGTGCATCATTCATGCCGTCCCCGACCATGGCGACACGTCCTTGGCGCTTCAACGCTTCGACGTGATCCGCTTTCTCGACCGGTAGCACCTCGGCGATGACGTTCGTTTCGGGAATCCCGAGTTGACGTGCGATATCGAATGCGACTTCTTTGCGGTCGCCGGTCAAGACGTACACTTGTCTCGTCAAGGCTAGATGTTGCACGACGGCACGGCTCCGCTCTTTCAATTGATCTTGTAGACCGAACGCCGCGACGATTCCAGACTCGTCAGCCACATAGACAGGCGTCATCGCCTGCATGTCCCAGTCCGGTAAGGCGAATCCGGCTTCTTGCATCATGCGGACTGAACCGATACGTAGAGGTTTCCCATCCACGACCGCTTTCAATCCTCGACCGGCCAACTCTTCGACACGTTCGACCTGGCCGCTGCCTTCACCACGACCAATCGCCTCGGCGAGCGGGTGTGTCGACTGGCGTTCGGCCATGATGGCCAACTTCAAGAACGCCGCGTCTCCGAACGTCGCCACCACTTCCGGCGTCCCTTTCGTGAGTGTCCCCGTCTTATCAAAGACAACGATGTCGACACCATTCAACGATTCGAGTTGGCCACCACCTTTAAATAAGACGCCTTGTTCGGCGGCACGGCCTGTCCCGACCATAATCGATGTCGGCGTCGCCAAACCGAGCGCACATGGACAAGCGATGACGAGGACGGCGATCGAGGCCCGAATTGCCATGTCTAAATCGTTGAACCCGAGTGTCCACACCCCGAACGTCAAGGCGCTGATGGCGACGACGATTGGGACGAACACACCCGAAATTCGGTCGGCCTGCCGTTGAATCGGCGCCTTGTCCGTTTGGGCCTGTTCGACGACGCGGACAATTTGAGCGAGCATCGTCTCGCTACCGACACGTTCGGCGACCATCAACACCCGATGTGAACGGTTAATCGTTCCGCCGACGACGTCAGCTCCGACAGTTTTCTCGGATGGAATCGACTCCCCGGTCAGCATCGACTCATCGATGACCGTCTCTCCTTCGACGATTTTCCCATCGACCGGCACTTTCTCACCTGGACGAACGACGATGACGTCACCGGCTTTGACCAAATCGATCGCGACCGAGCGTTCTTCACCGTCTACGAGTAAAATCGCCTCTTTCGCCTGTAACGACAGAAGCGATTTGAGCGCGTCTGTCGTTTTCTCTTTCGCTCGGGCCTCTAACCATTTTCCGAGTAATACGAGCGTGATTAGGACGGCACTCGTCTCAAAATAGAGTGACGGATGCATCGGATGGGCGAGCATCTCGAAGACGGAGTAAAAATAAGCCGCCGACGTCCCTGTTGCCACGAGCACGTCCATATTGGCCGCGCCGCTCTTCAAACTCTTATAAGCACCCTTATAAAACTGGGCCCCAATCCAAAACTGGACCGGCGTGGCGAGCGCGAATTGCCACCACGGGCTCATCAGCCAATCGGCCTGGAACGCCACACCTGGGATGTGCGTAATCATGACGAGCAGAAGCGGTGCCGACAACAGCGCCGAGATGAGCACTTTTCGCTCGAGGGGGCGCAGGTCGTGTTTTGGCGTCAGTTCCGCCTTTCGTTCTGCGCCGTAACCGATTTTTTCGATGCGGGCGATCAGCTCGTCTTCGGTGATGCCGTCGTCGACGCGAATCGTCGCCGTCTCGAGCGGCAAGTTGACGGTCGCTTCGACACCGTCCATTTTATTTAACACTTTCTCGATGCGGGCCGAGCATGCGGCGCATGTCATTCCTTGAATCGACAGTTCGACGGTTTTCATCGGAACACCTCCTTACTTCTTGATGCGGCTGACGATTGTCATCAATTCGTCAATGTACGGGTCCATGTCTTCCGTTTCACTCGCATGGACTAAACATTTACGCATGTGACGTTCGAGCAGTTGCATCTCGACTTGTTTGAGTGCCGCTTGAATGGCTGACGTCTGGGTCAAAATATCGACGCAGTAGCGGTCGCTCTCGACCATCTTTTGAATCCCACGTACTTGTCCTTCGATTCGGCGCAGCCGTTTGCTGAGCGCTTCACGTTCTGCGTCTTCACGCGGAACGATTGGTTGGTCATGCATGAATTCTTCCATGATTATCACCTCACCATCAATATACCCCTACCCGGTAACGGTGTCAAATCTTTTGAACAAAAAAAGGACGACTGATTTCGTCGTCCTTCTCTCCCGTCAATTGCGTTGGAATTGCTCGCTCTTCAAGACGGTCCGTAAAATCTTCCCGGTCGTGTTCCGCGGCAGCTCCTCGATGATTTCGATATGCGTCGGCTGTTTGTACTTCGCCAGTTTCGTCGCCGCGAACGCTCGAATCTCATCGAGCGTCACCTGTTCGTCTCGCGTGACGATGAACGCTTTGACCGCTTCCCCTTGTTCGGCATCCGGTACCCCGATGACGGCTGCTTCGACGATACCCGGATGTTGATAGAGCACTTCTTCGACTTCGCGTGGATAGACGTTATAGCCACCGACGATAACCATGTCCTTCTTCCGGTCGACGATATAAAAGTAACCGTCTTTGTCCCGTTTCGCCAAGTCGCCCGTATAGAGCCATCCATCGCGAAGCGTCATCGACGTTTCTTCCGGTAATTTATAATAGCCTTTCATCACGTTCGGTCCACGGACGATCAGTTCACCAACCTCGTCGACCCCGACCTCTTCGCCGAGTTCGTCGACGACCTTGTTCTCGACGTGGACGATTGACGGACCGATTGACCCGGCTTTCCGCTCGCCGTGGAGCGGATTGAAACACGTGACCGGTGACGCCTCGGACAGACCGTATCCTTCGAGGATCTTACACTCGAACTTTTGCTCGAACGATTCGAGCAACTGTACCGGCAGACTCGCTCCACCGGATACGAAGACGCGGACATGCTTGAGCGCCGAGGCGTATGCTGGAACTTTCATCGCCGTCTGCAACAGGAAGTTGTACATCGTCGGGACACCGGCAAAAATGCTGACGCGATGTTTTGGGACGAGGTCGAACACGTCCTGCGGTGAGAATTTTGGCAAGATGACAATCGTCGCCCCGCGCAGGAGCGGTGCGTTGACGATGACCGTCAAACAGAAGACGTGGAACATCGGTAAGGCGGCGAGCGCTTTGTCTTCCGGCGTGATCTCCAAATACTCCCCGATCGAATGGGCGTTCGAGAACAAGTTGAGATGTGTCAACAAGGCGCCTTTCGGTTTCCCGGTCGTCCCGCTCGTATACAGGATGACAGCGACCTCGCCCTCATCGACTTCGACCACTTCAGCTTTCGTCGTCGCGAACGCCTCGCTGAACGGTAAGAACTCGATGTCCCCATCCCGCTTCAACGCCGGTACGTCTGCATACGGGACCGAGATGACGAGTCGGAGTTGCGGTAAGTTCGTGAGTGCGGCTTCCGCTTGCGCGACGAGCGGCGACAACGCGACAATCGCCTTTACGTCGCCATCGAGCAAGATGTAGGCCATCTCATCCGGTGTGTATGTAGGGTTGATCGGAATGACGACCCCACCTCGGGCGAGCACCGCGAAATACGAAATCAAGAACGCGGGGCTGTTGCCGAGGACGAGCGCGACGTGGTCGCCTTGACCGATGCCTTTTTGCTCGAGCGTCGCCGCCATCGCCTCGACTTGTCCATAGAACTGTCCGTAGCTGACCGTGTCTTCCCCAAACACGTAGGCCGCCTTGTTCGGATGCGCGGCCACCACGCCTTGTAGTGCCGTGACTAAGTTTGCCATGATAATCCCCCTTTGAAAATGAATGACTATTCACTTTTGAGCCGTAAAAAAGAGCACGGCAGCCGCGCTCTTTTTCAGTTATCTTCATTGTACATGAAACGCCTCAATAAGAAAACGCTTTCAAGTCCATCGTCTGCAAATGATACAATCCGGTCCGGCTCTGTACGTGCACGAGCGCCTGTAACGTCTCATCGTCCATGAGCAAGTCGTCCATCAACTTATGGAGCGCCGACTGTTTCGCTTCCGTCGTCGCCGTGATGAAGAAAATCGCTTCGGCCCGAATACTCTCTCCCGCAATCGTCTGCATCGCAAACGGTTGATTGAGATGCAACAAGGTGATGCCGTCTTGTTTTGCGACGTGAAGCGGTACATCGACGACAGCGACCGGTACGGCGACATCGGTAACGCCCGACGGGATCGTCCGCTCTTGCTCCGTCACGACGCGCGCGAACGTGTCATTGACGATACCTCGACCTTCGAGTTCAAGTCCAATCGCTTGGACGGCGAGATCAAATGTCGGTTGCTCCGTCACCCACATCAAATTCGTGTCCATCCATTCAGTGATAAATCGATACATATCGTTTCCTCCCATTGGTTGACTCCATCTCACGAAAGCGCTTGCACTGATTATGATACGCCTCGCCGGAACGACACGCAACGGTCCAGACAACCTGTCACGAAAACGCCAAAAAGAAAGACCTCTGTAGGGAGGCCCTTCTGCATGAAAACCCGCTTCAGCTAATGAGATCGACGAGTTCTTCGAGCTCGACGTTGCCGAAGTAATGTTTGACGTCAAGCTGTGACAATTGTTCCCGAATCGCGCCGCGTTCGAACCGCGTTCCGACGAGGGCTTGTTCGACGTCATGGATATCCCCGACACCGAAGAAGTCCCCATAGATTTTCGCTTCCGTGATTGTACCCTTGTTGACGTTCAAGCGGACGTCGATCGTACCAATCGGGAATCGACGTTTCGACTCGACATCAAACTTCGGCGATTTCCCGAAGTTCCAGTCCCAGTTCGCATAGCGCTCTTTCGAGATATCCTGAACGATTTCCCAGTCCTCATCGCGAAGCACGTAACGTTCTGGTTCCTGTCCGTCATAAATCGAATGGAGTAGCGCCTCGACAAAGTGCTCCATCGCCATCTCTTCTTCTAAGAACTCCGTGATGTTGGCGACACGGCTACGGACCGACTTGATGCCTTTTGAACGCATCTTCTCTTCCGAGACGTTGAGCGAGTTGACGACTTCCTCGATGTTCGAGTTGAACATGAGTGTTCCGTGGCTGAACATACGGCCGCGCGTCGTGAACTGGGCGTTCCCGCTGATTTTCCGTTCGCCGACTTGGATATCGTTACGTCCCGTCAACTCTGCCTCGACGCCGAGTTGCTTCAAGGCGTCGACAATCGGTTGCGTGAACTTCTTATAGTTGTTGAACGAGTTGCCGTCATCTTTTGTGATGAAGCTGAAGTTCAAGTTGCCCTCATCATGATAGACAGCACCGCCGCCTGACAAACGACGGACGACGTCAATCCCGTTCTCTTCGATATACTTCAAGTTAACTTCTTCTGATGTGTTCTGGTTCTTGCCGATGATGATCGACGGGCCGTTAATATAGAACAAGAAATAATCCTCATGCTCGACGTTCAAATGTTTGAGGATATACTCCTCGACCGCCAAGTTGAGTTTCGGGTCCCGGATATCCGGGTTGAAAATAAATTTCACAGTAGGTTCCTCCTAAGGATAATCGTTAATTGTATTATACGAGACGGCGGCCCGGCGCTACAACTTGTTTACTTCCATTCCCCGTTCATGACGCGCTTCAATGCGTTCGCGACGCCGTATTCGTCATGACGCTCTGTGACGTGGTGGCTAATGGCAATCAAGTCTTCGTGACTATTGCCCATCGCGATCGCTTTACCGGCCACCTCAAACATCGGGACATCGTTCAAGTTGTCCCCGATGACGACGACTTCCGATAAATCGACGCCGAAATGCTCGGCCAATTTTTTGACGCCGTGCCCTTTATCAGCCCCGTTCGCCATGACTTCGATATTGTCATTGCCTGAAGACGTGACGTAAACGCCTTCCACGCGCTCATCGATTTCCGTCCATAGTGAGGACATCTTCTCGAAATGACTCGAAAAGGCGATGAATTTATAGACGCGTCCGGCCTCATTCTTGATGAAATCCTCGATGTCTTCGACGAGACGGACGTCCTCGTTGACGTAATAACGTTTTTGGAAGAACTCATACATCTCGAGCGACCGCTCATCGCCGTTCTGCTTCAAGTTCTCCATCGTCGCATCGATCAAATCGAGTCGGCTCGCGACGAGGCCCGCCTCTGAATACATTTCATAGAAGACGTCCGAATATTTGTGGTCTTGATGCAACACCGACACGACCTCGAGCGCCTCTTCTGTCGTCAAATCGATTTCATGTAGCACTTCACCCGTTTCCGTCAGCACGCGACCGCCGTTCGAAGAGACGATCGGGCACGTGAGGCCCACCTCGTCGAGAATCTCTTTCGCGTTGAAGTAATTGCGTCCCGTCGCAATCGCAAAGCGAATCCCTTGTGCTTCTGCCGCACGGACGATTTCTGCCGTCTCAGGTGCAATTTTCGTGTGGTTGTGCAGAATCGTGCCATCCATATCGGATACGAACAATTTGTACGTTGTCATCAACATCCACTCCTCTTTTTCTGTTTCGCTTATAACTATAACAAAAAGAGAGGCCATCGGAATAATCCGACACCTCCCTTCATGAATCTTTAACCTTCTTCTGCGAGCGCTTTGATTTGTTCATGGACGCTCTTGATGCAGTCTGGCATGCCGATTCCGTCATAGGCGATGCCTGCGAGCAAGATCCCTGGATAGACGCGGCCCATCTCGGCGCGCAACGCGCGGACCCGATCGGAATGGAAGACGGCGTAAGGTGGCAACCCGTCCCGAAGCCGGCTGACGACCGTCTCGAGTGGCGCTGCTTTAATCGTCATCAAGCCTCCAAGGTCACGTAACGCCGTCGCGACAATCTCCTCATCTGACGCATCGACGATCTCATCGGCGCCCGGACGTCCGAGAAAGACGCGCAGGACGTGATACCCTTCCGGCACGGCATGCGGCCATTTTTGGTCGATGAACGTGCACGCCGTAATCGTCACATCCGCCTCTTGGCTCGTGACGAAGCCCGTCCCGACGAACGGCAACTCGATATCGTCTTCTTTGAATACGAGCGAACACGTCGCCGTCGCGTGCGGTTTCATATCCGCGAGAAAATTACTGTCGACTTTCGGTAAGAACTGTCGGATGAGCCGAGGCGGGACCGTCAAGATGAGGTGGTCGGACTCGATATCGCCTCGATTCGTCAGCAGGCGATAGCCGCCTTCAATCTCCTCGACTTGTTCGACCGAACAGTTCAAGATGATCTCGGTGCGCTCTAGTCGCTCGGCAAGACGATCAGTGAGCGACTTCAAGCCTCGCTTGAGTGAAGCGAACTGTCCAACTTTCTTGGCGCCGACTTCCGCGACCCGTTGTTCAGGACGCAAGTGTCGCATCCCTTCATACAAGTTCCCATGTTTCTTCTCGCCTTCGATAAACTGAGGGAACGTCGACAAAGCGCTCATCTGATCGATGTCTCCCGCGTAAATCCCGGAAAGAAGCGGTTCGATCAGCCGGTCGACGATCGGGTCCCCGACACGTTCACGCAAGTACAAACCAAGGGAGACGTCCGTTTCCGGTGCTTCGACGTCCGGTGGCGATAAGAGCATCGCCCGGAGCGCGGCATGTTCTTCGTCCGATAAGAGTGTCGTGTCCTTGAACGCATCGACGTCGAGCGGGATGCCCATGACCGTCTGTTTCGGAATCGGATGCAGCCCGTCATGATGGAGCACGTACGCTTGCCCGACCCCGTTCCGGACGATTTCATCGCCGAGACCGACGTCATGAATCAAGTCCGTCATCGCTGTCTTGCGGAACACGTACGAGTCGGGACCTCGTTCGACCGCAAATTCCCCCGTTTCAAACGTATCGATTTTCCCGCCTAACCGTCCGCTCGTCTCGACGAGCTTGATCGTGACGTCGTTCGGTAAATAACGCTCGGCATAAAAAGCGGCGGTGAGACCTGTGATCCCACCACCGACAATCGTTACATTACGCATGATGTACAATCACGCTTTCCATGCGATCGGCGATGGCTTCAATGAAGCTCCGCTCCGCGTTTGGCATGTTAGGACGCGCGTAGTGAACGCCGAGGCGGTCACAGACGACTTTACATTCCACGTCGTTATCGAAGAGCACCTCGAGGTGATCCGCGACAAATCCGACCGGCGTGTAAACGAACGCTTCATAGCCATGCTTTTCATAAAGTTCAGCCGTCAAATCTTGGACGTCCGGCCCGATCCACGGGTCAGGCGTGTTGCCTTCCGACTGCCAACCGACCTCATAGTTCGGTACGCCCGCCGCTTGAGCGATTTTGTCAGCCGTCTCTTTCAATTGATCCGGATACGGGTCGCCACCTGCCAAAATCTTCTCTGGGAGACTGTGCGCAGAAACGATCAAGCAAGCCTTCTCGGCCGGCACCGGCAAGTTCGCGAACGTCGTTTTGATGGCTTCCGCCCACCAATTGATGAATTTCGGCTCATCGTACCACGATTCGACCGAACGGATCTCGATGCCGTATTTCGCGGCTTCTTCATGCGCCCGTCCGTTGTACGACTTGACGCTGTATGACGAGTAGTGCGGGGCCAATACGACCGAGACCGCTTCTTTGATGCCGTCGTTCGCCATTTGCGCGACCGCGTCTTCTACGAACGGTTCGATGTGCTTAAGCCCGATATAGAGCTTGAAGTCGATTTCGCCCACGTGGTGCTCGTTCAAGATGTCACGGAGCGTCTCCGCTTGATCGATCGTGATTTTCGCGAGCGGCGACACGCCACCGATGGCCTCATAGCGCTCCGTCAAGTCTTGGAGTGCTTCCGGTGAAGGCTTGCGACCATAACGAATGTGCGTATAGTAGCGCTCGATATCTTCAGGTTTGTACGGTGTCCCATAAGCCATTACGAGTAATCCGACGGTTTTCATAATGTTTTGCCTCCCATTTTTTCACGTGAGTAGTCATGGATAAATGCTGTCAATTTGACGAGCACAGACGGATCGACTTCCGGGAACACCCCATGTCCCAAGTTGAAGACGTATCCAGGTTGTTTCATCCCCTCATCGAGGATTTCTTTCACTTTCGCTTCGATGATCGGCCACGGAGCTAGCAAGAATGACGGGTCAAGGTTACCTTGGACCGCTTTCGTGATACCGCGGTCGCGCGCTTCTTGAATCGACAGGCGCCAGTCGAGTCCGACGACGTCGAGCGGCTGGTCTTGCCACTCTTCGACGAGATGGCTCGCTCCGACACCGTGCATGATGAGCGGGATGTCGAGCTTGCGCAACTCGGTGAAGATCCGTTCTGTCGTTGGTTTGATATAACGAACATAATCTTTGCGGCTGAGCGTCCCGACCCATGAGTCGAACAACTGGAACGCTTGAATGCCGGCCTCCGCCTGCGCCGTCGCATACGTGATGACCATGTCGCCAAGCTTCTCCATAAGTGCGTTCCATACGTCCGGCTCTGCGTACATGAGCGCTTTCGTCCGATGGTAACTCTTCGATGGACCGCCTTCAATCATATAACTCGCGAGTGTGAACGGTGCACCCGAGAACCCGATGAGCGGTACTTCCAAACGTTCCCGAAGCAAACGAATCGTCTCGAACACGTACGAGATGTCGTCCGTGTTGAGCGGTTTTAAGCGTTCCACGTCTTCCATCGTCCGGTACGGGTTATCAATGACCGGACCGATGCCGCTCTTGATTTCCACATCCACGCCCATCGACGGAAGTGGCGTCATAATATCTTTATACAGAATGGCCGCGTCGACTCCTAGTTGTTTTACCGGGAGCTCTGTCACGTAGGCACACAATTCGGCATCATGAGTGATTTCGAATAATGTCCTCGTTTTTTTGATCTCACGATATTCTGGTTGGTAGCGTCCGGCTTGGCGCATGTACCAAACGGGCACATAGTCTGTCGCCTCTCCTTTAAACGCCTTCAAAATAGTATCGTTCATACGTCGCGTCATTCCCCTCTATAATTCTCCTACACTCTTCTTCTATAGGTATGTGAACTCAAAAACATTATACAGAAATTAATTAGAATAATGCTAATGTGAAGCATTTTCATTGTGTTTTCTTTGTGTCATTTCTTTGGCGGATACGTGCGGAAGGCCGAATTAAGCTGACCACGAATCAAATCGTCACGCTGTTTCGTCGACAAGCGCTTCTCGCGATCTTTGATGTCTTGAATCCGCCAACCATCTTCGAGCTTCGAGGCCACATCAATCAATCGTTCCACATCATGGAAAGAATATTTACGTGAACCGCCTTTGGTTCGTTCTGGAAAGACGAGCCCTTTTGACTCATAATAGCGGACTTGTCGCTCCGAAAGTCCCGTCAGTTCAGTGATGACGCCCATTCCAATCACTTTCTTCGACTTATAGTCCATCTCTTGCCCTCCTCCCTCATAAAAAAACTATGTCAGATAATCTGACAATTTGCAATCCAAGTCGAATTTTTCGCCTTACACTGAAAACAACTTTTGAATCATCAATCGTTAAAAAGGAGGAATCGCAACATGGAAGACATCTTATATTATATGGACACGCTGTTCGTACTCATCGCCGCCTTGCTCGTCTTGACGATGCAACTTGGATTTGGGTTGCTCGAGACGGGGACGCTCCGGGCTAAAAACGCCGGGCACGTCGCAGTCAAACAAATCATTAGCCTCTCTGTGGCGGCACTCGCCTTTTGGGCTGTCGGCTTCGGCCTCTCATTCGGAGACGGGACCCGTTGGTTCGGGACAGAAGGATTCTTCATGAACGGATCGTTCACGAGCCTCGATTGGGCCAACGTCTCGATCGACATCAAATTCTTGTTCCAGTTGTCATTCGTCGCTGTCGCGCTCGCCATCGCCTGGGGCGGTTTCGCAGAGCGGGCTAAATTGTCTGCTTACGTCTTGTTCGGCGTCTTCTTCGTCGCCATCCTGTATCCAATCGTCGCCCGCTCGGTATGGGCTGGTGGACTTCTCGGGACGATGGGCATGCAAGACTTCGCCGGTTCGGCTGTCGTCCACCTTCAAGGCGGAATGGCTGCCCTTATGGCCACCATCATCTTGAAACCACGTCGTAAAACGGAATCACTCGCCGGTCATAACCACGTCTTGACGGTCGTCGGTGGACTCGTGCTCTGGCTCTGCTGGTTCGGTTTCAATGCCGGGTCGACGATGTCGGTCGCGGACGGATTCTTCGGTTACGTCGCTCTTACGACGATGCTCGCCACGGCTGCTGGTGCGCTCGGTGCGCTCGCCATCGTCATGATTCACAAGAAAACGGCAGACATCCCGACAATCGTCAACGGTGTCCTCGGGGCACTCGTCGCCATCACCGCTGCTTGCGCCTTCGTCGAACCTTGGGCCGCCATCGTCATCGGTGCCCTCGCTTCGATCGCCACGTATGGTACGAGCATCCTTATGGCGAAATATATTGACGATCCGCTCTGCGCCTTCTCAGTACACGGTGTTGCCGGTATCATCGGGACGCTCGCGCTCGGATTCTTCGCCTCGCCTCGCTTGGTCGAGATCACAGGCATCGGTTCGGCCGGCCTCTTCTACGGCGGCGGCTTGACTCAACTCGGTGTGCAAGCACTCGGTGTCTTGATCGCGATGGTCATCGCCGGTGGCGGTAGCTACGCCTTCTTAAAACTCCTCGACGTCACGATTGGTCTTCGTGTCACAGAAGAACAAGAAGATATCGGCCTCGACATCGCCGAGCACGGTGTATCTGCTTACGGTGAAGTCGAGACAGAACCAGAAGCACCGGCACGTCTTCCGAAAATTCTCGGGTCGAGCGTATCGGTCATGTCACCTAAGAAATAACGACAACAGTAAGGGACACCCAATCCGGGTGTCCCTGTTTCATGTCAATCGACTCAAGTAATATCGGACGACCAAATACGCGAGGCCGAGACCGACGAGCGCATCCCACGTCGCCCCGAACAAGAGCGAGGCAACACCGAGGGCGAGCAGTTGCGCGAACAATAACCGCGTCGCCCACCATTTATAGGCGACGAGCCTTTCGGTACGTGTAATCGGTAACCACGACGCCATCGATACCGTGTCGAGCCGTTTAAATAATGGGACGAGTTGGAGAGCCGTCAACCCGACGAAGAGCGGGACGACCAACCCGACATACCATCCGCCCGAGAGCCACATGACGACGAGCGCGACGGCGGAAAGACGCAACACGAGGTCGAGCGAATCGTTCGAGCGCATGACCCGGAGCCCGTACACGTAACGGGCGGCATCAGCCCGTTTCAACACAGACCGCTCGAGCAGACTGACGATGAACGACCGCTCCCTCACATCTTCCCGCATCGCCGGCACATCGACGAACCAACTGACGACCCGGTTGAACTGGGCTTTGCTCTTTTCTTCGAGCGTGAGCCAGTCAAGCAGCGGGATGCGCCGATTCCGTCGCACGTGGAGCAGGACAAACGGGACGAGTGCGGGCACTGACGTCAACAGTGGCACACCGAACAGCATGAGGAAGCCGCTGGCGAGCGCGCTCGGCAAGACGACGTATTTAATACCCTCCAACTTGGCGAGACGACCCGCGGCCGAGATGAGAACACTCGTCGCGAGGATGGCCCCGACTTCGACCGACGTGAGCGTTTGTGTCCGGACGAGTAGCGGCAACACGACGAGCATGACGAGGAGGGCACGGACGGTGGCGAAGACGACATTGAATGCGCGAACGCCTGTCATGAACGCTTGAATCTCACCGAGTCGTGGCAATAAGAAGACTTGGTCCGCTTCTTGAATCAACGTCCGGGGACGATGACCGAGCGGAAGCAGCAACCAAATCAGCGCCACGATCCATTCACTCGGAAAAACCGGGTCCAAATCCGTCAAAAATTGGTTATACACGAACGCCCCGTAGATGAGCGTGAAATAAAGCGTGAATAACAAGCCGCCGTTCGCGACGTAGCGGCTGTATTTCACGACGTCTTCCATCCAGACGCCAAATCGTTGTTTGAATACGTTCATCGTTTCCGCTCCTCGGTCTCAATCGCCTCGACATAGATGTCATCGAGCGTGGCGTCCGGACGCAGACCGTATGTGTCACGAAGTTGCGCGGCCGTCCCGGTCGCGATGACCGATCCTTGGTGCAAGAAGACGAAACGGTCGCAGTGGCGCTCGGCCGTCTCTAAGATGTGCGTCGACATCAAGATGGCGCAGTCTTCCTTATACTCGTCAAACAATCGCAACAGTTGGCGAATCGCAAGCGGATCGAGTCCGACGAACGGTTCATCGACGATGAGGAGCGGTGACTTCGTCACGAGCGCACAGAGAATCATCGCTTTTTGGCGCATCCCTTTCGAGAAGACGGACGGGAACCAGTCCAGTTGCTTCTCCATCCGCATATCTCGTGCCAATCGCTCGGTCCGGGTCGTCAAATCCGCCACGTCGATGTCATACGCTTTCCCGATCAACGTCAAATGTTCACGCAACGTCAGCGTGTCGTACAAGATAGGGGTCTCGGGTATATAACTAATTTTCTTACGATAATTCTTTTCTGACGAGCTGAGTGTTTGACTATCGACTTCGACCGATCCTGAAATCGGATCAAGCAATCCTAAAATATGTTTGATTGTTGTCGATTTTCCGGCTCCGTTTAGCCCTATCAGCCCGACGAGTTCACCTTTTTTTACATCAAACGAAATATCGTGTAACACTTGTTTACCTATATAACCGCCATTCAAGTGGTCGACGTGCAACATGAAAACTCCACCCCTCATTTTCAACTTTTTTTTGTGATATATGTTTTAAAAGCTGTCACATGGGAATAATCTGAACTGTAAGGCATTTTAAAACTTATTCAGTACTTCCATTGTTCCATAAAATTGTTAGTGAGAACAATGGACAAAACAGAAAGGAGAATGTTTTTATGGGTTGGATTATCACTTTAATCGTTGGGGGTATTATCGGTTGGTTAGCAGGTCTTATTTTAGGTAAGGATGTACCAGGTGGCGTCATCGGGAACATCATTGCTGGTATCATCGGTGCTTGGCTCGGTGGCCTCATCTTCGGAGACTTCGGTCCTGCAGTTGGCGGCATCGCGATTATCCCAGCACTTCTTGGTGCGATTATCTTAATCTTGATCGTATCGTTCGTTATGAAATCAATGAACCGTAAACGTTAATCTACGGCTCACGTAAAAGGGACCCTCGCCGAGGGTCCCTTTTTTTGTCATGTCAAAATGAGATAGATGGCTTCATCCCGCTCGATGAA
The DNA here is from genome assembly GCF_018618375.1 of Exiguobacterium sp. E4787. NCBI lineage: Bacteria > Bacillati > Bacillota > Bacilli > Caryophanales > Exiguobacterium > Exiguobacterium sp. E4787. Next base: position 35,219 of record NZ_JACSLY010000009.1, on the reverse strand, counting down.
CCGTTTCTCGCTCTGTAAGCGCAAGAACGTGAAAATCGACTCGAGCAACGTTCGGTCGTAGCGCCATTCGAGGCCGAGGTCCGTGTCGACTTTTTCATTCGGTTCGCCCAAGAGCGCGAGCAGGTCGTCGGGCCGTTTCTGTAAATCGATATCAATGCGATCGACCCGGCCGTCGACAAACCGGAGTTCCATCCCATCATAGCGCCAGACGTCGCCCCGTTCCATCGGTTCACCAATCTCGTCGACGACTTTCTGTTCCCGTTTGTTCATGAGCGCCTCAAGCGTCTCAATCGAATGACCGGTTTGCGCCTCGACCTCGATTTCAATCAATTCGGCTCGTTCGAGGTCGAATTGTCCGGCCACCGTCTCGTCCTGGTCCGGCAATAACCCAAACGCCAGTTGCGCATCTTCCGTCAATGTCACGGCCTCGGTTTCGGTCACTGTTTCCCCATCGACGACGGCGACGGCTTTGACGTCGTAACGGCCCGGCATGCGAACCACCTCAACTGCTGTGCCTGCCTCATCAATCCGTCCCGCCTGCACCCCATCTATCCAAATATTCGTCAGTGGAACGTCTGCCAAAGCACGCAACGTCTTCGGCAACAACTCAATCCGATAATCCGCAAAGCCGAACCGCCCTTCGCCCGTATCGACGAGCCGGAACAATCCGTCCGTCTCTATGCCTTGTGCCCGGTCCGACCTGTCCTGCGCCACTTCCGAGATGGCCTCACCACGGATCGACTTCTCTTCATTCAACCACTCCATGAAACGGAGCGCTTCGGCTCGCGTGAGCGGTTCCGCTTCATATTCGACGTTTTCCTGGAAGAAGCTGACGTCTTCGGTCAACAGTGCGTCCTTGAAGCGGACGTGAATCTTGTCGTTGGCAGCAGCCGGTTTATATTCCCATTGATAGAACGCACCGACCGCGAGGCCGACACCGAGCGTCACGAGCAGCCCGAGATAGATATTTCTTCGCCGTGACGGTTTCTTCGATCGTACATACGCCATCCGTTTTCTTCCTCTCTCTACTTGCTATTGGTTTCAGTGTAAGGGGCATCGTCTGTCCGGACAATCGTTCTTCCGCCCGAATTTCCATGTTATGATGAGATGGATTAGTCATTCATGAATGGAGGAGTCAGCATGCACACTGAGGACAACTGTATCTTTTGTAAAATCGTTAACAACGACATCCCGTCGTATAAGGTATACGAGGATGACGCCGTCGTCGCGTTCCTCGATATCTCTCAAGTCACGAAAGGACATACGCTCGTCATTCCGAAACACCACGCCCGTAACATCTATGAATTGCCGACCGATGTGGCCCGTGACGTCTTCCAAGCCGTCCCTGCCGTCGCGAACGCGATTCAGCGTGAAACAGGCGCGATCGGGATGAACGTGTTGTCTAACGCCGAAGCGATTGCCGGGCAGACCGTCTATCACTTCCACATCCACCTCTTGCCGCGCTACGGGGAGACGGACGGATTTGGCGCCAAATGGGAAACGCATCAAGACGCGTACTCATCTGACGACATGCAGGCAATCGCTGCCGGTATTAAAGCAAACCTGTAACAAATAAACGGACCGATTGCCCAATGTGCGACCGGTCCATTTTTGTCTCGCGCCTCATGACGAGTTGATTGAATCGAGATGGCGCTTCCGCTCCTCTTCGATTTGGGCACGCTCGACTTGTAATTTAATCGCCTGCTCGTATAACTGTTGCCGCGATTTGACAGATTCCGCTTGTTCGAATTCTTTTCTTAACAAATTTAGACGGGCGTCTATTTCAATAAGTCGCTTTTCAAGCAAAGTTTGTTTCCGCGTCTGTTCGTTCTGTTCCGACGCTTCATATCCCGCCTCGAGTGCTTCCATTATTGTCTGTGCCCAAGGGTCATCTCCCAGTCGTTTGGCCGCGTTATACAGGTCTAACATGTCATCAACCCAACGCTTTTGCATATTCACTGGAGGTCACCTTCCTTTACCCATAGTTTAAAATAAAATGATTTTTCGGTCAAAATTGAATGTTCTGAAAAATTTTATTTAAGATATAGGTTTTTAATCTCTCTTTTTTGGTAAAATAATATGAAAAGAATGTATTCTAGTATCAGCGTGCTCGAGGAGGGGAATGTATTGTCGAATCACAATCGTCGCGATTGGGTTGCTTTCGGCTTTGTCGTAGCGTTTCTAGGAGCTGTGACCGTGAAAAAACTCGCCCGTGGAACGGCGAATGACGCGGCGGCCAATCAACACCGAGCGTCTACAATCACTACGTTGAAAGAACAATTCCAAAAAGTCGCTAAAGATGCGTCGCAAGTTGCGGCGGCAGGTAAGTTACAAGGTAAAGAATTGACAGATCAAGTAAAAGCCGAAGTCGAACGCTATCAACAAGACATTCAGCCTTCAATCGAGCGGATCCAAGGAAACCTAAATGAGCTTTCGAACGTACAGTCAGATGCGACCGAAGCGAAAGCGGAAAAGGCCAACTGACCGGTCTGTCGTCATCGCCCGTCGTTTTAGTCACATTGTATCGGAAAGGATGGATCGACATGGAACACGAAAAAGAATTCACTGGCCCTGAGGCCATGCTCTATAGTCATAAAATCATTCAGCTTAGTAAGGCACTGTGGAAGACGGTCGAGAAAGACTGGCAAAATTGGATTAAACCGTTCGACTTGAACATAAACGAGCACCATATTTTATGGATTGCTCACGCCCTCGGCGGCGCCTCGATCTCAGAGATCGCCAAATATGGGGTCATGCACGTATCGACGGCGTTCAACTTCTCGAAGAAGTTAGAAGACCGCGGTTTGCTCACGTTCTCGAAAAAGGAAACGGACAAACGAAATACGTACGTCCAATTGACGCCTGAAGGTGAAGCGCTCTTGCTCGAGACGATTCATGCGTTCGACCCGGAAGAGAACGGCGTCTTCCGCGCCTCGCTCCCGCTTCAAGAATTGTACGGGAAATTCCCGGACTTGACGGACATCACCGCGATCGTTCGCCGATTGTATGGCGACAACTTCATGGACATCTTTGCAGAAACGTCGAAGATGATCACGGAAGAAGCCGGACGTCGCCCCGAGGACGACGAGATCAGTAAAGAAGCTTGACCTGCCGATACAGCGGTTCCGTGACGTCTAGCGCCATCCCTTGGCGCACGCACGCCGCGAGAATCGTCTCGGCCTCTAACTGAGGATGAAGCATCCCAACGAAATGAACGAGCAAAGGTTCCACGGACGACAGCCCGTAGCGCATTTGCTCGTTTTGTCGTTCTCGGATATCATCCAGCAACGCGAAAAATGCGACGACGTCTTGCCTCGTCAAATTCGCCTTGAGCACCTCATGTTCAAAGGGCCGCTCCGACCAATCGACCGCCCCGAGCAACAGTTCCATTTGAAACGATAATTGATTGATTTTCTCTTCTAACGACACGTTCTCCACCCCATCATTTCACATTCTCTTTCATCATTATACGACACGTTTCTGTGCTATGATACTACACAGGCAAGAGAACAGCTGTTATCATTAACAAAATGTGGTATAGTCGGATTTAGAAACTTATAGATTTATAGGGGTGGAATATATGTCAAACGGAATGACGAATGAACCGAACAAACAGAACAAGAAGTTTTCAACAGGCGCCCTCGTCGGCGCGTCAGCGATTGCACTTCTCATCGGTGTCGGCGGCACGTATGCGGCGACAAGCGGCGGGGCTTCTGACAACTCAACAGTTGTTTCTTTTGAAGGCGGCGAAGTGACACGCGGCGAAATCGTAGACAAGAGCTACGATAGTATGGTCCCACAACTTGCGTTCCAAGAAACGATGAACGAATTGCTTGAAAAAGAGTATGGCGACAAAGTCGAACAAGACAAAGTCGATGAAGAGTTCAGCAAGACCGAAGAGCAGTTCAACTCGAAAGAAGAGTTTGAGCAAGCGATTCAACAAGCCGGCATGACTAGCACGGACGAGTTCAAAGAAGCGCTCCGCGGTCAAATGCTCGTCGATGCAGCGAAATCAGAGCTCGTCGAAGTAACAGACGAAGATATCGAAGCACAGTTCGCGAAAGAGAACGTCGAAGTCAAGGCGAGCCACATCCTCGTCGAGACAGAAGAAGAAGCACAAGCGATCATCAAAGAGTTGAATGACGGTGCCGACTTCGCTGACGTCGCGAAAGAAAAATCGACAGACACAGGTTCTGGTGAGAAAGGTGGCGACCTCGGTTACTTCTCAGCCGGCGCCATGGTCCCTGAATTTGAAGAGTATGCGTTCCAAGAAGACGTCGTTGGCAAAGTTTCTGACCCGGTTCAGTCACAATTCGGCTTCCACGTCATCAAAGTCATGGACCGTAAAGAAAAAGACCTTAAACTCGAAGATGAGAAAGATCGTATTCGTGAAGAATTAGCGACTGAAAAAGCCGCTTCTGTCGACGCGAATAAAATCTATGCCGAGTTGATCGAGAAATATAACGTCGATGTGAAAGATGCGAAAGCATCGAAGCAGTTCGACGCCGTGAAAGATGCGCTCAAAGCAGAAAAAGAAGGTACAGAAGAAGCTCCTGCCGAGGAATCGACAGAGCAGTAATAATAAAAGACGTCCCGCGGGACGTCTTTTTTGTATGCCTTCATAACTTCGGTTTATAGAACGCCCGGTTGTCAAGCGCCATGACCCGTTCTGTGAACGTCCCTGGCTCGACGCCTTCGAACGCCTTATCGAACATATTCATCCGGGCATCGATATTGTCGATGAAGAAGAGCATCTCGGCTTCCGGGAGCTGCGGCGCGTTCGCCGATCCCCATTCCGGTTTCCCGTGATGGCTGAGGACGAGGTGTTGGAGCAACGTCACGACTTCACGGTCGGTGCCGAGCTCTCGGGCCACGACTTCGATTTCAGTTGCCATGAGCGCTAAATGACCGAGCAGCTTGCCTTCGAGCGTATACTCCGGTGTGATCGCGTCCGATAACTCGATCACTTTCGCCAAGTCGTGGAGCACGACGCCCGAGACGAGCAAGTCTCGATTCAATTGCGGATAGAGGTCGCACATCGTGTCAGCCAGCTTCAGCATCGACAGGACGTGGAACGCAAGCCCTGAATAGACCGCATGGTGATGGCGCACCGCTGCCGGATACGTGAAGTAAGCTTCCTCGTTCCGGTCGACAAGCGCCGTCACGAGTTGTTTCATCCCCACGTGCTCCATCGCCTCGATATAGCCGCGAATCCCTGTCTCGAGTTCTGACTTCGGCACTGGGGCCGAGCGCACGTATGGCGCGATGTCCGTCTCACCTTCGATGATGGAGATTTGTTTCAACTTCAACTGGGTCCGGCCACGGTAGTCCATCACTTCCCCGGAAGCATGGACAATCTTTTTCGTCGCATATTTGTCCGTATCGGCACTGTCCCATACTTTCGTCTCAATCTCTCCGCTCTCATCGCATAGGATGAGCGTCAAATATGGTTTGCCGTTTCCGGCGAGTCCACGATACGATTGTTTAATCATCACATATTGGTTCAACGTGTCGCCCACTTTGAGCTGACCGATTTTAGTAGTCGTCAAAAAAAGCACCTCTCTTCTTGTCAGTACCTACATCTTAACGAAAGTTCAGGTCAGATGCCAACTTTCTAAGAAAAGCGGGAATACTTCAGAGAGAAGCATATTGGGGGAATGAAAGATGAATTGGAATTGGTATACACGACCAGAAGAAATCGTACATGTCGACAATCACTATGAGGAAGCGTACACATATTGGCTCGAACAATTGACGACGGCGAAAGTCACAAAAATCATCGTCGAACGTGATTATATGTACGGGTCGCTCACGCTCGACTACGAACAACTCGAACGCGAACCACAAAAAATCGGGCACTATTTCGTGACCCGGGACTTTTTATGGACAATCGGATTCGATGAGCTGTATTGCGAGACAGTGGCCGCGAAGCAGTATGACTCGCCAATCGAGGCATTCTATGACCTGCTCTCTGAAAAGATGGACTATTATTTCCACGGTATCGATGAGTATGAAGAACGCTTGATGATGACCCAACGCGAGATGAGCGGGCAAGTCCCGCCCGAATTTATGAATGAGATTTTCGGGCTCCGCAGCGAGATTGAACGATGGTCCGACACTGTCGTCCCATATCGTGAGTTACTCATGGCCGGACGTGAGGCGTTCCTTGATGTCGACTTAGATGAATTGAAAGCCTATCGCCTTGCCACGTATCGGGTCGACCGTCTATTGACGTTAATCGAACATTATCAAGGCGATGTCATCGCGTTAACCGACCTCGCCTCGACGCTGTCGAACTTTCGCGGCAACGAGATTATGAAGGCGTTGACCGTCTTCACGGCTTTGACGACCCCGGTCGTCGCCTTCGGTGCCATCTGGGGAATGAACTTCAAAGAGATGCCTGAACTGAAGTGGCCGCTCGGTTATCTGTTCGCCTGGATGATGATTATGCTCTTCACAGGCTTGGTCTATGCGTGGTTGAAACGAAAGAATTGGATTGGTTCGCTCTTACAGTTCCCAAATCAAATTCGGAACCAAGAACGATTGGAAAAACAACGTAAGAAACGAAGTGAGTGAAAAGACTAAAAAAACGAACAAAAGTTCGGTATACTGAAAGGAGCAGATGAGACAGAAAGGTGATGTACATGGAACGATTGATTATCCACGTCGATATGGACGCTTTTTACGCCTCGGTCGAACAACGGGACCGTCCTGATTTACGTGATAAGCCTGTCATCGTCGGTGGCGCCCCCCACAGCCGTGGGGTGGTCGCCACCTGTTCGTATGAGGCGAGAAAATACGGGATTCACAGCGCCATGTCATCACGGCGTGCGTTCGCTCTCTGTCCCCAGGCGACGTTCGTCAAACCGCGGTTTCACGTCTATCGGCAAGTCAGCCAGCAAGTGATGGCCATCTTCAAGTCCATCACACCGCTCGTCGAACCGCTCTCGCTTGACGAGGCGTATTTGGACGTGACCGAGAACACACTTATGAGCACGTCCGGCCCTTATATCGCGCGGTATATCCTTGGGGAAATCAAGCGCCGGACGGGGCTGACGGCCTCGGCCGGAGTCGCCCCGTCAAAGTTCGTCGCCAAAATCGCCTCCGGGTTCAACAAACCGAACGGACTGACGGTCGTCGAAGCGGCCGATGTCAAATCGTTCCTCGCCCCGCTCCCCATCACGACGATGCACGGGGTCGGTAAAGTGACCGCCCAAACGCTGTTCAAACACGACTACCATACGATTGCTGACCTCCAGCGCGCACAACCCGAACAGGTTAAGGCCATCTTCGGCTACGACCGCGGCAACCAGCTATACGAACTCGCCCATGGCCGTGATTTCCGCCCCGTCGTCCCGACGCGGGAACGCAAATCGATCGGTTCCGAGACGACGTTCGCATTCGACCTCGATGACCCGGAGGAAGTATATGAACGCGTCGTCCCGGAAATCGAAGATGTGCTCCATCAACTCGACCGGCGTGAACTCAGCTGCCAGACGGTGACGATTAAAATCAAGACAAGCGAGTTCCAGGCCCGGAGCCATCAAATCAAACTGAACCATCCGACGCACGACCACGACGAGATTAAACGGCTCGCCCGCCGCCTGTTCGACGAGATGGCAATCACTGAACCGGTCCGCTTAATCGGGATGACGGTGTCCGATTTAATCACCCGTACAGAGACGGCACGTCAGCTCACGTTCGAAGAGCTGACAAAACCTTCGCTTGAAGAATGAATGACCATTCAGTACAATGAAAGAAAAGGGGGCAGACGGATGGAACAGTATACGATCACAGCGTTCGAGAACGACGGCACGACCGTCTTGAACGATTCATTTACCGCGGCAAGCGATGACGAGGCCAAAACGAAAGGCCTCACGTTGCTCGAGGAAGCCGGGCACCTCCACAAGGGAGCCCGCATCGCACGTCGCGGCCAACTGATCTACTTCGAGCGCTGTAAACTGCCAGGAAAACTGAAAGGCACGGCCTCATAACAAAAGCGCCTCGGGAATCCCGAGGCGTTTTCGTTCATTCGCTATATTTAGCTTCCCACTCGCTGCGCCACTCCGTGTAATCGGGATGCAGCTCTTCCGCCGTCTTCCCATCGAGTGAATAGCTCGATCCGGTAAGCGGCTCGGCCGAATCCGGATATGACGTCCCGCCGATGATTTTGCCGTCCACCATCATGACCGAGACGTTCGTCTGGCCGAGTTCTGCGACTTCATCGAGCGGATGGTTGCGGACGATAAAGTACTCATGTCGAATGTCACGTCCAATATAGTCATCCGGCGGCGTCGTCTGGACTTGCCACGTACTTTCCGTAGGCAACTCAAGCAGATCTTCCTTTTCAAAACTCGACGTTCTATTCCCTCTATAAGAGACGACGTCATAGCCTTGCTCCTCTAAATACGCCTTGGCTACTTTGGCATCCGCCCCGAGCGTCGGTGTCGATTGCTCGCCCTCATTCGAGCAAGCCGCAAGCAAGAGTGCACATACAATGATTCCGATTCGTTTCCACATCGTCTTTCCACCTCATCATTTAGCATTTATTTACATGTTCAACGGAGAGATCCACATGTCCTTCAAAACGGGAAGATGAGTAAAATCGTGAAAATCGCGATGACCGCTGTCACCACTTGCAGCGGCAAGCCGACTTTGACGAAATCGAAGAAACGGTAGCCCCCGATTCCGAACACCATCGCGTTCGTCGGTGAACCGAACGGGGTCATGAATGCGAGTGATGCCGCAATCGCGACGGCAACGACGAACGGGACCGGACTCACTTGAAGCGCCGCGGCGAGCGGTGCGAACAAGACGGCCGTCGCCGTGTTCGAGATGATTTGACTGAGCCCCATCGTCGCGAGGAAAATGGCGACGAGCACCCAGACCGGTCCGGCTTGACCGAACGAATCGCTGATCCACGTGACGAGCCAGGTCATAATCCCGGCATTGTCGAGTGCTTGACCGACGGGAATCATCGCGGCAATCAATAATAGCGAGGACCACTGAATCGATTCATAGGCGACGTCCATGTGGCGCACGGCTCCCGTGAGCACCATCGCCAGCGCCGCGAGCCATACCGCCACGGTCGGGTCGACCCATTCGAAGACGAGGAGCGCAACCATCATGAGCATAATCAGCCCCGCTGCCAGCTGATGACGCTCCGACACAGCCCGGTTCGCGACATCGGTTACCCGCTCATTGGCGAGCAATAAGGCCGTCTCGTCCCCGGCTCGCTCTAAGTCGTCCCACTCCCCTTGCGCGACGAGCATATCTCCGCGCTCGAGCGGGACGTCTTTCAATCGTGTGAGGGCAATCTCTTCGTTCGGACGGATGACTTGAAGCACGTTCAACCGATATTCGTTGCGCAAGTGACTATCCGATAAACAACGGCCGACGAGCGGGCTATCCGTCGGGATGGTGAAGACGGCAACGCCGCCCGCTTTCCCGTAGACGGCCTTCAAGTCGACCTGTTCGACCGCCACTCCTTCCCTTCCAGCAATCCGCCGGACATCCGCCTCCGCTCCGCTGACATACACTTTCCCTTCGATCAGACGTGTTTCCGCGCGAGCCGTGACGAAGCGGTGCGTCACGCTTTTTTCTTGTTCGCCGACGACGATCAGACCGTCTCGTGACCAGTTGACGTCGCGGAGCGTCCGCCCGATTAATGGGTGCCCTTTCGAAAGGGATAAGGCGAATAGGCTTACGTGCGGCACCGCCAAGCGTGGCATCGCCGCGGCGCGCACATCGCTCGTACCGAGAAGCCGATTGCCGATGACATAGAAATAGAATAGGCCGACGACTGCCATGACGAGCCCGATTGGTAAGAGCGCGAAAAAACCGAGCGTGCCGGCGGACGTGTTCCGTAACGTCTCAGCCGCCACCAGGTTCGGCGGCGTCCCAATCAGTGTCATCGTCCCGCCGATACTCGAGAAGAACGCGAGCGGCATCAACAGTTTGGCAGGACTCGTCCCCATCTGTCTCGACATGGCGAGGACGACCGGAATCAATAGGGCGACCGTCCCCGTATTCGACATGAGACTCGACAATAACGTCACCGTGACCATCAAGACGAGAAAAAGACGCACCTCACTCCCTTTTGCGAACGGGATAAGCGCAGCACCTAACCGTTCGGCCAAACCCGTGTGAAATAGGCCGGCCCCCACAATGAACAGCCCAGCAATCATGAGCACGACCGAATTCGAAAAACCGGCCATTGCTTCAACCGGCGTCAATTGATTCGTCAAGACGAGCAACAAGAGACCGATGAGCGCAACCAAGTCGGCTCGGAGCCAGCCTCCAATAAACCCGATAATCATGATTGTTAAAATCACCAAGGTGACCATTACGTCCACCCTTCCTTGTGAATAATTCTACAATCTTACTATACCACGTATATTGTAAGCGTTATCATCGCCGGCGTGACAATCTCGGCAACAAAAAAACGGATGGCTCGATTGCCATCCGCATTACGTCTTATTGAACTTCGTTATCATTGACCATCGGAGCGTAAAGCTCTTCAAGTGGCTTCATGATAATTTTCGTCACTTCTGTGACGAGTTGATGCATGCGTTGCTCTTCTTGCATGAGCTCCATGATCAATTCGTTCTGTTGAACGCCCATCATTTTCGTTTGTGCGTCCATCATCTCTTGTTCAGAGATTTCTTCGCCTTGCATCTGCTTCTGTTGAAGCGTCATTTGGATGTCACGGAAGTCAGCGAATAACTGGTTCGCTTCTGCATCCGCATTGACACGATCGTATAGTGAAGAGAGATTTGTGAACTCCTCAGAATCGCGAAGTGCTTTTTCCAATTGGTAAGCATGATCGTACAAGTTTGTTTGTGACATGTGACGTCCTCCTAAATACTATTAGGGCGTGCCCCTCAAATAATGGCAATCAACCCTTGAATCAACCCAATCATACCACCTAACAAGGCGCCAAGCCATGTTATTGCCCGGAACTCTCGTTTCGAGATCGAGAGAACAATCTCTTCGAGGTACGATGTATCGAGCGAGCTCACCTGCTCTTGCACGATTTGGTCGATTTTGAGGCGGTCCATGACAGTCTCCATTTGATCCGTGAAGCGAGTGATGACGAGTCGGACTCCGGCCGGGACGAGCTCGTCGACGACGCGGTCTTCAATGTCCCGTGTGTACGAGTGGACCGTCCGATCGAGCAACTCCCCGACCGGCAAGCGCGAGACGACTTCTGTCGTCACTCCATCAATCAACCGTTCTTCGAGACGGTCGTCAAGCAACGTGTCGACCGACCGTTCGCTGAACCGTTCGAACTCACGTGTAATCATTTCCGCCATACCCGATCGCGTCGAGCTGCCACGTAGAATATTGATAATCTCCGGTCGAATCATCTCGACAAAATTCAAGTTCTGGACGAAACCGGCGATGAATCCAAGCCGACGCTGGACGAACGAGTCGACCATGTGTCGAAGTTGGGCCTCTCCCTCGACGGAATAGAAATATTCCTCCGACTTGACGAGCAAGGTATCGACTATTTCGGGAATGATACCCCGGACACGGTCCATGCCGTCTTCACCGAGAATCTCATACAGTTTACGCGTCTTCACATCCGCGAGGACGAGCCGGAGCTCTTGGCGGAGCTTCGTGTCCGCTTCTGCCAAGACACGAGTCTCGGCATCCGGATAAAGTGGTTCGATGAGCGACCGAATCGTCTGATCCGAGCGTAGCATCGTCCGTACCTCGCCTTGGACGTAATACGTGATGTGGCCACCGACCTGTTCATCGAGCAGGCGCTTGCGCATCCCTTCCGGCGTCAACAAGTGTTTGACGACGGTCTTACCGAGACTCGTCGCTAACTCATCGCGCCGTTTCGGGATCAAGCCTGGCGTGAATGGGACGCGCATCTTCCCAATATATTTAGGATGATGGGGCCGGAATAACATTTTGATGGCGAGGAAGTTGGTCACTCCCCCGATTGTCGCACCGATGGCGATCATAATGAATACTTTGACTAGACTCTCCAAACTGTCTGCCTCCGATCTGAAATATGATACATTTATTGAAGAGGTGATTGTGTTGACTACGTTTGAACGAATTAAATCGATTTTCCCAATGGCTGTCCATCGGTCAGAAGAAGCGTCAAGTGACGTCCGCTGGTATCAAGCCCCGGACGGCACAGTTTTCGGGCTCCCTAAGCTGGAGCTGACGGAGCGTGAGCGACAGTTGCTCGAATGGTCCGCCACCCCGCTACTGACAAGGCTCGACCCCCGACAAGCCAAATGGCAGGATCGACTACTCACCGACACGTACCGGTTCGCCCGGCCGTTTCGTCTCATGTCACTCGTCCTGCATTATCAGGATGCTGAGGCGCTCGAACAATTTTTAGACGTGTTAGCTGACTTTATGCCTGAAGCAGAGATTGTTCTCATGACCCGGTCACACGTTGAAATCATTGAGACTGATCAGTTCGTCGAGCTGACCGAGTTCGAGGACGTCTTGCGGGCGATTGCGAGCGATTGTTACGTCGAGGCGCACGTCGTCTATAGCGCACGTCCTCTCGGTGACCTAGGGCCACTTTATCACCAGCATCAGGCGCTACTCCCACTCGCCAAGCTCTCTACTAAAGTTTACCCTGCTAGTCAATTATTATACCATTATTTACTACAACGCCATGAGACTTTTGATGTACGTCCCCGTCTGACGGCCCCTGTCGTCGAGTCGCTCGATAAGACGACAATCGATGTATTGGAGGCGTTGTTCGCCCACTCATTGAACGTGTCGCATACAGCGAAGGCGTTATTCATGCATCGAAACACGCTCAACTATCGGCTCGATCGCCTCTATGAAGCGACCGGTTATGACGCCCGAACCTTTTATGATGCCAGTCTGCTCCAATTGATTGTCACGTTGCACAAATCTGAGTAATCGTTTTTGTGCAACGTGTACATATACGATGCAAGCGGTTTCATCGTATAATCATTCTTGTAAGCGCTATTATACAAGAACAGATTCTCAGGAGGCTAACGACATGGCAGAAATTCAATTGAATCATATCGATAAAATCTACGCTGGTGGCGACTCGAAGGCAGTCAGCGATTTCAACTTACACATCAAGGACCGTGAGTTCATCGTTTTCGTCGGACCATCTGGTTGCGGTAAATCGACGACGCTTCGTATGATTGCGGGACTCGAAGAAATTTCGAGCGGTGACTTCATCATCGACGGCAAGCGCATGAACGATGTCGCACCGAAAGACCGCGACATCGCGATGGTCTTCCAAAACTATGCCCTCTACCCGCACATGAGTGTCTATGACAACATGGCGTTCGGTTTGAAACTTCGCAAGTTCCCGAAAGATGAAATCGACCGTCGCGTCCAAGATGCGGCCCGTATCCTCGGACTTGAAGAATACCTTCAACGTAAGCCAAAAGCACTCTCGGGTGGTCAGCGTCAACGTGTTGCCATCGGCCGTGCCATCGTTCGTGATGCCAAAGTCTTCTTGATGGATGAGCCGCTCTCAAACTTGGATGCCAAGCTTCGCGTTCAAATGCGTAAAGAAATCATCCAATTGCACAACCGTCTCGACACGACGACGATTTACGTTACCCATGACCAAACGGAAGCGATGACACTCGCGACTCGGATCGTCATCATGAAAGACGGGATCATCCAACAAGTCGGTTCGCCGAAAGAAGTTTACGAAAACCCGGACAACATCTTCGTAGCCGGCTTCATCGGATCACCTTCGATGAACTTCTTCCGCGGAAAATTGGCTGATGGGAAGTTCCTCGTCGGCGGTGAAGAAATCAATGTCCCTGAAGGCAAAATGAAAGGACTTCGTGACCGCGGTTACGTCGGCAAAGAGCTCGTGCTCGGAATCCGTCCAGAATCAATTCACGATGAGCCGATCTACATCGACTCGCCAACGACGCACACGTTCCACACGCACATCGACGTCGCCGAGCTCATGGGCGCTGAGTCGTACTTGTACGCTGAACTCGGTGGCCACCAGTTCACGGCACGGATCGATGGACGTTCGAACATCCACATGGGTGACGACGTCACACTCGCACTTGATATGACGAAAGCTCACTTCTTCGACACGGAAACAGAACTCGTCATCCGTTAATACAAAAACCCCTTCGATTGCAACCAATCGAAGGGATTTTTTTGTGTCAGCGAATCGCATACCGACGTTCGAGACGATGCTGCCCCGCTTGGATGAGCGTCGACAAGATCCAATAGATCGATGCCGAGAACAAGAGGAGCGGCATGACGAGATACGTCGTCGCTGCGATTTGGTCTGACACGTACGTCAACTCTTGGACGGCGATGACCGAACCGAGTGACGTCGATTTGATGATGTCGATGACCGAGTTGGACACCGGTGGGATTGCACGGGATAACGCCTGTGGAAAGATGATATCCTTGAAGCGCTTCGCACGCGGAATCCCGAGGGCGACACTCGCCTCGACTTGTCCGCGGTCGACCGAATTGATGGCCGCCCGGAACGCTTCCGAGATATAGGCCGCAAAGTGAAGGCCTAACCCAAAAATGAGCGCCTGCATCCCGCTCAGCTGGACGAAACCGGTCAGACCGACGTACAAGATGAGCAATTGCAACAGGAGCGGTGTGCCCCGGAAAAACGAAATATACGTACGCGTGAACAAACGAACGACCTTGACAGGACTGCTGTGCAAGACAGCGATGATCAGACCGAGCACCAAGGCGAGGAGAATCGACAGGATACTGGCGATCAACGTCAATTGTACGGCTTCGATATAGGCCGAACGGTTCTCGATGACGGTCGTGATCAGTTCACTCATTGACTGATGTCCTCACCGAAGTACTTCTCACCGATCTCAGCCATCGTGCCGTCTTCTTGCATTTCAGCGAGCGCCTCGTTCAAGCCTTCGAGCACGTCCGAGTCTTGGCGTGTCATGAAGCCGGCTTCGCTCTTGTTGAAGACGTCACCTACCGCTTTCACGTCGTAACCTGTCTTCTCTAGCTCCGTCAAGATGAAGAGACGGTCGTTGAGCGCCGCATCGAGACGTCCGACTTGAAGGTCTTGGAGCACTTGGTTCGCGCCTTTGTAGAACTTCACTTCAGCACCGGCTTCTTCAGCGAGCTTGGCGTAGACCGATCCTTGTGTCGAGCCGACGACTTTGCCGTCGAGGTCATCGATGCCTTGAATGTCTTCGTTGTCCGAAGCGACGATGACTTGCGCACCTGATACCGCGTACGGAGTTGAGAACGCGTATTTCTCTTCACGTTCTGGGGTGATACTCATTTGGTTGGCAATCATGTCGATGCGTTCCGCGTCGAGTGCTGGAACGAGTCCTTTGAAGTCCATCGGCTCGTATTCGACCGTGTAACCGGCACGCTCGGCCGCTTCGTTCAATACGTCGATGTCATACCCTGTGATTTCACCTTTGTCTTTGTACGTGAATGGCGGGTACGTCGCTTCTGTCCCGACTGTGATGACGGCTTCTTCTGAGCCGCTGTCTGTCTCTGTCCCGCAAGCCGCGAGCACCCCGAACGATGCGCCGATTGCAAGTACTGCTGTTAATGATTTTTTCATGGTAATTTCCGCCTTCCTGATAATCCGTATATGATTACATGGTTATGAACAATACACTCATCATACTGACGGGGGCATATCTTGTCAAACAAAAGACACCACCCTCGTCAGGGCGGTGTCGTCGATTAATCGATTGCTTTCGCTTGCTTCATGACATCGCGTTCAATCGCTTCCCGTTTCACTGTCGTTTTCTCCGCGCTATCGGCGTGGACACTGAAATAGAATTTGATTTTCGGTTCGGTCCCAGACGGACGCAGGCAGAACCATGAGCCGTCCTCGAAGATGAATTTGAGTACGTTCGACGACGGCAACTCGATTGCTTCCGTCTCTCCTTGACGCAAGTTCGTCGCGACTTGTTGCTTGTAATCCTCGAAGCGGACGACTTCGTAGCCGCCGACTTCCTGCGGCGGATTGGCGCGGAACGCCTCCATCATTCGACCGATTTGTTCGAGACCGGCTTTCCCTTTCAACGTCATCGATTGGAGCGACTCCTCGTAGAAGCCATACTTCTCATAGACGGCTTGAAGGGCATCGTATAACGTACGGCCGTGCTGTTTGTGGAAGGCCGCCATCTCGGCGCCGAGCAAACACGCTTGGACGGCATCTTTGTCACGACAGAAGTCCCCAATCAAATAGCCATAGCTCTCTTCATAACCGAATAAGAACTCATACTGACCCGACTCTTCATACTGCTTGATTTTCTCACCGATGAACTTAAAGCCAGTGAGCGTATTCTCGAGGTGGACCCCATACGCCTTGGCGATGGCTGCCCCAAGTTCGGACGTGACGATCGTCTTCGCAACGAAACCGTTCGTTGGAAGCGTGCCCGTCTCCACTTTTTGAGACAGGATGTAATCCATAAGGAGCGCCCCGGTCTGGTTCCCCGTCAAGACGAACCATTCGCCGTTGCGGTCACGGACCGTGAAACCGACACGGTCGGCGTCCGGGTCCGTCGCCATGAGCAAGTCGGCCCCGACGCGATCGCCGTACTGCATCGCGAGTTCAAAGGCAGCCCGTTCTTCCGGGTTCGGATAACTGACCGTCGGGAATGCCCCGTCCGGCTCAGCCTGTTCGTCGACGATGGTGACGTGTTCGAAGCCGTATGCTTTCAATCCTTCCATGACCGGACGACGTCCTGTGCCATGAAGCGGTGAATAGACGATTTTGAGCGGATCGCCTTGGACGTCCGTATGAATCCGAATCGATTGGAGGGCTTCCATGTAAGCTGCATCGACCGATGAGTCGACCGTGACGAGTGTGCCCTCGGCCCGAAGCGTTGCCTCCTCTTTGACGGCAATCGTCAATTCATCCTCGATGGCATTGACGTACGAGACGAGTTCATCGGCCTCGGCTGGTGGCAATTGCCCACCGTCGGCGCCATACACTTTGAAGCCGTTATATTCAGGCGGATTGTGGCTCGCCGTGATGACGATGCCGCCGAACGCGTTCAAGTGACGGACCGCGAATGACAACTCTGGCGTCGCTCGCAAACTAGGGAACAAGTATGTCTTAATCCCGTTCGAGGCGAGTGTACGTGCCGCCCCAAGTGCGAACTCCGGTGAGAAGTGGCGCGAGTCATGGGCAATGACGACGCCGTGACGTTTCGCTTCTTCTCCCGATGCAGCGATAAAGTCGGCAAAGCCTTGCGACGCCTTGCGGATTGTATAGATGTTCATCCGGTTCGCCCCTGGACCGATTTCACCGCGCATACCGCCCGTCCCGAATTCGAGCGTCTTATAGAAGGCATCCTCGAGTGATGTCTCGTCTTGTTCGAGCGCTTCGAGTTCAGCGCGTAAATGTGGCTCGAGTGCCTCGTGTTGTTTCCATCGGTCATATGTCTGTTGC
The DNA here is from genome assembly GCF_018618375.1 of Exiguobacterium sp. E4787. Classification (NCBI taxonomy): domain Bacteria; kingdom Bacillati; phylum Bacillota; class Bacilli; order Caryophanales; genus Exiguobacterium; species Exiguobacterium sp. E4787. Next base: position 17,815 of record NZ_JACSLY010000009.1, on the reverse strand, counting down.
CATGTCATGGTCAGTTCCCCTTTCGACATTCAAAAATTCAATCGAAGTACTCGCCAATTTGTTCCATCTTGTATACGATGGGAGTAACGAAACTTCGAGGTGATACTATGTTTCCAACTATGCGTGCCCAAGAATTGAAACACATCGTCCATACGGACTCGATTCGCTTTATTGATTGTCGTTATTCATTAAACGACGCCTCATACGGAAAGTATGTGTATCGACAGGGACATCTCCCGAACGCCGTCTTCCTCGATTTGATGGAAGATTTATCCGGTCCCGTCTCCGAACATGGCGGACGCCATCCACTGCCGTCAAAAGAAGCATGGACCGAGACGCTTCGCCGGATCGGGATTCAAAAAGATGATTTGATCATCATTTACGATGACGGATTCCCTTATGCCGCCCGTGCTTGGTGGTTATTCAAATGGGCCGGCCATGAGCGTGTCATCGTGCTCGAGGGCGGGATTCAGTCCGGCATCACTTACTGCGGCGAGACGACGACGGACGTTCCGTCCTACCCCGCCTCAGATTACGTCCCAGCGTTCCAAGACGAGATGATTGCGACGATCGAAGACGTCCGTGCCGCCACGGTCACGGGCGGGCTCTATGATTCACGGACGGCCGACCGGTACGACGGCAGCCATGAACCGATTGATCGCAAACCGGGCCATATCCCGAACGCCGTCCTTTGTCCGTATACCGAAGCCGTCACCGACCTCGGCACACTTCAAGATTTTCATGATTTGAGAGAGCTATACGCCAACGTCCTCGATGTCCCCAACCCCATCTTCTATTGCGGGAGCGGAGTCACCGCCTGCGTGAACATTTTGGCGTTACACGCCCTCGGCAAAGATGACGTCCGGCTGTACTCAGGGTCTTACTCTGATTGGATCAGTTATCCAGAAAACACGGTCCACCCGTAACGGGTGGATCGCTTTTTTTATTTCACGCTCGTCGGTTTGATGTTCCAGACGGCGTTCGCGTATTCCGTGATCGTCCGGTCACTCGAGAAGATTCCCGATTTGGCCGTGTTGACGATTGAACTCTCGGCCCAGCGTGCCTTGTCCGAGAACACCTCGTCGACGCGTCGTTGCGCCTGCATGTAAGACGCGAAATCTTTCAACACGAGGAAATCATCATTATAGACGAGAAGCGAGTCGAAGATGGCTTGGAATTGGTATTCTCCGACCTTGTCGAACGTTCCGTTGACGAGGGCGTCGACGACATTACGCACTTCCGTGTTCGCATGGTAGATGTCGGCCGCATGATAACCGCCGAACTTCTTGTAGTTCATGACTTCTTGCGGTGTCAATCCGAAGATGAAGATGTGATCGTCCCCGACCGCATCGCGAATCTCGATATTGGCCCCGTCGAGCGTCCCGATCGTGAGCGCACCGTTCATCATGAACTTCATGTTGCCGGTACCTGACGCCTCGTAGCTCGCTGTCGAGATTTGCTCACTCAAGTCTGAACCAGGGAAGATGCGCTCGGCCATCGAGACGCGATAGTTCTCGAGGAAGACGATTTTGATGAAGCGGCTCGCCCGTTTGTCATTGTTGATCATAGCTGCGAGCGCGTTAATGTATCGAATAACTTCTTTGGCGTAATAATACCCTGGTGCCGCCTTCGCCCCGAAGATGAACGTCCGTGGGACCATCGTGAACGTCGGATCGGCTTGAATCTTTTGATAGAGCGCATGAATGTGCATCGCGTCCATCAATTGACGTTTATAGGCGTGCAACCGCTTGACTTGGACGTCGAAAATCGAGTTTGGGTCGACGGCGATGCCCGTCTCGGCTTGGATATAGCCGGCCAAATCCAGTTTGTTCTGTTGTTTCACGTTCATGACCTGCTCTTGGAAACTCGCGTCTTTGGAGACACCCATCAACTTCTCAAGATCGTTCGGATGTTCGATCCACGATGGACCAATCGCATCGGTAATCAAGTTCGAGAGACGTGGGTTCGACTTGAGGAGCCAACGTCGATGCGTGATGCCGTTCGTCTTGTTGTTGAACCGAAGTGGGAACATCTCATACAAGTGACGCATCTCACGCTGCTTCAGGATGTCCGTATGAATTCGGGCCACCCCGTTCGTCGAGTGTGAGCCGACGACGGCAAGGTTCGCCATGTTGATGTGTTCGTTCGACACGATGGCAATCTCGCCCATATGCGGCTCGAGATGCGGGTAGTTGACGAGGACGTCTTTACAGAAACGGCGATTGATTTCCGTGATGATTTGATAAATACGCGGCAATAACCGCTCATACATCTCGACCGGCCACTTCTCAAGCGCTTCGGAGAGTAGTGTATGGTTCGTGAACGACATGACGCTCTTCGTCACGCGCCACGCTTCATCCCACCCGTAACCGTGGTCGTCCATCAAAATCCGCATGAGTTCAGGGATAGCCACGACCGGATGTGTGTCGTTAATATGGACGGCATAATGGTCGCCGAGGTGTTTCAAGGATTTATTATGACGTAAGTAAGACGTGATCATCGACTGGACGCCCGCCGAGACGAAAAAGTACTGTTGTTTCAAACGCAACACTTTTCCTTCGTATGTCGTGTCGTCCGGATATAGGAACTCAGAGATGGTCGCAATCGATTGTTTGTGTTTGAGCAGGTCTTTGTACGAACCTTTCGTCCGTTCCATGTACTCCTCGTCGTCAAACGGTGACTCGGCGTTCCAAAGACGGAGCGTATTGACGACCTCATTTTTGTAGCCGATGATCGGCATATCGTAAGGTACCGCTCGAACGACTTCATCCGGATGGTGAACGACGCGAAGCCGGTCGCCGATTTGCCGCATCTCGATCCAACCACCGAAATTGACGTCGACGGCTCGATCGGCACGGCGCGTCTCCCACATGTTCCCGTCACGAAGCCAGTTGTCTGGTAACTCGACTTGATAGCCGTCGACGATTTTTTGTTTGAACAAGCCGTATCGGTAGCGAATCCCGTTTCCGTGCCCTGGGAGACTGAGCGCTGCCAGCGAGTCGAGGAAGCAAGCGGCTAGGCGGCCGAGACCGCCGTTGCCGAGACCTGGTTCTGGCTCATACTCGGTGATGTCGGTGAAGTTGAATCCGAGTTCATCGAGACCCTCTTGCACGACTTCGAGGACGTCCATACTGAGCAAATTGTTATACAGAAAACGACCGAGCAAAAATTCAAGTGAGAAATAAATGACTTGTTTGCTCTGTTTTTCTTCTTGTTTGTCGCGGGTGTTGATCCATTTCGGGATTGCCTGCTCACGCACCATCGTTGCCAACGTTTGATACACTTCCTGCTCGGTCCCTTCATCAAACGACTTCCCGTTTAATGCGACAAATCTCTTTTGGAATGAAGTGACGAAGCTCTGTTTGTCTGTAAACATATGTGTGTAAAACTCCTTCCGGTCATGCAAATAGGTGATACAACTCACGGTATTGCTTCGCAGATTGTTTCCAGCTGAAGTCCGCGGTCATCGCTTGATGGACGAGCGCGTTCCAATTGTTATCATCATAGAAGACACGAATCGATTTCTCAATCGTCGCGAGCATCTCGTGGGCGTTATAGTTCAAGAAACCAAAGCCTGTGCCTTCCTGTGTGTATTCGTTATACGGTTTGACCGTATCGCGCAGTCCTCCCGTCTCTCGTACGATCGGGAGCGTCCCGTAACGCATCGAGATGAGCTGGCTGAGACCGCACGGCTCGAAGCGGGACGGCATGAGAAATGCGTCCGATCCGGCATAAATCAAGTGTGCGAGTTCGATATCGAAACCGATATACGACCCGACCTTGCCAGGGTGCGACGCCGTCATGTGATGGACGATGCCCTCATACTCCGGTTGACCCGACCCGAGGAACACGAACTGACAGTCCAAGTTCCCGAGCTCCTCACTCACCGCTTCAATCAAATCAAGACCTTTTTGTTCGACGAGTCGACTGACGAAGCCGATCAACATGACATCGTCACGTACCTCGAGGCCGAACCGCTCTTGAAGCTCACGCTTGTTGGCGAGCTTCCCTTCTTTGACTGTATCGAGATTGTACGTCTGGGCGATGCGCTTATCCGTGCTCGGATCATTGGTCGCCAAATCGAGGCCGTTCAAGATGCCTCGGACGTCGACAGACCGGTAACGGAGTGTCGCATCGAGTCCCTCTCCGTAATACGGTTCCATGATCTCATCGCGATAAGACGGGCTGACCGTCGTGATTTGGTCAGAGTGGACGATACCCGCCTTCATGTAGTTGACGAGACCGTTATGTTGGATCCCTTCTGCCGTGAAGTGTTCCGGACCGAACTGTAACAACTCGCCGAGGACCGCTTCCGGGAAGATGCCTTGATATTGCAGGTTATGGATGGTAAAGACGGTACGAATGCGTTGATACGCCTCGATATGTTGATAATGGATCCGCAAGAAGGCTGGGACGACACCGGTCTGCCAATCATGACAGTGGAGCACGTCAGGCACGTCTTCCGCTTCGAGCTTCCCGATCATCTCGAGCACGGCACGAGAGAAGAATGCGAAGCGCTCGGCATCATCGTAATGGCCATAGAGCACGCCTTCTCGTTTGAAGTAATATTCGTTGTCGATGAAGTAATACATGATTCCATCGCGTTCAAGTTTGAGGACGGCACCGAACTGCTTGCGCCAGCCGACCGGAACAATCAGATCGAACATGTACTCCATCTCATCTACGTATTCTTGAGCGATCGTGCCATATTTCGGCATGATGACACTCACTTCTTCACCAAGGCTAGACACCGCTTGAGGGAGCGAGCCGATGACATCGGCAAGCCCCCCCGTTTTCATGAACGGTGCCGCTTCTGAAGCGACATACCATATTTTCATAATATCCCCCTTACACCGTTGTCCGTTTTCCGATTACGATCGGCTCATCGACCGTACCACGAATGACTTGTCCTCGTTTGACGACCACTTCTTTATCTAAAATGGCGTTCTCGACGACAGCACCTTCTTCGATGATCGATTTGGATAGAATGATTGAATTTTTGACGCGGGCGTATTCGCTGACGACGACACCGCGGAAGAGAATACTGTTTTGGACTTCGCCGCTGATTTTACACCCGTTCGCGACGAGCGCCTCATTCACTTTCGACCCGTTCAAATAGCGCGTCGGCGGCTCATGTTTAATCTTCGTATAGATGTGCGGGAAGTCGTAAATGATTCCCTCATGACGAAGTAAGCGCATACTCTCATTATAGTATGAAAGTACAGAGTGAATCACCTGCATTTTGCCAGTATAGTGATACCCGTGAACGTGAAGGCGGTGCAGCTGCGGACGGATGACACCGTCGAGCAAGTCGTACTCTCCTTTTGATGTCGCTTCATCGACGAGACGAAGGAACAGGTTTTTCGACATGACAATCGTCTCCGTATACGTATACTCATCGCTCGGGCTGTATCCGCGCTCACCGATGCCGACGACACGGTCATTCTCGCCGAGGCGGATTGGACGGCAATAGCCACATTTCTGTTCATGGCCCGTATAGGCAAGCGTGATATCCGCCCCCATCGATTTGTGATGCTCGAGCATGTCTTGGAAATCGATTGTCGTCAACACGTTCGAACCTGTGATGACCACATACGGTTGCTTGCTGCGCACGAAATGTTCGCGGTGCATCGAGAAGTTGGCCAAATCGCCGAGGTATGCTTCTCCGTCAGGCTTGAGTGCCGGCGGGAAGATGTGCAGGCCACCTTGTGAGCGGTCTAAATCCCATTCTTTCCCTGATCCCAAGTGGTCCATGAGTGAACGGTATTTATCAAGTGTGAAAATACCAACTTGGTTGATACCTTGGGTGATCATGTTCGTTAATGTAAAGTCAATTAGGCGATAACGCCCTGAGAACGGGACAGCCGCTAAATTGCGGTGCCCCGTGAATTCAGGAAATAAGCCCTCTTCAGTTCCTAAGTTGATGACCCCTAACAAATCATTCGTCAACAGTAACGCCTCCTTGCGTCGGTCTTTTTTTAAATCAAACACGTTGTTTGAAGACTGTGCCGCTCTCGATATTTTCATGTGGTTCAATGACAACGATCTCACCACCCGGCTCGCCAACTGTCGCCCCGTCTTGAATGACGGCACAGCTCGCGACGATTGCTCGATGAATCGTTACATCTTTTCCAATCCGTGCTCCCGGCATGATGACCGAGTCTTTGACGAGCGAGCCTTCACCGACACGTACATCGTAGAACAAGACCGAATGTTGGACCTCGCCCTCGATTTGGCAGCCTTCGTTAATGACCGACTGTTCGACACACGCATCTTTCCCGATGAATTGCGGTGTTTGGTTCGGGTTGACCGAATAGATTTTCCAGTTCGGATCGTAAAGGTCGAACGGTGGATCTTCTTCGAGCAAGTCCATGTTGGCTTCCCAAAGCGATTGGATTGTTCCAACGTCTTTCCAGTAGCCTTTGAATTTATAAGCGAACACGTTTAAGCCGTCAAGGAGTGTGTTCGGAATGATGTTTTTACCAAAGTCGAAACTTGATGTCTCATCTTCTGCGTCTTGAATCAAATGCTCCCGAAGTACTTTCCAGTTGAAGATATAAATCCCCATCGAGGCCAAGTTGCTCTTCGGCTTCTCTGGCTTCTCGTCGAACTCATTGATGCGAAGATCATCGCTCGTATTCAAAATCCCGAAGCGCGGCGCCTCGTCCCATGGAACTTCCATGACCGAAATCGTGACGTCGGCTTGCTTCTCTTTATGGAAATCGAGCATCTTCTCATAGTCCATCTTGTAAATGTGATCCCCCGATAGGATCAGCACGTACTCCGGATTGTAGTCGTCGATATAGCTCAAGTTCCGATAAATCGCATTGGCCGTACCCTCGTACCAGTTTTTTCCCGACTGTGCTTGGTATGGCGGTAAGATGGCCAAGCCTCCGTTGCGGCGGTCCAAGTCCCAGGCTGACCCGATGCCTAGGTAACGGTTCAATTCTAGCGGCTCATATTGTGTCAACACGCCCACCGTCGTGATTCCCGAATTGGTACAGTTCGATAATGGAAAATCAATGATCCGGTATTTCCCCCCAAAGTTGACAGCAGGCTTTGCTGTCTTCCGTGTGAGAGGCCCGAGTCGTTTCCCTTCTCCTCCTGCGAGGAGCATCGCAACCATTTCTTGCTTCATAGTACAGCCTCCTAAATTCATAATATAATCATCTATTACCCTCTTTCTCTATTTCCTAATGTATTCCTGCCCAAATTATTATATGATAACGTTTACATTTTGAATTTTTTTGAAAGATTGACGATATAATGTATGAAGAGAGAGGTGAGACGATGCGAGCGTGGATTGGGACACTATTTTTTGCTGGACTGTTAGCCGTCGGCGGGACGATCAGCGGAGCGTTAAAAGAAGAGATTGAGCAAGCGAAACAGATTATGACGTGGGGTGAAAAGACGGTCAACGCGACCCCGCTCGCGTCGAAACATGCCGTCACGTTGACGTACAAAGGCGGGACGGAACGGCTCTATTTGAACGGTCGTCGCGATGACGTCTCTGTCGCGCGCTTTCCGGCCCACCTCCGTGAAGCCATCATGACCATCGAAGACCGCAAGTTTAACGCCCATCCGGGATATGACCTCGGCGGTATCGCTCGGGCTTTCATCAATAACGCCAATGAATCCTCGCGCCAGGGCGGGAGCACAATCACCCAACAGCTCGCCCGGAACGTCTATTTGACGCACGAGCGGACTTACGAGCGCAAAGTGAAGGAATTATTGCTCGCCCGGGCACTTGAAAAACAATATAGTAAAAAAGAAATTATGACGGCCTACAGCAACGTCATCTTCTTCGGACATAACGTTTACGGGATTCAAGCGGCGGCCGAGACGTATTTCGCTCGTCCGCTCGAAGATTTGAACTGGAATCAAATCGCTTTCCTGTTAACCGTTCCGAACAATCCATCTTTATATGATCCGCTCGATCCATCGGAATCGTTTTATGAGCGTAAAGATCGAATCCTCACCCAGCTCCGTGATGCCGGCGTCATATCGAGACAAGCGTATGAGACGCATCACGGGGTGAAGCTGACGGCGACGTATCGTCAACACGTCGTCCGATATCCCGATTATATGGATACGGTCATGAAAGAGGCAATCCGACTCGTCCGCTCGCGTTACGACCTCGATGAAGAGGCCGCCAGAGACTACTTGGCGATCAATCAAGCGACAATCGAGACGCATCTGTCCGTCGCCCGGCAACAACAGGCGAAACAAGTCATGACGAAATTGCCGAACGGTTTGAACGGCGGCTATGCCGAGCTGACGCCGAACGGACGCATCATCGCCCTCGTCGATTCAGAGATGACCCAATCGGGTGAATTCAATCGGGCCACGCAAGCGTTCCGCCAACCTGGGTCGGCCATCAAGCCTGTCCTCGTGTTTGCGCCCTATATAGAAGAGACCGGAGCGAAACTCGATACCATCCTCGACGGTCGGCCGGTATGTTACGGGACGTATTGTCCGACGAATAGCGGAAATCGTGTCCTCGGTGATGTATCGTTCCGTGATACGGTCGCATATTCCTACAACACGCCGGCGCTCGCCGCCTTCACCGCAATCGATCAAGAAGTAGCGTATACGACGGCGGACATGATGTTCAGCCAGTGGGACGCTAAGACCGATAACAGTCTCGCCAGCGCACTCGGCGGGTTGACCCAAGGCGTGTCGCCCAAAGAGCTCGCCGCCGCCTATACCCCGTTTCTCAACCAAGGCGTGTACGTGTCCGGCCAGACGATTAAACAGATTCGCTTCGAGTCGGGCGCAGTTACAATCACGCCAAGTATGACGAAGCAAGCCGTCTGGTCGAAAGCGACCGTCACGACGATGCGGGAGGCGTTGTCCGCTGTCACCACATACGGGACAGGACGTTACGCCAACCAAATCAAAGCGCCTTATATCGGTGGAAAGACCGGCACGACGAACTCGCATAAAGACATGTGGTACGTCGGCTTAACCGATGAGACGATCACGGCCATCTGGCTCGGCGCCGACACGCCGCGGCCGTTCCCGGAGCTCGCCAACCGAGCCTATCCTGCTATCGTTTGGACGGAGGCGCATCGCTAAAAGCCAGGGACATCGCTGTCCCTGGCTTTTTATAATCGTCGATACGTATGGCACGTGTAATTTCCCCATGCCTCGAACAGTTCATGTTGTTGAATCAGTTTCCACGGATTGAACAGCGTCTGTCCGTTCTTGTTGAAGAAGATCCCGGCGCCGATGCAGTACGTCGCGTGTTGGACCCGCCCTGCCTCATCGACGAACGTGAGCACGTCCCCTCGTTCGGTCAGTCCCGAATCGGTTCTCATGTAACCGGCCTGACCGAGTGTCTGGAGGAACGTGCCAGGATGGAGCCATTGCGTGGCCATCCATTCGGCACCGGTCACCGCGAACAGCGTGGCCGCGAGGCAATTGCTGCCTGACGTGACCGGGAAAGTGTTGGCAAAACGTCGCACATGGTCAGGGCAAGTATCGGGAATAGAACTCGCCGTCCACTCGTCCCAGGCTTTGGCGTACTCAAACGTCAGTTGACGACACATCTCGTCTGGCATCACCTGAAAGGCTGACTGATGTAAGATGAGATACGGCACACCGTTTACCGTCACAATCGAAGTCGCCAACGAATCGATCTCCATGTCAGCCGCCGGGAAAACGAGCCCCCGTCCAACCGTGACTTGATAGGTAAGCAACTCGCTCCTCACTGCTGGCGGTAATGTCGCAATCCAACCAGGTGGCGCATGCAAGACAAAGGCGGCCTCGCGGTCGATGGTCCAATACGTATAGGCGTTGGCGAGTCGAATATCCCGATAAGACGGATGGACGTTGAATTCCGCTCGCGGGACAATCAAGACGTTCGCATCTGTGCCAAGTAGCGCAACCAGGCTCTCATCCGCCATGAACAAGTCCATCGGTGGCACCATCGATCTCATCCATGCCCGGACGACTTCTTCGGTCGGCATGAGGGGAATCGTCATGTTCACCGTCATAGGATGATATCCCCGACCGAGTTAAACAAGCGGAGCATCGCCCAAGCGAGGCCGCTCAACAAGATGGCCCACATCATCGCTTGAATCAAGAGCAGACCGATCGCCCGAAACGTCGACATCAACTGACTGACTTGCCATATGTAATAGAACAAATAGAGGACGAATGTGCCGAGCAATACCGCGATGACGGCAAGGAGCGAGTTCAGGAACAAGAAGCTGATTCCCGATCCGACCAAGAAAATCGTCGCCCCTGGCTTGAGACGATGGAGCGAGCTGCCGTTCGTCTCACGCGCGAAGAAGGCGAATCCGAGTTGATTGAACGTGTCGGCCACGAGCTTGAAGGCGCTGAACAGCATGAAGTAGATGGTAAAGAACACGACGAGCACGAGCACTTTTGACTCTTGGACGGACAACAGCGCGATAATCTCGCTGTAGACACCGACACGGGTCAACCATTGAATCACATACTCGCTCGTGGCGATCGCAAGCGACATCGAGAACAGAATAATCCCAATCAACGGGGCATAGCTTAACAAGTACACGTTTGTTTTCATATCGGCTCCAATTTCACAAGAATTTCTCATATTCAGTGCAAATCTATTATCAAGTATATTATAATATTTGTAGTCACGGAGAACAAAAGGGGGATTTTCAGATGGGTTTGTTACTAATGGTCGGAATCAGCGTCGTCTTCCTCGCAGCTATCTTTACAGCTGGATACAACAGAAAACCTGAAGGTAATCAATAAGAGCCGAGATTCTCACGAATCCGGCTCTTTTTTTATTTCAACCCAGCATATCCTTGTTGGCGGAGCGCCTCATAGACGATAATCGCCGCCGTGTTCGAGACGTTGAGCGATCGTACGAGGTTCGATTGCGGCAAGCGGATGCAACGGTCAAGGTTATTCTCGATGACTTCCATCGGCAACCCTTTCGTTTCGCGTCCGAAGACGAAGAAATAGTCTTTGTCGACCGCAGACACGTCGAGGTCACTCGGGTACTGTTCCCCGTACTTGGTAATGTAGAAGAACTCTCCGTCCGGGTGCTTGGCCCACAGTTCGTCAAGCGAATCGTGATACCGTACGTCTACGAACTGCCAATAATCGAGCCCGGCGCGTTTGAGCATTTTATCGTCTGTCGAAAAACCTAAAGGACGAATCAAATGAAGCACCGAATTCGTCGCGGCACATGTGCGCGAGACGTTACCTGTATTCGCCGGGATTTCTGGTTGGAACATTACTACATGGATTGCCATAATCTACTCCTCACTTCACTTGTTCGAGATCAAGTAATCGTTGTTTTTGATGAATACCGCCTGCGAAACCGGTCAATTGCCCCCCGCTACCGACGACCCGGTGGCACGGGAAAATGACAGGCAACGGATTCCGGTTCAGTGCCTGACCGACCGCACGAACCGCTTTTGGTCGTCCGATTTGTTCGGCGATTTGTTTGTACGTCCGCGTCTCTCCGAACGGGATCGTTAAGAGCGCATCCCATACTTCTTGCTGAAAGACGGTCCCATGCATCTCAATCCACTCGCGGTCAGACGATTGAAGCCCGTATTGTTCGACACGTTCAATCAGTTCGGTCAGCCAAGCTGGTGCCGAACCATCATCCGCTTCCGTCTCCGCAAAGTCTAACGCACATAGCTTTCCATCGGCGTTCAATTCATAGGCTAACGTTCCCCATTTAGATGACACGGTCTTCATGACTCCACTCCTCTCGGAATAATCGAATCTCTTCATGTACGAGCTCCGACGTCTCCGTCGACTCAATCTGTTGATAAATCGTCTCGGCTTCGGCTCCGAGAATCGCCCCGATCGCCCAGACGGCTGTCGCCCGCATGTCTTCGCGCTCATCCTGTTGGATGAAGTCTTCGAGCACCGGCACGGCTGACGGTTCCCGATAATGGGCCAACGCTAGAATTGCATTTCGCTGAATCGGTTTTTTCCCGCGCCATGCGCCAGACAGATGACCGAACTTTGCTTTGAACTCGCGATTGCTCATATTCAAGAGCGGGACGAGCAACGGTTTGACGATTTCCGCTTCCGGAAGCAATTCTTCATGATGACGCCAGTCCTTCTTCCGATTATACGGACAGACTTGTTGGCACGTGTCACAGCCGTATAGCCGTCCGCCGAGCTTCGAGCGGAACTCACGTGGCATGAGTGTCTTCATTTGCGTCAAATAGGCGATGCAACGTTTTGCGTCGAGCACACCCGGTTCGATGAGCGCCGTCGTCGGACATGCCGTCATGCATTTCGTGCATTCTCCGCACCCGTCCTCAATCATCTCGTCCGGTGGTAAGTATGTGTCCAGGATCATCTCGCCTAGGTAGAGGTACGACCCCTTCTCGGGCGAAATGATGGAACAGTTCTTGCCGCTGAAGCCGATTCCGGCCCGTTCGGCCACCGCCCGATCGACAAGCTCTCCCGTATCGACCATCGAGCGTGTCCGGACGCCCGGGACGAGCTGTTCAATATACGCCTGCAAATGTTCGAGTCTCGAGCCGACAGCGCGATGGTAGTCGAGCCCCCACGATGCCCGGGCGAACAAACCGCGGCGCTCATCGGCCACACTTCGCGGCGCGTCCTTCAATTTGCTCGGATACAGGATAGCGATTGCAATAATCGACTGCGCTTCTTCAAGTAGCAGCGTCGGTGTCGTCCGTTTGTCCAAGTCAGGCTCCTCGAACCCCGAAGCTAATCCCTTTTCTTGCTGCTTCACGAGACGTTGCTTCATGACGATGAACGGGTCGGCCGTCGTCACTTTCAACTCGTCAATCCCAATTGTCGTTGCGTACGCCACAATCTTCTGCTTAAGTGTTTCCGGGGTCATCCCATTCATCGAATCACCTCTTTCATGCCTATTTTCGCATACAAAAAATCTCCCCGCCAGTCGGCAGAGAGATGATGAAGCGGGTGAAGAGAATCGAACTCTCGTCATCAGCTTGGAAGGCTGAGGTTTTACCATTAAACTACACCCGCATGGTTCATATGAGTCGGCTGTAAAAGCGACTACAATCAATATACATCTATACCTTTCGGAAGTCAACACTTTTAAAGAAATTTCTTTGATGGCTTATCAAGTCTATACGTTTATTGTCTGAGTACATCTAGTTCCCTTATTTATCTTCTTTAAATCATATCTCAATATAAGATAGCTGTGGCGATATAAAAATATCCTGCCGACAAAGTCGGCAGGAATGTGCGTCACAACGATGACGTCTTCGGTTCCCGAAGCAAGTGCTTAATATCGCGGAACGTGACGAACGTCTTGTTCTGAGCATCGTACAGTTTGTAGCGTAGCGACTTCAAACTAGACCATAGACCAATCGTCGTCGCTTTTTGGAGCGGCGGCGTCGACGTATGGGCTTGTTCAAGGTTGTAGTTCGGTACACGCGGGCTCAAGTGATGAACATGGTGGAAACCGATATTCCCGGTTACCCACTGCAACACTTTCGGCAACTCGTAATACGAGCTTCCTTCGATGGCAGCCTTCACATAGTCCCACTCGCTCTCGTCCTCGAAATATGAGTCTTCGAACGTATGCTGTACGTAGAACAACCAGATTCCAAGGACACCGGCTGTGAACATCGTCGTGCCTTGAACGATCAAGAACGCTTTCCAACCGACGAGCGCGATGACGAGCGCATAGAGCACGACGAGCGACAAGTTAATGAGATATGTGTTGTTCCGTTCTTTTTTACGCGCATCTTTCCGATTAAAACGGCTCGTGATAAGAATCAAGAACAACGGGCCGAGACCGAACATGACGAGCGGGTTACGGTATAGACGATATTGCAATCGAGTCCATCTCGATGCCTCGACGTATTCTTCAATCGTCATGACCCAAATGTCACCGACGCCACGTTTGTCCAAGTTACCACTCGAAGCATGGTGAATCGAATGCTCTCGTTTCCATTTCTCATATGGGAACAACGTTAGAATCCCCATAATCGTCCCGACGATGGCGTTCGCCTTCTTATTCTTGAAAAACGAACCGTGCGTACAGTCGTGGAAAATGATGAACATCCGGACGACGAAGCCAGCTGCGACGATGGCGAGCGGGATGGTCAAGAAGACCGAGATTTGGAGCGCCTGATAGGCAAGAATCCAGGCTGCAAGAAACGGCAAGATCGTGTTGATCATCTGCCGGACGCTCTTCTTCACGTCGGCCTTTTCAAACGGCGAGACGTGCTTTCGGAGCTGGGCGATTTTTTCTTTACTCATGTACAACTTCCTCCTCAATTGCAAATAGCGATAACGACAACAAAAATGAAATATGAAACCAAATGCACTATGAGATTGACGAGCAACGTGACCGTCACTAAAATTTATTCATCATAAAATATTATTACCAGGTAATTATATCACATCACAGAAGGAAAATCGTTCATTCCAAATGAGTTATCAAATCATTTTTTTGTTTTTTTATCTATTTTTCCATATAAATTCCTTATATGGGATTAATAGCATTTGAAGTGTGTTAAATCCAACTATGTACAGATAGTAGGCAATGATATTGTTCAAAAAACTGAAACAGGTATTTACCCTGAAGCGACTCATCATCACGACGAGCGTCCTCATCTTGCTCATTCCAGTTTTTTGGATCAGCTACACGTTTTATAAAAACTTAAGTCAAGGTGTCGAGAATGAGAATCTTGATGACAAATACGTAAACCGCGTCAAAGAACTACAAATCGAAGTATTCAAGGAAGACCCATTAGACCGCAGAGGCAACTCCACCGCAAAGACTCGCGTTGAATTATAGGTCTCTTTCAATGAAGAGAAACCAAATCGAACTGAATTGATCAAAAGCATGCACTTGATGACACATCAAAAAATATCAGCCCGTTCCAAATGGGTAGCGATTCCGATGACAACACAGAACATTCAACAGTCAGCTGAATACTTGGAGCTCTTAAAACTAAATTTAAAATAGATGATCGAATGTACGCCGAGTTGAAAACGATGCTTGATCACTGGTCACAAGGTGACTTCACTCTAGCTGACAAGGAACAGGATCGCTTATTGGACTTTCTCCAAGCGAGTAGAGGTTTCTCGAACGGATTAGCTACCAAGAACGAAGAAGACCTCTTTATTTTGAACAACTTCGGACCAGAATACTTGAACACATTGAATGAATCGACGTACACGTCATATGAAGAATCATCTCCGTGATGGTTCTTTTTTTCATTGATCTTAAAAAGCTCTAACTGAGGTTAGAGCTTACTGAGTCTTCGCTGAAGACTTTCTTGCGCTTCTGGTGGTAACAACCAGTTGAACCAACGTCCATGCCCATCCGTTTCGGCGAGCACGAACTCACTCTTTCTGCCGTCGATAATAAGATCGAGGTGGAGTAGCTTGTCTTGGACATTATTATAGATGTGACAGACGTCCCGATTCTCACCTATCAAGTCGACTTGATATAAAAGCTCATGCTTGGTTTCAAGCGGCATCTGATTCGCCACATGTGTATGGAAAATACAGACGATGGTATCCCGATCAATTGAATCGACCCGTGGTTTTAATAATTGAACTCCATCCCCTTGAATCAACTCCAATGGTTGTGACCCGACCAACGCGCTCGCCTGCTCAAATAGTTCTAGACGAGTTTCATGTTCCGGCCAGATGAGAGCCTTCAACCACAATTTTTCATCTGCATCGGTCAAATCGACGATATTCAAATCGAACCCGATTCGTTCCCGGACTGGAGGAAGCTGTAGATTCAGTCGAGGTCTTCCTTCGCCAATCACCTCCGCTGAAATCTCGAGAGATGACGTGACGTTCCCGACCAGTTCGCTGTCGTCATATCGATAGCTGTACTAATCCCATAGGAGCTGTAGACCGGCGCTCGTACCAATCTCTACTAAAGCCAACGGTTGCTTTGAGTATCTAGAAATCATACCGAACACTGGATATAAATACGCACATCGTCTCACTTCGTTCGTTTGAACGAGCCTAGTCTGTAAGAGAGCAACCAACTCAGTTTCATAAGTCGTGCAAAATTGTTGAAAACTCGGAAATAGTCCTTCATCTACCTTTTTCGCTTCAATGGCCACGCTTGGGTAATAGTCGCCTAATGGATGCTGGTGCCCACTCAAGAGCAGATAATGGACTGCCCCAAACAACAAGTTTGGAACAGGCTGTCCCGAATTGGCTTGTTCACATAATGTGAGAATCGATACGTCTGTCGCTATCTCGTTCGACAATGATTCATAAAGAACACTCGAACCTCTACACTCGTTTGTAGCAAACCTCATAAAAGTTTGAGCGATTTGATCTGTCGGCAATGTACTTCCCTCTTCGTCCCCTTGCACAATCGTACACTCCTTGCTTATTCCTTACGCATCGCTCACTTCCCTTTATTTTTAAACTTTCACATACAAAAAAGACCCTAGCCTCAGCTAGGATCTACGGATACCGGTGGTCGGAGTCGAACCGACACTCCAGAGGAACACGATTTTGAGTCGTGCGCGTCTACCAATTCCGCCACACCGGCATATTATGTTGGAGGCGCCAGTCGGAATCGAACCGACGATAGAGGAGTTGCAGTCCTCTGCCTTACCACTTGGCTATGGCGCCAAATTTAATGGAGCGGAAGACGGGATTCGAACCCGCGACCCCGACCTTGGCAAGGTCGTATTCTACCACTGAACTACTTCCGCATAATGGCTGGGCTGGAAGGGATCGAACCTACGCATGTCGGAATCAAAATCCGATGCCTTACCACTTGGCTACAGCCCAATAAAATGGGGCGACTGAAGGGAATTGAACCCTCGAATGCCGGAATCACAATCCGGTGCGTTAACCACTTCGCCACAATCGCCATAATTATATTAGAAAGCAGGGGCAGCAGGAATCGAACCCGCGCTGACGGTTTTGGAGACCGTAGTTCTACCGCTAAACTATGCCCCTAAGTGGTGGGGGGGGGCGGATTCGAACCGCCGAACCCGAGGGAGCGGATTTACAGTCCGCCGCGTTTAGCCACTTCGCTACCCCCCCACATGGTGGCTTTGGACGGAATCGAACCGCCGACACAAGGATTTTCAGTCCTTTGCTCTACCAACTGAGCTACAAAGCCATGTATGTAGTAATTTAATTGAAAAAATGGCGGTCCTGACGGGATTCGAACCCGCGATCTCCTGCGTGACAGGCAGGCATGTTAACCGCTACACCACAGGACCACACTAATTGCGGGGGCTGGATTTGAACCAACGACCTTCGGGTTATGAGCCCGACGAGCTACCAGACTGCTCCACCCCGCGACGATATAAAATTTAAATGGTGACCCGTACGGGATTCGAACCCGTGTTACCGCCGTGAAAGGGCGGTGTCTTAACCGCTTGACCAACGGGCCATACTATTGATTGAAAAACTGGCGGAGAGCAAGGGATTCGAACCCTTGAGACGGTTTTGCCGCCTACACGAATTCCAATCGTGCTCCTTCGGCCACTCGGACAGCTCTCCAAAAAGAGAAAAGTGGCTCCGCAAGTAGGATTTGAACCTACGACCTACCGGTTAACAGCCGGTTGCTCTACCACTGAGCTATTGCGGAACGATCTTGCCTGGCAGCGTCCTATCCTCACAGGGGGAGACCCCCAACTACTTTCGGCGCTGAAGCGCTTAACTTCCGTGTTCGGCATGGGAACGGGTGTGGCCGCTTCGCTATCGCCACCAGACAAGTATTATATTAACATTATTTAGTCATAACGTCAATATTTTTTAAGAGATTGTTCTCTCAAAACTGAAGACTCATCAATTCACACAAACCTTAGACTAGATCAAAGCCTCGACCGATTAGTATCATTCAGCT
>NZ_JACSLY010000008.1:0-163425 GCF_018618375.1 Exiguobacterium sp. E4787 | reverse complement strand
GGTCGGTGACGGTGAACTCGCGGATGCGCTAGCCAAGATCAACGGGCGACCGAGAAAGTGCCTGGACTGGAAAACCGCACACGAGGCCTTCACCGAGGAAGTGTTGCGCTTAATTTGACAAACCGTCATATAAAAAGGGTTTCAATAACGAAAAATATAAAAAGGTGATGTTTTTTTGTCTAGGGTGTCAACATCCTTCTCCATTTGTCCGATACAGAGGTTAACATAACGAGTTTTCTCGAGAATGGGAGATGTTTTATGAGACGAAAGCACGACCGTACGATTACCATTAAACAAAAACTGATTACGATGTCGTTGGTGTTATTATTGATTCCTTCTTTATTGATTGGCTTTGTCGCCTACAATCAGGCGAAACAGAAAATCACCGAACAAATCATGCAATCGGCCCACGCGGGAGTGGAGCGGATGAATGATGAGATCACCAACCTGA
The DNA here is from genome assembly GCF_018618375.1 of Exiguobacterium sp. E4787. Classification (NCBI taxonomy): domain Bacteria; kingdom Bacillati; phylum Bacillota; class Bacilli; order Caryophanales; genus Exiguobacterium; species Exiguobacterium sp. E4787. The sequence goes on along the minus strand of NZ_JACSLY010000008.1, from coordinate 162,974 downwards.
TTGAACCGATTCAACGCGATGTCGCTTTCTTTGCCGGACGGATTGATTCGTCCCTCTACGAGTCGGGGACGGAGAATCTTGACTTGGAAGAGAAGTTTCTCGAGTATTTGGAGACGCATCCGAACGTGACGAATATTTACTACGCCTCGACTGAAGGCGAGATGACGATTTATCCGGCGCAAGAGTTACCGGATGATTACGACCCACGGACACGACCGTGGTATGAGGCGGCAGAAGCGGCCGGTGGGAACGTCGTCGTGACGGACCCATATGTCGATGCAGCCTCGAACAAGATGATGATCACGCTGTCGCAGACAGGGACAGATGGTCGCGGGGTGATCGCGGTGGACGTCGACGTCGACGATATCGCAGCCGTCGCGGCGAGCATTCAAATCGGGAAAGAAGGCTACGTGACGATTCTTGATGCGTTGCAACAGTTCGTCACCCATCCGACAATGGCGGTCGGGGAGAAAGGGGAAGGCGAATGGATCGAACCGCTCTATGCAGAAGATGCGGGCCGCTTTGCCTATGAGTTCGAAAATAAAGGCAAGCAGATGGATTTCATGACGAACGAGTTGACTGGTTGGAAGATTGCCGGGACGTTACATGATGAGGAAATCACGGATGAGACGTCCGGAATTCTTTGGACGACCGTTGGGGTCATCGGATTGATGCTCGTCTTGGCAGCGGGACTGCTCTATGTCATCTTACGCTCGATTTTGCGACCATTGAACCGTTTGACGGTCGGGGCTGAACGGATTCAAGCCGGCGATTTGACCGAAGATATCGTCGTCGAGTCGAATGACGAAGTCGGTCGTGTCGCCGCGAGCTTCAACGAGATGACGCGTTCCTTGCGTGCCATCATCCAAAATCTCGATCAATCAATCGGACAAGTCGCCGCCTCGTCACAGGAACTGATGGCGAACTCGGCGCAGAACACGGCTGCCTCGGAACAAATCGCCGGAGCGGTCCAACAGATGGCCGCCGGAGCGGACGACTCGAAACGTCAACTCGACGATAACGCTGTCTCGCTCCAAGCTATCACCGGTGGCATCATGCGTATCGCAGAAAGCTCGACCGACGTGTCCGAGCTGTCCCGCGAGACGGCGCTCGAGGCTGAGAACGGGACGACTGCCGTCACTGAAAACGTGGCCCAGATGCAAGCGATTGACTCATCGGTCGAGACGTTCGGGAAAGTCATTCACTCGCTCGCCGAACGTTCGAACGAGATTGGCAATATCGTCGACGTCATCAACGGCATCGCGACCCAGACGAACTTGCTCGCTTTGAACGCTGCGATTGAAGCGGCACGGGCCGGTGAGAACGGGAAAGGCTTCGCCGTCGTCGCGAGCGAAGTGCGGAAGCTCGCCGAACAATCGCAACAGTCGACGAAACAGATTTCTGAGTTGATTGACAATATCAAACAAGAGACGGAGCGTTCGGTCCAGTTGATGAAAGAAGTGTCGGCCCATACGAAAGCCGGGCTCGAGACGACGGAAAACACGGCCAAGCGATTCCGAACGATTATGACCCAGACGCAGGCGATGACGCCGCGCATCGAAGACGTGACGGCGACGGTCGAAGAGATTGCCGCCAACGTCGAAGAGGTCTCGGCCGCAGCGACACAAATCGCCCATATCGCCGACGAGAACTCGGTCGCCTCGAAGCAAGTGGCGGCGACGACGGAGGACCAACTCGGTTCGATGGAAGAAATCGCTCAATCCGCGAAGTCACTTGCGGATATGGCCGAAGAATTGCAGGAGCTCGTATCACGCTTCAACGTATAATAAAAAAAGGGATGATGATCTGTTCTAGGCAGATTATCATCCCTTTTTGTTGTTACAAATATGCTTTACTGACTGATGACCGATTGAATGCTCTGGTTGGAAAGATAGTCATAGAATTGTGTTTCAGCGCTATCCATGACGCGCTTGATTCTGCATTCCGAGGCAGGTGTTTCCTGGACGAGCATGTTGTGTTGTTTGGACGTCGTGTTCGAGCATTCGAACAGGTGTTGACGGCCCTCCAACGCGAGAATGACATCGAGAAACGAAATACGGGATGCCTCGCGTGCCAGTTCATATCCTCCTTTTGCGCCAGGAATCGCATTGACGAGTCCATCTTTACGCAAGTTGGTCATGATTTTTGACAGATAGGTTTCCGATACGTTCAACACATCAGCCAGCTGTTTGATCCCGGTCGGTTCGGACGAATTGAGGTGTGCCAAATAAGCCAACGCATGAAGGGCGTAGTCCGTACTTTTAGAGAATTGCATGGATCATGCCTCCTTTTTGGCAATAATGATATAGACTGGTTGATTCGCAATCGTCGAATCGGGGTGAACGATTTCAAGGATATTGAATCCGCTCGCCCGCATCGATTGCTCCATCTCGTTGGCAGTGACGCGGGGTCCTCGTGCCGTAGCCTGTTTCTCCAATTCGAGACATAAGAAGCGTAAGCCAGGTTTTAAAGTCCGGTAAATTTCCGTGAGGGCGTCGTGCAGCGGAGACACCTCGTGGAGCGAAATCGAGGCGACGGTCTTGTCAATCGTGCCATTAGCCAAAGGTAGCTTTCGAAAATCTGCTAGAAGGGGAGATACATTCTCATGACCGAGCTTTAGCGCTTTCGTCTCGAGGTAATCGAGAATGCTTTGATCGTGATCGGCTGCAAACACCCGTGTGACCAAAGGAGCGAGTGGGAGACTCAAATAACCGGTCCCTGCGCCTAAATCGAGAACGTGGTCATCAGGTGCCAAAGACAAGTAACTTAATACTTTTTCTGCCGGCATCCGTTGAAATGAGTCAAGTCGGGCCGCTTTTTTAGTGACTTGCTCATGCATGATAAACACTCCTTTAATTATAGATATAATGAGTCTGTAATAACTATAATCAATTTTCTCAAGGTTGTAAAGGCTAGCCATCTTGACGGAATCGGATGTCCATATAAAAAAGGATGCACGGGCGCATCCTTTTAAGAACTATCGCTTACTCGACACCTGGTTACGACCACGGTTCTTGGCGACGTAAAGTGCCTCGTCCGCGTCTTGTAGCGCCTGTTCGACCGTCTTTCCGCCCTCGAGCGAACTGACACCGAACGAGCAGGTGACGCGTGGAACGGGGCCGAACGGTTCGGCATTAATCTTTTGACGGAGCTTATCGGCGAGCTGGACACCATCGGCGAGCGTCGACTGCGGGGCGACGATTAGAAACTCTTCACCGCCCCAGCGGCCGATTGAGTCCGACTTGCGAATGTTGCGCCTGAGCAGTTGGGCGATCGATCGCAAGACGAGGTCACCGGTCGGGTGGCCAAACGTGTCGTTGACGAGTTTGAAATAATCGATATCGAGCATGATGACGGCGGCGGGTGCCCGGGTATCGACCGTCTCTTGAGCCGTCGTCGATAAGACGTCACCGACTTTCTTTCGGTTATAGAGCTCCGTCAACGGGTCGAGTGACGATAAGTGCTCCATCCGCTCTTCGTAGCGCCGTTGTTCGGTCGCATCCTCTAAAATACCGACACCGCCATCGAGTTGTCCTTCGGCTGAGAAGCTCGGGGACATCGTCGTCCGGATGAAGCGTGGCTGCCGCTCCGGTGCCTTGTACCAGCCCGCCATGCGAATCGTCTCCCCGTTCAAGACGTTGCGGATGGCAGCCGCCAAATCGAACGAGGAGGACGAGCATCGTTCAAACGATAAGTTCGAGCTCGGTATCAGGCCAAGCAAATCAATGAATGCTTCGTTATAGCTGACGATTTGGCCGTGCAGGTTGAAGGCGAACAAGCCAATCGGAAGCTGGTCCCATGAGGAAGGATCGGGTTTCGTGGTGTCTCGGTCTTGGTGAATGGGTTCATGATCTGCCATTGCATGACATATGCGTGAACGCATACTTCCTCCTTTCCTAGCCGTAGCGGTAGTGTAGGACGTTAGTACTGATACTTTATACCCTAATTCGGGAAAGAACTAGCGAGTAATCTTTAAAAAGCTAACAAAATTTAGAATATGACGAGAAATCGTCACAGCTTGTTGTGAGGTGATCTTTCAGCTCAACCACATCAAAATCGCCCCATCATGTCGATGGCTAATCCGACACGATAGGGCGACTCAAAAGAATAGAGATTATAAGATTGGACTGAGCAATCGTGACACGCCTTCGCGCATCCGGACGGTCCATTTCCGGGCTGCGTAATCGTCGACAGTGTACTTCCGGCTGACGGCGACGTCTGACTCGAACAATGAGGCAAGTTCGAGCGCGACTCGCTCGTCATAAATGACGGCGTTCACTTCGAAGTTCAAGCGGAAGCTGCGGGCGTCCAAGTTCGTCGTCCCGACGGTTGAAATCTCATCATCGACGACGAGCGTCTTGGCGTGCAGGAAACCTTGTCCGTACATATACACGTTCGCCCCATAGTCAAGCAGTTCACCGAGAAACGATAGTGACGCCCACATGACGAACGGGTGGTCGGGTTTGCCGGGAATCATGATGTCCATCTTGACGCCGGACAGGAGTGCCATCTTACAGGCGTCCATGAAACTCGCATCCGGGATGAAGTAAGGCGTCTGAATAATGACGCGCTCCTTCGCCGACATAATCATTTTAATCATCATGTTTTTCAAATGTTCCGTGTCGGAGTTCGGACCGCTCGTCACGATCTGCATTGGCGACATATCCTTGATATCGTGGCGCGCGAAACAGAACGAGTTCTCCGGGTCGTGATGCTTGCTGCCGGAATAGTTCCAATCGAGAATGAACCGGTGTTGCAGGTGATAGACGACATCCCCCTCAACACGGAGGTGTGTATCGCGCCAGTAACCAAACTTCTCGACGAGGCCGAGGTATTCAGTCCCGACGTTGAACCCGCCGACGTAACCGATTTTGCCGTCGATGATGACAACTTTCCGGTGGTTCCGATTATTCAATTTAAAGTTGATGAGGCCAAGTGTCGGCGGGAAGAAGACACGGACCTCGCCGTTATGGGCAATCAATTCTTTGAAGTCGGAGTTGCGGAGGCTGCGCGAACCGACCGCGTCATAGAGGAGCCGCACTTTGACACCGGCCTTGGCCCGTTCAATCAGTTCATGGATGAGCGCCTTCCCGAGCGCATCCCGCTGAATGATGTAGTACTGGATATTGATTTCCGTCTCGGCGCTCCGAATATCGTCCATGAGCGCTTTAAACTTCTGTTCCCCGTCGTGCATGATGGCAGATTTGTTGTGGACGCTAATGAGCGATTTCGAAGAGCGCAAGTTCATCTCGAGCAGTTGCTCGTACTTCTCGAATAACGGTTGAGCAATCATCGTCTCTTTCCGGCGAATCTGCTCGATTTGACTGTCGACTTGAAGGGCGTGGAACGAGCGCTCTTCGACGCTCAAGTTGAAGAAGTTATCTTTCTTCAACTGACGTCCGAGAAACATGTAGACGATGAACCCTAGGATTGGTAAGAAAAATAAAACGAGCAGCCATGCCCACGTCGCCCCGACGTCACGGCGCTCCGCGAATATGACGGCTAATGCGAACAATAAATTCAATCCGAGGACGATATACAGTCCCCAACTAATAATGACCGACCAATCCATGCGACCAACTCCCTAAACGACAATTTCACTGCATAGATTAATAATACCTCATTCAAGGGAATAGTAAGCTATCGAAACATAAGGAGGAGACAGAGATGCATTTACAAGTGAATTGGAAACAAGGGATGGCGTTCCAGACGACGACGCCGTCGGGGCATGATGTGACGCTCGACGCCGGGGAGGAAGTCGGTGGTCTCAACACCGGTCCACGGCCGACCGAGATGCTCCTGCAGGCGACGGCGGCCTGTACAGGCATCGATATCGTCTCGATTTTGCATAAGATGCGCTTACCGCTCGAGCGGTTCGAGATGAACATCGACGGTGTCCGGGCGACGGAACATCCGAAGAAGTTCACGGCGATTCACATCTTATACGTCCTCGATGGGGACATGCCTGAAGAGCGGGTCCGTCGTGCCATCGAGTTGTCGGTTGATCGCTACTGTTCCGTATCGCACAGTCTGAACGTGACAATGACGTATAGTTACCAGTTGAACGGAGGCGAGGTCGTCCCGTTCACGTGATGTGAGCAAGATGGTTGAAACGAGTCGAAACAGTCCGTTATATTTGTATTTCAAATACTGCAATACAAAGGAGGACGTTATGATTCGACTCGCGACGAAACGCGATGCCAAGCACATCGCGGACCTAATCGAACAACGAGCCGTAGCGCTAAAACAACAAGGTAGCGACCAATGGACGGAATATTTGGAGCAGGACCTCATGGATCGGGTGCAGACGGACATCACCTCGGGACACGTTTACGTGTACGAGCAAGACGAATCGGTATTGGCCTCGATCGCCTTACTTCCGGCAGATGACTGGGATCACAATTTATGGGAAGATGGCGAACGCGGTCAATACATCCATCGAATCGTCGTCAGCGAACGGTTAAAAGGCCAAGGCGTCGGTCAACAACTGATGGAGCACGTCTTGCGTGAGGCCGACACACATGAACCGATTCGACTCGACTGTGTGGCCGACAATGCGTTCTTGAATAGTTATTATCCACGGTTTGGCTTCGTTTTCGTGGACTCACGGGACGGATACAACACGTTCGAATACAATATGGATGAGAGTGTCAGTGCATAAGGGGTCAACCAACCCCTTTTTTTGATATACTGAGAAGCGAATTGATGGGAGGAAACAAGATGATCAACACAATACTTGTCGGTTTCGGTTTTTCCGCGACGACATTCCATGTACCATTTTTACAGGAACTTGATGACTTCCATATTGCCGGTGTCGTCTCATCACGCCCGGAAGACGTACGAGCCGTCCTCGGCGACGTAATGGTTTATGCGACGCTAGACGATGCACTTGCAACAGAGGCCTCGTTGTTCGTCATCACGACGCCATCCGATTTACATAAAGACATGGTCGAACGGTGCCTGATAGCAGGGAAAGACGTACTCGTCGAAAAGCCGGCGTTCGTGACGACGGAGGAAGGCGAGGCATTGATTGCGCTCGAACAGGCAAGTGCGGGAATCGTTAACGTCTTCCATAACCGCCGAATGGACGGAGACTTCTTGACTGTCAAACGATTGCTCGAAGAACATCGTCTCGGTGATTGGAAAGTCGTCGAGTCACGGTTCGACCGGTTCCGTCCGACTGTCCGTGACCGTTGGCGCGAGAACGCTGGGCCGGGCGCGGGCATTCTATTTGACCTCGGCAGCCACTTGATCGACCAAGCACTCGTCTTGTTCGGGAAGCCGGACAAAGTATCGGCCGATGTCATGGTTCAACGTGACGGGGGCCAGTCCGATGATGGGTTCCATGTGACGTTGCACTATGGAGAGAAACGGGTCTATCTTCGCTCGAACCCGTTCATCGCCATCGAGGCGCCGCGATTCGAAATGCACGGGACGGAAGGCAGCTTTCTCAAATTCGGGCTCGATCCGCAAGAGGCGTGTCTCCGGAACGGGGAAGTCAGATGCCCCGACCGTGAGACCGGAACGGTCGTCACGGATTCTAAATCTACGATCGACATCGACCCAGGCGGTTACGTGACGTTCTATCAAGCGCTCGCGGATAGTTATACGACGCGGCGCCCGTTCGTCCCGCTTCGTGACGCGCTCTTGACGACACGGATCATCGAGACTGCCCGTGAGTCGTCCCGGTCCCAACGTATCCTCGACTTCAAAGCTTAATCTTGTGAGACGACCTGTCGTGCTCGGCACAGTCGTCTTTTTCCATAATTCAAAAGAAATCATGATGATTTTATTGTGAATGAACAAACTCGCTTCATGTTTGTTAACAACAAAAAGCTATCCGTCTCTTTCAAATAGTCAGCGGTGAATGGGAACAGGACATAGGAAACGACTTCAGACTGTCCTGTCACGCTTCGAACCAATGACGAATTTTAGGAAGAGGGGAACGAATGATGTTCAATCAAATCGTGAAACACCGTTGGGAGTGGGAGAACTGGTTACGGGAGGTCAACTGTGATTCGTATGACCATTACGACTACGTGTTGGCCAACTGTGAACCCGGCGAGCAGCCTGAGTTGTATATCGCGGCCAAGGATGACGGGATTTTACTGTACCCGTACATCCGTCGTCTGATCGCGCATCGCCATGACGACCTCGTGACGGCGTACGGTTATGGCGGCCCGTTCCGTGAAGGTAACTTCACGAACGAGGACGTCAAGGAGGCACGCCGACTCTTTCTGCAACGCGCTGAAAATCAAGCGACCGTCACCGAGACGATTCGTTATCATCCATGTCGCGTCGACCCGGACTTGATGCAAGTATTCGGGCAAGCCATCCCTATTCGGCAGACGGTCCACGTCCGACTTGATGATTCGTTCGAACAGCTTGAGCAACGTTTCAGCAAGATGACGAAACGGAACGTGAAGCGGGCCGTCCGTGAACAGGTGACGGTCGCTCGTGGTCAGGCGCATGAATTGTATGAGTTCATTCGACTGTATCGGGCCACAATGGACCGGCGTGCTGCGAATGACGCCTATTATTTCCCGGATCGATACTTCGAGGACCTATGGAACAGCGATACGTGTGAGACGGAATTATTGTTTGCCGTCCATGACGGCATCATCGTGGCGGGCGTGTTCATGTTATTCGGAGATGACGGGGCCCACTATCATCTTGGCGGGTCGGAAGCAGACTATTTGGCGCTCCGGCCGAACCACTTCTTGTTCCGGGAGATGATTCGTCGTGCGGTCGAGAAGGACAAGGTGTACCTTCATCTCGGTGGCGGTGCGACCGGGGAAGATGCGCTCTTTCATTTCAAGCAGAGTTTCTCGAGTGACGAGCCGCTCACGTATTACATCGGTCAAGCCGTGCTCGACGAGGTGGTCTATCACCGGTTGAATCAAGATCATCTGCTCCGCCACGGACCATCTGATTTCTTTCCGCTCTATCGGACACCGGTCGCAGAGACGGTCGCCGAAGTGCAAGCGGAACGATAACAAAAAGGTTCTCACTCGAGATGGAGTGAGAACCTTTTGTATTAAGCGGCCTCTTCGTCGGAAGCGGCCATTTTTTCGGTTTGGCGGGTGATTGGGAAGTTTTTGAACAGCTTACTACCGACGAGTCCGGCCACGATCCCGACACCGAACAAGATGAGCGCCGTCACGGTCACGGTCTGCCAATCGTTGAATCCGTACATGACGAGCAATCCCGGAATCCCGGCAGCGGAACCTGGGGCATCGTTCACCATACCGGTCATGGCGACGATGAGTCCGGCAATCGCACCGCCGACAAAGTTGACGCTGTAGATGGGAATCGGGTTCGCCGAGATGAGGTCGGCTTGCGTGAGCGGTTCGATGGCGACTGATAGTTGGTCTTTCTTCGTCCCGATGTTCAACCGCTTGAACAGCAAGAAGTTCATCGAGATCGACGCCGTCAACGCAAGGGCGGCGATGGCCATCGGCACACCTGTCAAACCGAGCATGGCTGTGAGAGCCATCGAACTAAGTGGCGACGTCGAGACGACCGTGACGATGCCACCAAGGACAAGTCCCATCACGACCGGGTTCTGTGTCGCAGCAAGTTCGATGACCGCACCGATTTGTGTCAGCGTGTTCGTGACGAGCGGATCGACGCCTGTCGCGACGAGGCGGGCGAGCGGAGCCATGATGATGACGTAAAAGATCATGTCGACACCGGCCGGCAGGTGCCGGTCCAATTTACGACCGGCGAGCGCGAGGATATAGCCGGCGAAGAAGCCGGGAAGAATCCCGAATCCGGCGACCGATAGTCCGAGCATGAGCGCGTAGACCGGATTGATACCGAGGGCGATTGATACGAGCGCGGCAGCGGCCGGACCTGATAATGAACCGGCTGCTTGTCCGACTTCTTCATATAAAGGAAGCGGGAGCAGACCGCCGATGGCGTAGGCGTTGAATGCCTCGACCAGGAAACTGGCGATGGCGGCGCCGGCAAGGGCGCCCATCGCTTTCATCCCGAACGGGGCTTTGTAGCTGAATAATGTGAATAAGGTAAGAATCAACAGTAAAAGTGCGATACCTTGAATAATGACCATATGGTGTACCTCTTTCTCTCTGTTCTATATTTCCTCTATAGTTAACCATTCGAACGGTTCTGTAAAGCCATTTCATCCATCTGACACGACTTTTTTTGGTGGTAGCGTTTCCATCTTAGGAATTGGATAATTGTGAACAAAATTAACTTTGAAATTCGCGAAAAAAACAAGCTCATATGTGTCAGTCCGGTCCGGAGTGGGAACAGAAAGAGGAAAGACTTTTCATATAGGAATGACCAAGGAGGAGTAGAGATGCAGATGGAGAACAAAAATTGGCACGCACTCGAACCGGATGCGGTACAAAGTTCGCTCGAGACGGACACGGACAGTGGTCTGTCGAAAGGGGAAGTGTCAAGTCGGCAAGAGCAGTACGGGAAGAACGTACTGCCCGAGAAAGAGAAGACACCTGAAATCATAAAATTTTTACGTCAATTCAATGATATTCTTGTCTTTGTCTTACTCGGTGCCGCGGTCGTCACAGGTTTTTTAGGGGAGTACATCGATACGATTGTCATCGTACTCGTCGTGACGATTATCGCGGTCGTCGGTTACCTTCAAGAGAACAAGGCCGAGCAAGCGTTAGAAGGCATTAAAAAGTTACTCGAGACGAAGGCGAGCGTCATCCGTGACGGCAAGCAGAGTCAAGTCGACTCGAGCGACCTCGTCGTAGGGGACATCTTGGTCCTCGCTGCCGGAGACAAGGTACCGGCTGACGCCCGTGTCATTCAAGCCGAGAAATTCAAAGTCGAGGAGTCGGCATTGACGGGAGAAGCGACGACGGTCGAGAAGAAAATCCAAGTCGTCCCGGAAGACGCCGTCCTCGGCGATCGCAAGAACATGATTTATTCAGGTACGAGCGTGGCGACAGGAAGCGCGAAAGCAATCGTCACGTCCATCGGAGAAGACACGGAGCTCGGCCAAATCAACGCCTCGATTGCTGAAGTCGAGACGGTGAAGACGCCGCTCATTCGCCAGACGACGAAGTTTGGTCAGACGGTATCCATCGCCATCCTCGTCATCTCGGTCGTCATTTACGCGTTCGGTTACTTCGTCCGCGATTTCGACCCGATTGAGTTGATGCTGACGACAATCGGTCTCGCCGTCGCCGCGATTCCAGAAGGGTTACCGGCCGTTATCTCGATCATCCTCGCGCTCGGTGTCCGGAACATGGCTGAGAAAAAAGCCATCGTCCGCAGCCTACCATCGGTCGAGACGCTCGGCGCCGTATCGGTCATCTGTACCGATAAGACCGGGACGTTGACGAAAAACGAGATGACCGTCAAACAAGTCGTCTCGGCCAAACACGACATCGAAGTTTCAGGGAGCGGTTATGAGCCGGACGGTGATTTGGAATTGAACGGTCAACCGTTCGATTTGGATGATGACGAGTCGATGATCGATTTGCTAACGGTCGGGAAAACGTGTAACGACGCCCAGTTGTACGAAGAAGGCGGCGAATGGGTCGTCAATGGTGACCCGACGGAAGCATGCTTGCTCACGCTCGCCGAAAAGGCGGAGCGGCCGATCGAACGTTTGGACGTCATCTCGAAGATTCCATTTGATTCGGAGTACAAATATATGGCGACGCTCGTCGATTATAAGGGCGAGCGCATGATCTTCATCAAAGGGGCGCCGGACCGCCTGTTCGATATGGCGGAAGACACGGAGTTTGACCGCACCTATTGGGATGAGAAACGAAAAGAGATTGCCGACCGCGGACAACGCGTGCTCGGAGGCGGTTTCAAGCGCGTCGACGCCTCGAAAGAGACGGTCGACCACGAAGACGTCGAGAACGGCATCACGTTCCTCGGGCTTTATGGTATCGTCGATCCGCCACGTCAAGAAGCAATCGAAGCGGTCGCGGCTTGTCGTGACGCTGGGATCCGTATCAAGATGATCACCGGTGACCATAAAGACACGGCCGTCGCCATCGCGCGAGAACTCGGCATGGAAGTCGAAGGTGCCCTCGAAGGGAAAGAATTGACGAACATGTCCGACGAAGAAATCAAAGAGGCGTCGGTTCATAATGACGTCTTCGCACGGACGAGCCCGAACGATAAACTTCGTCTCGTCAAAGGGTTGCAACAGAACGGCTTAATCACGTCGATGACCGGAGACGGCGTCAATGACGCACCAGCCTTGAAACGGGCCGACATCGGTGTCGCGATGGGGATTAAAGGAACGGAAGTCGCGAAAGAGGCCTCGCAGATGGTCCTCGTCGATGACAACTTCAAGACGATTTACAACGCCGTCCGTGAAGGACGCCGTGTCTACGATAACTTGAAGAAGACGATTTTGTTCTTGCTCCCGACAAACGGTGGACAAGCACTTCTCGTCGCCATGAGCATCTTGCTTGGTGCAGCGGCACCACTCAGCCCGGTTCAAATCCTCTGGGTCAACATGGTCGTCGCCATCACGCTCTCGCTCGCTATCGCGTTCGAGCCGCTTGAAGAGAGCACGATGAAACGGCCGCCACGTCCGGCGAACGTCCCGCTATTAAGTCGCTATTACATCTTCCGCATCACGTTCGTCTCAATCTTAATCGGGGGCGGTAGTTTAATTATCAACTATATGCTCGGCGATTTCGATTACTCGACCGATAAGTTACAGACGATCACGCTCAATACAATCGTTATGGCGCAACTGTTCCACTTGTTCAACTGCCGGACCGAACTCGCGCCAGCGTTCAACCGTCATTTCTTCGACAATAAAATCGCGTTTGTCGTCTCAGCATTATTGATCGGGCTCCAGTTGTTCATCACTTACGTACCGTTCATGCATACGCTGTTCGGTACCGCACCGCTCGAGCTGCAAGATTGGATTTATCCGGTCGCGTTCGGTCTCATCGTCTTTGTCATCGTCGAAATCGAGAAAGCCATCTCGCGTCGTGTTATCGGTAACAAAGACATACACTGATGTTTTAGTGAAGACGGAATGTGGAATTAATGCATTATGCAGAGGAGGGATGCTCAATGAAACGTGATGAATCACAGCCTGGGGTACACCCAGATCCAGTCCCGGATGAACAGTCAGATCCGGCCACAAAACCGGCACCGACACAACATCCAGATCCGGACCCGGAACAGGACAATGATGACTCAAACTAAGGACGCCGATGCTTGATCGGCGCTTCATACAAAAAGGGATTTCCGATCAATGTCGGAAATCCCTTTTTATTGTTATTTCTTCGGTGCCGGGCTGCGATACTCGGTCATCTTGTCGAATTCTTTCTCATTGAAATACTCGACGACGACGAAATCGCCGACCGGACATTCCCAACGGTCTTTGGCGATTTGACACTCTTTCAGTGTCACTTTCTGGTCGTACATATCAAGCTCGAGCGTGTCCTTCAAAAACTGATCGACTTGTTTGTCGTTAATTTTGAAGTATTCGCTCAAGATGATGTCTTCGCCTCTGTCGTTCGTATGCGTCATCACTTTAAAAAATCTCATTGGTGTACCTTCTTTCGTCTGTAAGCTGAATTCTCAGTATAAAGGAGCTGGACTGATTTGGGAACCGTCATCCCGGTTTCCATAGAGATGCCCCTTCCTTGTTGAATGTGAAAGGGGCTCGTCTCATTTTAATTTGTGGCGGTTCGGTGGTGCCTCGTTGAACGGTTGTTTATGGCGAATGATTAGCCAGAACAACAAACCGAACAAGGGGATATAAGGCAGAGGCCACAAACTCATCTTGTAGCGCTTGGCATCCCGATTCATCAACGTGATTTGGATGAAGGCGAGCAAGACGAAATCGACCGTCATCGTCCGGACGAACTGGTTCTGTTCGACGTAAGACCAATATTCGGCCACGTTCCCGGTCGTTGATGCGGCGATGAACAAGCCAATCGTGACGAGCAAGAGTAGCACCCCGAGCAGTCGCGTCGGGAGCGGCTTAATCGGTGTCGGATAAGGCGACTGCCGCGCGAACGCCAAGTACGGGGCAATGATGAAGCCGCCGACGATGAAACCGGTCGCTGCCGGTATGAGAGGATTCGGGCGCAACTGGTTCACTTCAGACCAAAGAAGCGGGAACAAGGCGAGCGGATAGACGCCTAGGATGCTGAAAAGGGAAAGCGAATATCCTTCATAGGCGTCCGTATTATACGTGATGAAATCGAGCAAAAACCGGCTCGAGAACGGTTCATTCGGGCCGAGGAGCGCGATAGCAATCGCAGTGGCCCACGGAATGAGTAAAAACTTTCTAGTCATGCCCAACACCTCGAGTCTGTCTCTGTTTCCATTAGTATACCCTGGAATCAAGCGAACAAAAAATGAGAAGTGTCAATCGACACGTTCTCATTGATTTTCACGAGCATACGCTTTAATCATCGTCACGAGTTGCTGGGTCTCGTCTGAGTCTGATTCGAGTCGGATCCCGTAATCATATAGGCTTCCCATTTGTCCGCGGTGCCTGACGTGGCCCGTTAAGTCGAGCGGTTGAATCAACGGGACGAGATCCAATTTGACCTGAACTTTCAGCCCTTCGGAAAGTGGGAATAAGTAGTCGCACCGCATCTTCAGACCGTGGGCACTGATATTGAGCAGCTGTGCTTCCCCGTCATGCAGTTCTTTGTCTTCCCAAATGAGGCGATATGGGATGAAGCGGGGATTCGGTAAAATATAGCGAAACGTTTCTTGTCGTCGATAGCGCATCGGTTCACCTCATTTCTCTACCTAGATTATCGGCTATTTGAAGTGAATCGTGAAGGGGGAAAGCCACCAAAATTTAGGAAGCGCGGTTTACAGGATTGCAAACGCTTTCTATAATAGAAAGACAGAGTTGGTGAAGGAGGGATCGCATGAACGTCAAGGACTTACTCCGACGCTATTCGATCGACGAACCAATCATCTACGCGAAAAATTTACACGGGCAGTGGATCAAATTGGAACAACTGCCGCCCTACACCATACTAGAGGTCGAGGCGACGGACGAGGCCATCGAGGCGCTCGCCATCGACGCGTACGTGGCGCTCACCGTTTGTCGGGAGAAATCGTCGCTTGAAGATGCACGCCCTTATGCGGTGCGGCTTCATATCAAAGGAAAGTAAAAACCGCGAGCCCATCGGCTCGCGGTTTTTGATTAAGCAGCTTTTTCTGTCTCGTCGTCCTGTGGGACGGTCCGTTTCGCATAATACATGAACGGTGTCGCCATCCAGGCGATAATGAACTTGGCGACATATGTCGTGATGAAGATGTTCCACCAGATATCCCATTCCATGCCCCAGAAGGCAATCGTACAGAAAGTGAGCGTATCGATGAACTGAGAGACGACGGTCGAACCGGTCGTCCGAAGCCACAGTTTTTTCTCACCCGTTTTGGCGCGAATCTTCGAATAGATGAAGACGTCGAACAGTTGCGAGACGAGGTACGCGGCGAGACTACCGAGCGTGATGAGCGGAAGCATCGAGAACAGCGCTTTGAAGCTCTCATGCATGAACAGTGCCTCTTCAAACGGCTCATAAAGCAATGCGAATTGCATGAGCACGGTCGAGACAATCAAGATGAAGAAGCCGAGCCAGACGCCTTTACGGGCGGTGTGACGACCGTATTTTTCATTCAAGATATCTGTCGCTAAATAAAGGGAACCGTAGACGATATTCCCGAGAGTAAAGATGAAACCACCGATTACAATCTGCTGCGTCACTTGGATGTTGGCGACGACCGAGGCCATCGCAATCCAGGCGAACAGTCCGACGCGTCCGAACAGCTTGTAGCTGAGGACGAGCAGACCGAGCGTGAGCAAGGCAGAAGGAATCCATAACCATTCATTGAGCATGGGGATCGTACTCCTTCCAAATCATTCATTCTGTCAACTTTACAAGTTTATAGAGGAACGGAAACCGTGTCAAGACAGTTTCTATGACCAAAAGAAAAAGCGACCTGTCCTTAAAAGGAAGGTCGCTTTATTTTGATGCCTCCGACGAGAATCGAACTCGTGCTGCAGCATTACCATTGCTGAGGTCTGCCACTAACCTACAGAGGCGGTTACATCTAGTATGTTACACAGTCTGTCATGAAATTTCAAGCTTTTTTAGAATAATAAGACCCCCGTCCTCCTCATGGTGAGAAGGGCGGGGGTGCGTTGAATCATGCTTACTTCGTCCGGACCCAAACAGCTCCAGCCGAATTGTCTTTCGCTTCGCCGACGACGTCGACGACGAGTCCGTATTGTGGAAGTTTACGGCCCGCATCTGGGATGAGCGAGTTGATGTACGTGTTGGCGTCGTTGAACTGTTTCACGCCTGGTTGAGCTTTGTAGTCATAGATGCCACGGCTCGGTGAATCGATGTACCATGGGAGCGTCTTATCTAAGCTGAACGCCGCATCTGCGATCTGGTAGCGCGTGCTGCCAGCGACTGTCTCTTGACCGTTCAAGTTACCGATAAGGGCCTCAGGATGCGAGTCGACGACACCGAGGAAACCTTCACCCGGGTGAATCCCGACCCAGTTGTCTGAGAACGAATCATCCGCATACCAGACGACGAGACCTGTGTTGTACTTGACGCCACGGCCGTTCAAGAGACCTGTGTCTGCACCAGCATGGTTGCGCCATTCAAGGTAATAGTAGTGAGGTTTCGTGTCATAGCCGTCCGACTTGACGAAACCGTCGAGCGTGACTTTCTCTGCGCCTTCCGCATCGTCTGCGAGAAGCGATTGACCGCCTGACGTAATCGACAAGTTGTCGAGTGCGAACCCTTCAAGGGCAAGTCCACCGTCTGTCACGTATTCGAAGACGATTTGCACGTCTTGACCCGCGAATTGAGACAAGTCGTACGATTTGTTCACCCAAGCACCGTTCGTCGATTCCGCACCGTTTCCAGTGTTGTCATCGCCGTAGACGTCAAGGACGACTTCTTTGCCACCGCTGAGTGCTTTCACGTACAAGTAGTCGTAGTCAAATTCGATATCGAAACGTGTGTCGAAAGCGAGCGTACCGTCCGCGCCGAGTTTGACCGTCGGTGTTGCGAGTTCGGTATGCAAGTTATCGCCTTTTGTCGAGTAGTAGTAATACTCGCCGAATGCTGGCTCGATGCCTTTTACTTTCTTGTCTGGAAGGTTTACTTTCAACAATCCAGGGTTCGTCGATTTCGTCACGGATTGATCTAGTTTCGAGACGAAACCTTGTTGTGTGATGTCTTCAAGATCAACTTCCGTGATGTTCGCCCAGTTGCCGCCCATCAATTTTTGGAAGTACTCTTTGTTTTGTGGCGAGAAGCTCGTCGGCTCCGTACCTGCCACTTTACCAGCCCAGCTGCCGCCACTCATGATCGACCATGATTGGACCGGTTCGCCTTGACCTGTGTATTGTGTGTCGTATTCATCTGGAAGACCGAGGTCGTGACCATATTCGTGAGCGAAGACGCCGACTGCGCCGTCTTCCGGTTGAATCGTATAATCGAATGCCGCCATTTGACCGCCCCAGTACGGGACGTCTGCTGTCGTTCCAGCTACACGGTAAGGGCTGTTCCCGACGACCCAACGGTGTGACCAGACTGCGTCATCACCAAGGACACCGCCACCCGCTTCTTGGCCAGTACCGGCATGGATGATCATCAAGTGGTCGACCAAGCCGTCCGGCTCGTTGAAGTCGCCGTCACCGTCGAGGTCATATAAATCGTATTCATCGTATTCGGCGAGGTCCATGCCTGAGGCGACCGCCGCGTTCAACGTATCTTTGACGAGTTGACGCGGACCTGGTCCGATGTTGTCATTCCCGCCAGCCGGATTATCACCACCGTAGTCTTTCGCCGTACCCGGGACAGTCAACCAGTCAGAAACCGTGCCGTCGACCGTGTAGCTGCCGCCCGACTGCTCTTCATAATATTGTTTGAACGTTTGGACTTTTTCACCGTTGAACAGTTCGAACGACTCATCGCCGAACATATACTGCTCGTAGTGTTCTTTACTGAAGTTGTCGCTATAGAGATAGCCTTCTTCTTGAACGACGTTGTTATGTTTGAAGTCGCTATACTCGACGAGAAGGACGAGTACTTTGTCTTCACGGACGGCTCCGTTATAGCCAGCTTGCTTGGCCGGGTCGACTTTGACTTGACCGTTCGGCTTGCCTTTCCGATAGTTCGCTTGTCCTTTTTTCGCTTTGTTGAGGAGACGTTTCGATTCTTTCTCGAATTGGTTATGTATCTTCTCTTTCGCTTCAGCGGCTTTATCGTTCAAGCCGTGCTTATGGGCGTCTTTCGCATTGCCTTGCTTCTTCTCGATATAGGCATCGACGGCCTTGTGGCGCTCAGTAGCCGAAAGCCCTTTTTTGATGACGCCTCGTTTCTCGAGCGCTTTGGCGAGCCGATCCTCATCGATGATGTTGTGATCGAATGGAGCATTCGTGCTCGGGGTTGGTAGCGGTGAGGCGGCGAGTGGAGCGGCACCGACGGCCGGGATCGCACTGACGCTCATGACCGATGTCAGCGCGACGGCGAGCGTCGTGCGACCGATGGAACGTTTTTTCATTTGTACTAACCTCCTGTGAAAATAATGGGAAATTGTGTGAGCTTGAATCCAACATTAAACTTGTGTCGGATTAATGTCAATATTCAGAAAATAAGAATCAAAAAAAGAGACTTTCGTCCCGATTGGTCCTAAAGACCTAAGGGGTCAAGTCTCTACATCGATGATGCCGTAATGAAATTTGGACGTTTTGCGAACAATCCTTTTAAAACCAAACGTTTCGAACGTCTCACTCTCAAAATGAGCCTTTAGGACAATCCGTCTGGCCGCGACACGACGGGCCTCCGTCATGAGTTCAAAAGACAGTGGATTCGTATTGGCGAGCGATCGTAATGGGTTCAAGTGAACCGATTCTGAAATCGTCTTTTCGAACATCGGATCGAAGTAGACGACGTCGAACGAATCGTCCGGACATGTCTTCAAATAGGTGAGGGCTTCCATCCAAACTACCTCGAGTCGACGCATCGCCTCATTGACCGCGTCGTGTTTCTCTTTCCAGACGGTCAGGCCTTCCTTGACGAGCACCGCGGTGACGAACTCACTCTCGAGTCCGACGGCGCGACCGGTCGGACCGACGGCGTGACTGAGGACGATGCTGTCCGAACCGAGCCCGAGCGTGCAGTCTAGGACTCGGTCACCTGGCTTGATTGCGGCAGCATCGACGAGCGGGTCGTTCCCACCGCGCGCAAGTTGCTTCACACGGAAAACCGAGCTCGATGGGTGGAAAAAGAACGGTTCATCTCCGTCGAGCGGGGTATATTCGACACGGCGCTTATCAAAGACGAGGACGCCTGTCTGGTGGCGTTGCTTTAACGTGTCGATGGAGTGTTTGCGTCGGGGGATAAAACGGACGTCGTACGTTGCTGCGTGAGCCGCGGCCCGTTCGATGGTTGCCTCGGTCGGGCGTAAACAAGTCGTAACGATATAAGTCATAGTATCTCCTTACTGAAAAAATGAGACGCAGAGGCGTCTCATTTTTTCTTGCTGAGTAAATCCGACAATTCATCGATGAGCGCCTTATGCGAGGCGAGTTCTTTCTTCTTCTCATCGTTCGGGTTGATCGGGCGTTTCGAGCGGCTTTGAAGCGCTTCGAGCGTCTCATCGATTGACGATTTGAGCGTGTCGCGATCTTCCGGCTTGAGCGTCACTTCATGCGGGTTTTCACCGCTTGCGTCGAGTTCGCGTAGACGAGCCATCAATTGTTTTGCTTCTCGGTTCAAATCGGCGAGTAATCTGTCAATTTGTTCCAAACGAAGCTTGATTCCATCACGTTCTGTAAACATTCGTTTCACCTCTTTTGTTGGGTAACCGTTAGGTATCTTCTCATTTACTTTACCATAATTATCGAAAGACGAAACTACCGGGAATATATTCCATTTTATTTGACTGAGGGAAACACTGTTTCTCTATGCCCACACGACATTCGACTGGTATACTGACTTAGCTAATAAGGAGGTGGTCGGATGCAGTCGACAACTCATCCACCGAAAGCGCTCAAAGGCGCCATTTTATCCATCACGACGTATTTGGTCTTATCTGTCCTAAAAGTCGTATTCGGTTATTTGTATAATTCGGAAGCCGTCCTCGCCGACGGATTCAATAACACGACCGATATCATCGCTTCAATCGCCGTCTATATCGGCATTCGCATCGCCGCGCTGCCCCGAGACGCGGAACATAAATACGGGCACGCCAAGATGGAGACACTCGCCGCACTCGTCGCATCACTGATCATGGTCGCCGTTGGGGTGTTCGTTCTATTGAACAGTATCGCCACTCTGATTGGGGGCGAATACGTGGAACCGAACCCGCTCGCGGCCGTCGTCGCGTTCGTGAGTGCGCTCGTCATGTTCGGCGTATATGCGCACAATTCGAGATTGGCCAAGCAGACCCGGTCACTCGCCTTGAAGGCGGCAGCGAAAGACAATCTCGCCGACGCCATGATTTCAATCGGGGCTACGCTCGGCGTCCTGTTTGCCTACTTTAAATTGCCGTGGATGGATACGGTGCTCGCCGTCCTCATCGCGGGGATGATTATCCGGACGGCGATTCAAATCTTTCTCGACGCGACCCATCAGCTCTCGGACGGGTTCCCACCGGACCTTGTCGATTCGTATGAAGAGACAATCCAACACTTTGATGCCGTCAAGGAAGTCCGTGAAATCAAAGGACGTCACCTCGGCAATCACGTCATGCTCGATGTGACGATTGCCGTCGAAGGAAGCCTCTCCGTCGAGGAGGCGCACGATTTATGTGATGACATCGAGCGCGAACTCGACGAACACCATGCCGTCGATACAGTCCACATTCACATCGAACCGGTCTGATTTCGGTTATCTTTTGCGCTTCACGGCGCCGTTCGTATATAATGAGTGTGGAAAGACAATGAGATAACTGTTAAGGAGGGCACGGGATGGAAATCGTGCGTCAACCTATTCGTCAGATTGATGAGATCGAATATGAGCATTTTAAAAAATACGGTCAAAGTTCTTACGGCATGTCAGCCGAAGAGTTAAAAGGCATCTTTGTCGAGATGGGCGAAGAGCAGGTGTACTCAGCCGACGCCCATAGCTATGGGGAAGACTTCTATTACGACCTCCGTGTCGATGGTCAAGTCGTCGGAAAAGTGTTGCTCTTGAAACTGGCTCGTGTCTATCAGCTTGATTTGATGGTGTTTGACCCATACAAAGACAAGGGCTATGCGACTGAAGGGCTTCGCCTCGCGCTCGAGCAATCCGATTTGAAAGAAGGGCATACCGTTCGTGCCGGCATCCCGCCGACTAGTCCGCATCAGAAAGCGGTACGCCATGTCCTCGAGAAGAACGGCTTCGAGAAACGGAACGGTCTTTACTATTTAAACTTTAAAAAACGATATGTAATCAACCATTGAACTGACGGCGTCTGACGCGTCAGTTTTTTCGTATGGAGGTTTTTGAGATGAAACAAGTGACAATCAATGACATCGCCAAACTGGCCGGGGTCGCGAAAAGCACCGTTTCCCGTTACTTGAACGGGGGCTCGGTCGGACAGGCGACCCGAGATAAGATTGAGCGCGTCATCCAAGAGACGAACTATGAGCCGAACCAGTTCGCGCAAAGCTTGAAGTCAAAACAGACAAAAATGATTGGTGTCATCGTCCCGCGGCTCGATTCCTATGCCGCTTCGCGGACGATGATGGGCATCGATGAACGACTGACCGAACGCGGGTATCAAATGCTCGTCGTCAACACTGCCCAACAGACCGAACGGGAGATTGAGCAGCTATATAACTTGGCGAAACAAAAAGTGGCCGGTATCATCTGGCTCGGGACGACCGTGACGGAACGGCACTTACAGGCGATAAAAGATATTCAAATCCCAGTCCTATTGATCGGTCAGGAACATGGACACGTTCATAGCCTCGTCTATCCCGACTTTGACGCGGCGTACGCCCTCGGAAAGCAGTTCATGGATTGGGGGCATCGCGATGTCATCTATGTGGGTGTCGAGGAGTACGACATCGCCGTCGGTCAAACGAGACGTGACGGTTTCTTACGCGCTTTCAACGAGGCAGGGGCGGATGTGAAGACGTACACGACGTCATTTAAAATCGATGACGCGATTCCGATTGGGGCTCAGATAGGGCATGAACTGTCGGCGTCACTCGTCGTCTGTGCGACCGACAACATCGCTCTCGGCGTATTGAAGGGACTTGCCAACGCCGGCAAGACGGTCCCGGGCGACATCTCGGTGAGTGGATTTGGAGGCTATGATTTCACCGAAGTGCTCCATCCGTCCATCACGACGGTCCACCTCCCATACCGTCGGACCGGGTCCCGAGCGGCTGACATGATTCTCCAGTTGTTAACAGGTGAAACCATCCCGATGAAAACGTTCACAATTTTTGAATTAAAATTGCGCGAAAGCGTTGACATTTTAAATTAAATCGTTTACATTTGTGTTGCGGAACCGGTTCCGCAACATTTTTTATTCGCTTATGGAACCGGTTCGATAGAAGCTACGAAGCAACACATTTGGACATGGAGGTGGACGGATGAACACCGTACATTGCATTGGTGAACTATTGATTGATTGGGTTTGTGAGGACGCGTCGAGCGACCTCGTCAACGGAACGACTTTCGTAAAGAAAGCAGGGGGAGCACCGGCAAACGTCGCCGCGGTCGTCAGTAAACACGGCGGAAGCTCAAGTTTCCTTGGTCAAGTCGGGGCAGACCCGTTCGGGCGCTTTTTAAAACAGACGCTCGTCGACAATGGCGTCGGTGTCGAAAACTTGGTGGAGGAAGGGGACACGACGTTTGCGTTCGTCTCGATTCAAGAGGACGGGGAGCGAGACTTCACGTTTCGACGCGGCAGCGATGGCGACTATGCCTTCGAGTCAATCGACTTGTCGGTCTTCAAATCAGGGGACATCGTCCACTTCGGATCGGCGACGGCACTCCTCGACGGCGAGTTAAAGAACGCCTATTTCAAACTGCTCCAGTTCGCCAAGCGTGACGGCCTGTTCGTCTCGTTCGACCCGAACTATCGGGACGCGCTCGTGACCGACCTCGAGGCGTTCAAACAAGATTCGCTCCACTTCATCGCCGAAGCGGACTTCGTCAAATTGAGCGAAGAAGAAGCGCACTTGTTGACGGGGCTTGAAGATTTGAATCAAGCGGTCGCGTCACTGCTTGAAGCGGGTGCGAAACGAATCGCCATCACGCTCGGCTCGCGCGGGACGCTGATTGCGACGAAAGATGTCAAAGATGTCATCGCTTCAGTGAAAATCGACAGCGTCGATTCGACGGGAGCGGGCGACGCCTTCGTCGGAGCCTATCTATATCGGTTGTCGACACTCGGGATGGATGACGACCGACTCTTGCAGGACATCGAATATGCGAACGTGACCGGTGCATTGACATGCACGGCATACGGCGCGATTCCAGCCATACCATCACAACAACGCGTGCTTGAAGCGCTAGGAGGGAAACCAGCATGAACTACAGACAAGAAGCAGAAGCGATTTTAGAGGCGATCGGCGGGAAAGACAACGTCGCCGCCGCGGCCCACTGTGCGACCCGGCTCCGCCTCGTCTTGAACGACGAATCAAAAGTCGACGAGAAGAAATTGGACGCCTTAGACGTCGTCAAAGGAACGTTCTCGACCGGTGGCCAGTACCAAATCATCATCGGTGCAGGTACGGTCAACAAAGTGTACGCCGAATTTGCTCAATTGACAGGGCTCGGCGACATGTCGACAAGCGACGTCAAGTCGGCCGGCGCAAAGAAAGGCAACCCGCTCCAACAGTTTGTCAAGATGTTATCGGATATCTTCGTCCCAATCATTCCGGCCATCGTCGCCGGTGGTCTCTTGATGGGGATTAACAACTTGCTCACGGCACCTGATTTGTTCTTTGACGGCAGCTCATTGATTGACCAGTACCCTGGCATCGCTGATCTCGCCGCGATGATCAACACGTTCGCGAACGCCGCCTTCGTCTTCCTACCTGTCCTGATAGGTTTCTCCGCCGCCA
Organism: Exiguobacterium sp. E4787; assembly: GCF_018618375.1. NCBI lineage: Bacteria > Bacillati > Bacillota > Bacilli > Caryophanales > Exiguobacterium > Exiguobacterium sp. E4787. The sequence goes on along the minus strand of NZ_JACSLY010000008.1, from coordinate 138,928 downwards.
AGCGGTTTGGGGGGAACCCGTACCTCGGCGCCGCGCTCGGGATGATCATGGTTCACCCGGACCTCGTCAACGCCTATGCGCAAGCAACGGTTGGCGATATCCCGGTTTGGAATATTCTCGGCTTTGAAATCGAGAAACTCGGTTATCAAGGACAAGTGTTACCGGTCCTCGTATCCGCTTATATTTTGTCGAAACTTGAAATCAATATCCGTAAATTCATGCCAGCTTCACTCGATATCTTGCTCACACCGCTCCTCTCGCTCCTCGTAACGGCGTTCGTCACGTTCGCCTTCGTCGGACCGATCACACGCGAAGCGGGTAACTTGATTATCGACGGTCTCGTTTGGACGTACGACTCACTCGGCTTCTTCGGCGGTCTCGTCATGGGTCTCTTGTACGCACCGATTGTCATCACAGGGATGCACCACAGTTTTATCGCTATCGAGACGCAACTTCTCGCCGATATCGCACGTACGGGCGGATCATTCATCTTCCCGATCGCAGCTATGTCGAACGTCGCACAAGGTGCGGCCACACTCGCTGTCTTCTTCTTGACACGTGATCAAAAGATGAAAGGTGTCGCTTCGGCATCTGGTATCTCGGCACTCCTTGGAATCACGGAGCCGGCCATGTTCGGGGTCAACTTGAAACTACGCTATCCGTTCATCGCGGCCATTATCGGCTCAGGAATCGCCTCGGCGTTCATCGTCGGACGTGAAGTCCTCGCCGTCGCCCTCGGTGCGGCAGGTCTTCCAGGGATCATCTCGATTGCACCAGCGTCAATCGTCTCGTATATCATCGGTATGGCCATCGCTTTCGCGGTCGCCTTCGGATTGACGTTCGTGCTCGCAAAACGCCAAGCGAAAAAAGAAGCAGTAAAAGAAGCAGCTTAAGAAAAAGGAAGTGATGTTATGAGTTGGACGAAGGCAGAGCGTTATCGCTCGTTACGTGACGTGAGTGCCCTCGAGATGGAGACGCTCCGCACAAAGACGGCGGCTTCCCCGTGGCGGTTCGGATACCACATCCAACCGCCGACGGGACTCCTGAACGACCCGAACGGATTCACATATTACAACGGGGAATATCACATGTTTTATCAGTGGTTCCCTCTCGGACCGGTACACGGTCTCAAGCATTGGTATCATGTCACATCACCCGACCTCGTCAAGTGGACGGACCGCGGGGTAGCGTTAGTCCCGGAGACGACCGAAGATTCACACGGTGCCTATTCAGGCAGCGGGTTCGTGAAGGACGGAGAACTCCACGTCATGTACACCGGCAATCATCGGACGGATGACTGGACGCGTCACGCCTCGCAAGTAATCGGTGTGTTACGAGATGGGAAGATTGAGCGACGTAACGTCGCGATCCCGGACGTTCCGGCCGGGTACACCGAACACTTCCGTGACCCGAAAGTGTGGATCGAGGACGGTATCTATTACGCCGTCGTCGGCGCACAACGCACGGACGAGACAGGATGCGTCGTGTTGTATCGCTCAAGCGACTTGGACGAGTGGACGTTCCTTGGTGAGATTGAGACGGGACTCGATTCGTTCGGCTACATGTGGGAATGTCCTGACGTGTTCGAACTGAACGGGCAGCATGTCCTCGTCTTCTCGCCGCAAGGGATTGAACCGGATGGGCATCGCTATCACAACATCTATCAGTCCGGATTCTTGATCGGCAAGCTCGACCTTAAAACGTTGACGTTCATACACGGCGCGTTCGAGGAGCTCGATTTCGGTTTCGATTTTTACGCTCCACAGACGACAGAACAGGACGGACGTCGCGTTCTCGTCGGTTGGATGGGACTCCCGGAAATCGAGTATCCGACGGACCGGTTCGGCTGGGCCCACGCCTTGACGTTACCGCGTGTGCTCACAATCGAGGACGGATCGCTCAAGCAGCGTCCGGTAACGGAGATGACAACGCTTCGCCAAGACACATTCCTCGATGCGTCTGGAACGTCAATCAGCGTCGCGACACCGGAACGGTACGAGCTGGAGCTGAAAACGGACGGCTTAGACTTCAGCCTCGACTTGCTTCAAGTCGGAGACGAGTCGCTCGTCATCCGTTACGACGCGTCGGCGGGCGAATTGACAATCGACCGGACGAATGCCGGCGAGCCGTTCGCGACCGAGTATGGCACGACACGGACGAAAGCGATTGCCGTGACGTCGCTCCATGTGTTCGTCGACTCGTCGAGTGTCGAGTGCTTCGTCAATGACGGTGAAGCGGTCGCTACGCTTCGCGTCTTCCCGAGCGAGCTCGAGAAACAGTTGCGCTACGAAGGCGCGACTGCGAGCCTGACCGGTTGGACGTATCAATAAGGAAAAGCTGAGCTTCGGCTCGGCTTTTTTGTTTCCCATTAAATTGAGCACTATATGCTATTCTGAGAATAGGTAATAAATTACATATGATAAAGGGGATGGTTTACGTGTGGATGATTTTGGGATTACTGGCGATTGGGGCGACACTGGTCAATTTATATACGTTCAGCGTCGGGAAAGATTACAAGCTGCCGATGGCGATTGCGTTGTCCTTGACAGCATTGACAGTATGCGCGGATTACAGCTATTTATCTGTCTGGGTCGAAGCGGAGGATTGGAGTGCGTTGGCGGATGTCATACCAGGTATGGAACGGGCATTATGGGTTCTCACCAGCATCTCAATCATCTTGAACCTGTTGCCGATTTTCTTAGAGAGATCGCGAAGACAGGCATGAGTGATTCGATGTCAAAAATTGTGAAACCTTTCGTCCGGATTTTCGTAAAAGATGACTATCAACGCGAATGGGGTGGAGGGAATGAAGCGAAATCGAGCCATTATGACAGTGGCTTCGGCGATGTTCAAGGCTTTCATAGAGCCGGAGGAAAGTGAATTGGATAGAGAAGAAATGATTCAAGCGCGAGTCGCCCAGTCGTCAGGGATCGGTTCGTTCAATGAGACGGATTTCATCATGTTCAATGGAATCGAGAAAGTGAGACCGTTTGCGGACATGTTGCGGAATGCAGATGAGGCGCTCGAAGATTCCATTCACGGGGAACCTGACTTTGACCTGGAACTTCATTGGAAGGGCGGCGTGATGGCACAGTATCAGCTTTGGCTCGGTCAGAAACAGCAACCGAGCTATTTGATGGACGTGACCCATCCTCACTTCATCTATCGCGTGTCGGGAGACACGACGAATCAGTTGATTCAAGTGCTTGGGGTGGATGAGTGACCGACTGACGTGTGATGTGAAACTTTACCTGCTTGATTTGCGTATATCAACCATATACAGACAGAGGGAGTCTATTTTATGAAACAACGTCATATATCAGTTCTTGGTCTGACTGTATTAACACTTACTTTGACCGGCTGTGGCTCGAACGATTTCCGGACGGATGGGATGGAAGAGGTCCGTGTCTCGGAATCGGATGGATTCTCAAGTTTTCAGGAGAGTGACATCGTGACGTTCGACGAACCTGAAGCGATTCAAGTATTCGAGAACATGCTTCGTGAGGCAGACGAAATTCCAGGTGTTGCCAATGTGGTCGGACCGGAATACGATATCGAAATCCGGTTCGAAGATGGGGAGACGGACCGCTATTACCTGTGGCTCAATGATGATCCGAAATCGGACAGCAGCCTTTACGACGCGGACGACACGAACATTGGTTACCGCCTGCCCGCTGACGTGACAGAGGAATTGATTGGGCTCCTCGAGTCAGGTGACTAAAAAAGACGCCTTGCTGGCGTCTTACGAGTTGAAGCGGATAAAGCGTTCAATTCGTTGCTCACTCTTTCGCGCTTGACGCCCGATCCAAATCAAATGGCCGGGGCTGTTCAAGATGGTGAGCTGGGCATGCGGGATGAGTCGCTTCGCATGATGCGCGTGTCGGACCGGAACGGCCTTGTCATTTTTGGAGTGGACGATATACGTCGGGCACGTCACCCCGAGTAGCGCTTCATCGGTCACTTGTTGCCGCAAGTCGAACTGGGCACCGAGACCGAACGCCATTTGGTTCGCGACCCGTTTCAATAAGAAGATATCGTACGGGGTCACTTCGTCACGAATGACATCGAGTGCGAGCAGGCTCGTCGATTGAATCATGCGGGCTGTCGCTTCGAAAGGCTGTTTTTGAATCGCCCGGAGGACGAACTGTCTCGTGGCGAACTGTAGCGCGATGAACGCCGGTTGGGCGACGTTACGGCTGACGTAGTGCCGATACGGGAAGTCGACGACACTCGTCACTGCGGCCGCGAGCGTGAGACTGAGCGCATGCTCATTCTGCGACGCGAGCTCGATGGCGGTTGGTCCCCCGGCCGAGATACCGTACACGTGATACTGATGGATGGCCATGACTTCCATCATGCGACGCAAGCTAGCGGCGAACACTTGAGGTGAGGCTGAAAATGAGTAAGGAGTCTCACCGTAGCCGGGACGGGATGGGACAATGACCCGGAAATCGGACAAAACGAGCCGGTCCACATGGTACGGTTCGAGGCTTGACGACTGGGTCCCATGAATCAGGATGATGACCGGACCGTGACCTCGGTCCATATATTCGATTTTCGTGCCGTTGACGTGCGCGTAATGTTTCAAAACGGAATGGCCTCCTTAAACCGATTGTAATGGAAAATAACTTTATTTCATGGAAATAACATGCTAATGTCTGTTTATACATATTATACATAGAGAAGTGAAAGGGGATTAAACCGTGAACAACCGAGAACGGTTACTCGAGGTGAGACGGTTTTTCGAACGCCACACAGATGACAATCATCCAAAGACGTTAGAAGACTTGCTCGAATATTTATCTACTATCGGAGATACTTCTAAGTTAGCAAAAAAATCAGTGAAAGACGACATCCAAGCATTGACCGATTCGGGGTTCGAGGTGCAGGATGAGCTCGAGAAGAACGGCCTTGCCAAAAAGTATTGGCATTCGGCCCGCCTCTTCGAAATCCATGAGCTCCGGATGATGGTCGACGCCATCGTCGCGGCCAAGTTCATCTCGGAAGACGTGACGGAGCGCATCGTCGAGAAGCTCCAAAAACTGACGAGCATTCCGGAAGCGGAGACGCTCCAGTCGATTATCAAGACACCGAAGAAGAAACACGGCCAGATTCCATACCATATCGACCGTATCCAGCGCGCGATTCAAGAGCAGAAGGCAATCTCGTTCCAATACACGGACGTCGTCGGCTTTGACGCCACGAAGCGGACGTTCCCGCTCCGTCGGGATGGTGAACGTTACGTCGTCAATCCGATTGACCTGCACTGGAACCATGAGCAGTACTATTTGATCGGCATCGATGAATCAATCGGGGAAATCCGAAACTATCGCGTCGACCGGATCGTCAACTCAGAAATCGTCGAGGACGATCAACCGCGCATGAAACATCATTTGCCGGACGACTATTTCCAAAAGTCGTTCAACATGTATAACGGGCTCGACGAGGAAATCGTCATCGCCGTCGACGAGCGGGTCCTCCCGGTCATCTTCGACAAGCTCGGCGAAGACGTGTCGATCACGCAAGAAGGGGACCGCTTCCTGATCCGTTTTGACGCGGCCGTCTCGGACGGCTTCGTCTACTGGCTCTTGTCGCTCGGGACGCAAGTCGAAGTGCTCGAACCGGTGACGCTCCGCGACCATATGCGCGAGACGATCGAGGCGATGGCAGGACGATATGCGAAGGCGAGCATTCACTGAAACGATTGAAATGAAGGTATGATATACTGCTTGCGACACTTGTAGAAAGGGGACAGGCGGATGTTGAATTGGATGCCTTTAATCATTCCGATTGTCGCTGTCATTTTTGTCGCCGTCGTCGCAAGACGCGCCATGAAAATGGACCGAGAAAAATAAGCTAGGACGGACATCCTCCTCGTCATGAGGGGGATGTCTTTTCCATCATCAAAAGGAGGAGACCGTTGGATACGATTACACATACGCTATTCGGTTTGACGCTCTACGGAGCAGCCGATAAGCGTGAGCTACAGAAAAACGAAAAACGGGCCTTGTTCGTCACGACGCTCGTCGGGAGTCAAATCCCAGATAGCGACGTAATCTCGCGCCTATGGGACACGGAAGGCATGTATCAGATGTGGCACCGCGGCATCACCCATTCGATTTTCCTCGTGCCATTGTTCGCATTGCTGATCTACATGCTCGTGCGTCTCTTGTTCAAGGTGACCGATGTCCGTTATTTCTGGTGGGCGCTATTGTCCGTGTTCATCCATAATACGGCAGACCTGTTCAATGCCTGGGGGACAGGTTACTTTGAACCGCTATCCGACGTCCGGGTCACGTTCGGCGTCATCCCAATCGTCGATTTCGTCTATTGGGGCATCTTCCTCGTCGCCTGGCTCATCGCACGTCGAGTGGACGTCCGTCATACGGTATATCGCTACGCCTGGGCCGCGATTGTCGTGCACGTCTTGATTCAAAGTGCGCAAGGGGCGTACTTGTATCAGTCGTACTCCGCCGATCACGATGAAGTGGCGCTGTCGGCTTCGTTCATCCCGACCCAGTTCACCGTGATCACGAAGACAGACGAGTCGGTGTCGATTTATCGTGATTCGGTCTATCAAGCACCCGAAATCCAATACGAGTTGATGAGTGCCGACGATGCAGATCTTGCACCGCTCTTCGCCGAGAACAAAGAAGCGATCACGCTCAAACAGTGGTCCCCATTCGTTGTCGTCGTCGAGGATGGCGAGCGGCTCGGCTTATACGACCCGCGCTTCTTTGATGGCGAGTCGTCATTCCTTTATGAATACATCGAATTGTAGGTGATTCCGTGCGACGTCTCCGGTATTTATTCATTTTCGGTTACGAACAGGCACTAAGTTGTATCTTCCCGGTCGCCATCTTCGGGGCACTCGCGTTGACGAAATGGTTCGACTTTCCGATTCCGCGTTATGACGTGCTCTTCATCTGGTGTCTGTTCGTCCAAGTCGTGCTCATCAAGACCGGGCTTGAGACGATGGAAGAGGTGAAGGCCATCAGTTGGTTCCACGTCATCGGGCTCGGTCTCGAGCTGTTCAAAGTCCAGATGGGGTCATGGAGCTATCCGGACGAGGCGTTGACGAAATGGTTTGGCGTCCCGCTCTATGCAGGGTTCATGTATGCGAGCGTCGGCAGCTACGTCGTCCAATCGTGGCGTCGCCTCGATTTGGAATTTCTCAAGATGCCACCGCCGCTCATCGCGTTCGGCCTGGGAATCGCCATCTATTTCAACTTCTTTTGGCACCACATTTGGCTCGATTTGCGCTGGGTGTTGATCGGGCTCGTCTTTCTCGTCTTCGGCCGGGCCATCGTCACGTACCGGCTCGACGACCGTCGTTTCACGATGCCCGTCGTCGTCGCCTTCTTTTTGATTGCCTGCTTCATCTGGTTCGCGGAAAATATCGTCACGTTCTACAATGGTTGGGCGTATCCGAATCAGCTGAGCGGCTGGGCGCTCGTCGACCTCGGCAAGTTGTCGTCGTGGTTCCTACTCGTCATCATCAGCATCTTGCTCGTGGCGTGGCAGAAACGAAGACAGGAGCTCTCATGAAAAACGTGTGCACCCGCTTCGGGTCGCACACGTTTTTAGGTTACATCGTTTGTTGTTTGGAGCGGGCGATCATATGGATGATGAATATATAAAGCGGGAATGTCAATACGAGCGCGTTGATCACTAGTCCGACGGCAGGACTTGGCCACGCCGCTTCATTCGGAGCAGGGATGACACGCGTCCAGCCAAACGTGAATAAAGCCAAGTAAGGGAGCCATAAGAGATAAAGCGAGAGATTCCAAAGTGTTGGGGTCAACTGCACGATTTGCCGGATAGCTACACGCGAAAATACGCCGATTGAGGTGAGTCCGATCACAGCGATAACAGGTACATAGGCGCCGCCGATCCATAGAGACAGCCGTCCACTGTTGGCGAGGAGTTGGATGTTAATCAATAAGACGAGTGCCAGTAAAATTGATGTTGCTTGTAACTTGAGAAAGTGGATCATGACGATCTCCTTGAAAATGAAAAAGTGATGAAACTTTGTCTGATTGTAATCGTATAAAAAAATGAGGTGAGAAAGTTGATTGATTTAATCGGGTTTTGGTGTATCGCGTTCGCTCTTGTTGGCGCGACAATTATGTATTTTTGCCAGTGGCGGAAGGAGCGGAAGCTAGGGAAATTGTTCGCGTCGTTCAGCATGTTAGGACTCGTAATTCTCATTTTGCTCGTGACGGTCCCTGACACGTATGACAGGTTGATTGGTCAGTACAAAACGGAGACTGGGCCATGCTATGTCGTTGATAATGGTACGAAAGCCCGCAATATCGACGTCTATGTGAATGATGTCCCGTATGAGACTCGCGTTCGACCTGATATCCGGTTTGGTCCGGGAATCGAATATGATTGCAGCGTTACATTGACACAACAATTGAATATACTCGTCGACTATGAGTTACGTTCTGAAGATGGTGACGTTCTATTTTCGACATATTGAAGTGTTCCTTTCACGAAGGAATACTTTTTTGTTCTTTATGTATGAGTGATTTAAGATTAGCATAATTCACCTCTTTATTTTTTGAATATTGTTATTATTTAAAACATTACTGTGATAGAATCAAAAAACATACATATGGATTTTTTTAACTTTCAAATTAGAGAAATGTTTTATTTTGGAGAAAATCATGTCTCAAAAGGGGAGAATTAGATGAATTGGATTGCTCAAAAATCGGCTCAGTTTTTCATCACCATATTTGTATTGATTGCGATCAGTGCCTTGCCGTCACTCGTCGTGCAACTCGAGTTCGTGCCAACGAACTACTGGAACGGGCTCCAACAACAGTTCAGCCAATTGGCGAAACTCGATGAGATTACATACTACAACGTCACCGCACAACGCGAGTTACCGTTATTGCCAGACCTCGCCCCGCTCATGAAAGAGACGGTCATCATCTTTATGACGTCACTCATCGTCTCGGTCGGGTTCGCCCTTCTGTACGCCTATTTCTTTTATCGGAGCGGAAAGCGCGTGCGCACGGTGCTCCAGCAAACGAGTCAGACGCTCGAGATGATCCCGGATTTATTTTGGCTCATCTTCTCGCAATTCCTCGCCATCACGTTTTATAAGAAGACAGGGTTCGATCGGATTGAAGTCGCTGGTGGGTTCGCCGAATACATACGCTTTTTACCGATCGTGACGTTGACGCTCACGATTCTGTTCTTCTTCCTCAAATGGTTGACGAAACATATCCTCGAGGAAGAAGTGTCGTTGTTTCTCGAGCTGGCGCGGGCCAAAGGCGTCCGACCGGCCGCCTTGTTCTGGAGACACTTGTTGCCGAATTTGGTGTATCGCTTCTACCTCTTTTTCCGTTCGAACTTAATCACGGTGCTATCGAGTCTGTTGATTATCGAGTATTTATTCAACGTCCAAGGTATTTTCCGGTTCGCCGTCTATAACCCGGTCATGCCGATTCTGCTCGTCATCTTGTTGGTCGTTTATATCCCGATTTTCCTATTGGATTTAGTAGCGGAATGGCTCATTCCGAATGCCTGGAAAGGCGGGATCTGATGCGTCGTGCACTCCTACGCGATCCGATCTTTATGATTGGATTCGCGATATTTGTCAGCTTGTTGTTACTCAGTATCGGCAATACCGTATTCCGTGATGGCCAAGTCGATCAATTCTTGAACCGTTATTCCGATGAAGGTCGGTTGATTGGCATCCCGCCACTCGAACCATCGAAAGATCAGTGGCTCGGTACCGACCGGGCCGGGAACGATTTGTTCCAAATGATGATTGAAGGCTTCAAGTGGACGGTTGGTATCTGTGCGGTTGTTGCGCTCGGACGAATGGCGTTCGGCCTATTGATTGGAATTCCCCTCGCTTTTCGCGGGGCGCGCGTGAACCGAATCTTCAAAATGGTGTTAGATGGTTTTTTGATTCTACCCATCTCTTTGTTGGCCATGATGATGCTGTTCCCGTCCTTTTTCTTCGCAGACTCAACCATGGTGCCACCGCTATTGGACCGCGTGACGCTGCAGTTGACGGTGTTCGTGGCGCTCGGATTGCCTGCTGTCACACTCTATTTGATTACCGAGGTCCGGCAGTTGCTCAAACAAGAGTTTATGATCGTCGCCGAGACGTTAGGCGGCAGTGTGTGGCACCGGACAAGGAAACACTTATGGCCGCACCTCGTTCCGACGTTGGTCATCGTCTTCATGCAACAGTTCGTGCAAACACTCATGTTGCTCATTCATCTGTCGTTGTTCGGCGTCTTTTTCGGAGGCACCGTCTTCCTGTTTGAAGGGGTCCGACCGACGCTGTTTGAATGGTCGTCGATGTTCGGTTTTTATTTCACGCAGTTCACAGCGACGACATGGATGACGAACCATATGTTCCTCGTTCCGGCTCTCGGCCTGTCACTGCTCGTCTTCCTCAGCAACTTGCTGACGAGCCGCCTCGAGCGGGCGTTCCGATTACGACGCCAAGAGGCGGTCGTCACGGAAGAGACGATGTCTCAAACGGAGGCGGCGGCCGCGTCGCTCGCGGATCCGTTCACACTCGTTCATACAAATCATTCGACTCAATTCAAAAAACCGCCTTCTTCTATTTAGTTAGATTGGAGAAGGGGTTCATCGAACGCATATCGAATGAAAGTGATGTAAAGGATAGTTGGATGTCATCCAGTGTCGACGTAAAAGCGTTCAGAAACAATTCATTTCAAAGGAGATCATTAGATGGAGTGACGGTGTCATCAATTATTGAAGCACCTATCGACAAAGTATGGCGACTTTGGACGGACCCTGAACACATCAAACAGTGGAATCATGCATCCGAAGATTGGCATACGACGGAAGCTGAAAATGACTTGAGAGCCGGAGGAAATTTTCGAAGTCGGATGGAGGCGAAAGACAAGAGTATGGCCTTCGATTTTGAAGGTGTGTATGATGAGGTTCAAATTAATCACCTCATTCAATATCGCCTCGAAGACGACCGTAAAGTAAGCATTTCATTTGTTTCAGAAGGTGAGCAGACTAAAATCGTTGAAACTTTCGATGCGGAATCGATGAATCCGCTCGAGTTACAGCGCCAAGGCTGGCAGGCAATCCTCGATAGTTTCGCAAAGTACGTTAGAGAAAATTAATACGAAAGACACTTTGTATACATGTTAGCATCGACATATACACAGAGTGTCTATTCTTTATTATTTATGAGCCAATTATTGGATGGATTGTATCATTTTCTATTTGGTCGGGAGACTTTACGATTCAGTGCAACCAGAAATGGAGGTAGGAGACGATAAAGATCAAGACGTTCACACTCATGTTTATCATCGTCTATGTCGTGATAAGCCTTCCCGCAATGTTAGGAATTGGCTATGTGATTGATTGGATACCGGAAGCGAGTCTGTCCCAAAAACTAAAGGGATATGTGATTGAAGGATTGACGAATGGATTTCAGCTTAAGATTGCAATCTCAGCGATAGCCAGTCTGGTGCTAATCTTCTTGCTGTCGAGACGTAGAGCCAATCAGTCGCTTCGATAGACATCAAGAGATACTTGCGTTTGTTGTGGGATTTCTTCAAGGTGCTTCTCCTTCGTGTCAGTCGTCAATCACATTTTCTCCGGCTTGCCGCAGGTTCTCAAGTGAGGCCAGCATATGCGCGATCACATCGTCCGGGTGGCGTTCCGACGCACTGAGCTCGGCCACGACTTTGAGCGGGGCTTTCGACCGGTACGACCGGGTCGGGTTGCCAGGGAAGCGTTTGTCCGTCAAGTTCGGGTCGTTCTCGAAGTCACCCATCGGTTCGACGAGATAGATACGCTCACGAGCCTCACCGCTCGCCAGTTCGGCACTCCATTTGGCGGCGTCGAGGGAGGCCGTGAAATAGATGTAGTTCGACTGCTTGTCTTGATAGTTCGAGCGTCGCTTCGGTTCAAGCAAATCCCCCAGCTTCAGTTCGGCTTTTGTGCCGTGGAAAAACGGGCCGGGGTCGAGCGGTCTCATGTCATCAGTCATGCTTCATCTCTCCTTCAGTCAGGTTGTCTTCACAGTATAGTGGATGAATTTAGGAGAAGACAGTCTGTTTTTGGCTCGTAAATCACGATATAATAAAGACGGGAAGAGCGTTCGGCTCTTCCTTTTTCGTTACATAGAAATCAAAGTTGTTTACGGAACGAATAACTCGTGATGGCGTAGTCCATCTTATCTGTATAAAAACGGTGCGCCTCGGTTCGAGCGAGTCCTGACTCGAGGGCGATGTATTTGGCACCAAGGTCGCGGGCGTATTCGTGGACGAAGTGAAGCAACATCTCGCCGTATCCGTTCGAGCGATGGTTCGCGCACGTCACGAGGTCGTAAATGAAGACGTGCTTCTCGAGATAGAGATTGACACGTACCTCGATCCCCGCGAGTGAGACGATGGTATCGTCGGCGTATAACGCATACAGTTCATAGCCTTGCGGTCGCATAGCGGCGACGAGCTCGCGATAGGCCTCGAGCGTCAGGTCGGTGCGCAGTTGGTTCATGACAAGGAACGAGTCATCGAGTTCGCGTGACGACTCGATTGGTTTGATGGAATAGATGGTCGATGGAATGGGAATCATGCCTCCTTGAGGGGATATTGTATGTAGATTTCGCTCTCGTCAGTCAGGATTCCTTTCCTTACTTATAAACGGACAGAAGGGACAGATAGATCGTGAAACATGCGTTAGTGATTGGCGGCAGCGGGATGCTGGCGGGGACGGTCCTTTGGTTGGCAGAGGTTGGGTATCACGTGTCCATCATCGGACGGGATGCCGAGAACATGAGTCGATTGACCGAGCAATCGCCGGGTCGGCTGTTTGCCGTATTGGTCGACTATCGGGACGACTTGCGTCTGAAGGAGGCACTGCGACGTTCGATGGCGATTCATGGAGATTTCGACCTGGTCGTTGCCTGGATTCATTCTGACGCAGCTGACGCCTTGCCGTGTGTGTTGTCAGTACTGCGCGGGGGCACGGACGTGTTCCATGTTCTCGGGAGCCGCTCCAACTCAAGCGATGTGAGAAACGGTCTGACAATCCCTGAAGACGTCCGTTATCACCAAGTGCAACTCGGCTATCAGGTCGAGAAGGGGGAGCGCCGTTGGTTGACGCATGAAGAGATTGCCGGAGGCGTGGTCGAGGCAGTTCAAGAGAAGAAACCTCTTTATTCAGTCGGGTTTACTTCGAAGTGAGACGATTGATTCTAAACAAAACAAATGAGAGAAGGATGTGCGGTACAAATGAGGATTCTGATCGGTCAACCCCAAATGGAGCAACACCTAGAACAATTCATTCAAGATATCAACGCGAACCCTACGGTCGACTTGATTCTGTATCCAGAGGGTTATTGTCAGGTCACACATCTGGACGAGGTCAAACAGCTTGCGAAGCGATTCCAGAAATCTGTCGTGATGGGCTATCGGAACGAGCAGAACGTGGACCGCGCCCTCATCATCAACAAGCGAGGGGAGACGTTGTTGGACCGTGCCAAGACACCGGAAACGATGCCGCTGTTCATGCCGTCAACCATCGAGGACGACGGTCACCGATACGGGTATGTGCTCTGCCGAGAAATTTTCATGGGGCTGGACGGACTCAAATCGGAAGAAGACATCCAACTCATCTTCAATCCAATCGGCGTCGGCATGTTCAGCGAAGAGCAATATGCGGACTGGTCTGACGAAGCGAAGAAAATCGCGATGCAACAACGCTTCATCATTCTCGGGACGAGCCACGCCGACAGGTCGTACCGAAACTGTGGATTTTCGATTCCGATGGCGTATTGCTTTGATAAGACGGGTGAACCCGTATTCCTCTCGAAAAACGATACGCGTACGCGGATTGTCGATACGGAAGCGAAGACCGTCGTCGTGCTTGAAGATTCGCTCCCATGTCACTGACTCAAACGATTCAAACGACCGGTGTGTCTGCGTTGAAAGCCGTGCTCTTTGATTTGGATGGCACGCTGCTGAACCGGGATGAATCCGTGCGTCGGTTCATCCATGACCAGTATGCAAGACTGAAGGGACATCTGACCGGCATCGAAGAACGAGATTATGTCACGCGCTTCATCGAACTCGACCAGCACGGCTATCGATGGAAAGACGCGGTGTATGACCAGTTGATTCAGGAGTTTGAGATTAGCGGAATCACTCGACAAGAACTGCTCGATGACTATGTGAACCAGTTTCAGCATTTCTGCGTCGCGTTCCCGAATCTAAAACCGATGCTAAGCGCCTTGAAAGCGCGTGGGCTTCGGCTCGGCATCATCACGAACGGGTTTGGCGAACTCCAAATGAAGTCGATCCATGGTCTAGGCATCCGCGATTATTTCGATTGTGTGCTCGTCTCTGAATGGGAAGGCATGAAAAAACCAGACCCCGCGCTGTTTCAACGGGCGCTCGAACGATTAGACGTTACAGCAGGAACTGCTATGTATGTCGGGGACCATGCGCTCCATGACATCCAAGCCGCCAAGCGAGTCGGCATGCGGACGGTTTGGAAACGGAATGACCGCTGGGCGGAGTCCGAAGCAGACGCCGATGAATCGATTGATGATTTGTCCGAATTGATCATGATGCGATGAATCTATCGTTAGGAGAGGAAGGTGCGTTATGCCGCTTGATGTAGCATATATCGAGGAGCGGATGAAACATCATCGCGTTCCGGGTTGTAGTATCGCCTGGCTTGAACATGGGCAACTGACGGAATCCAAACAGTTCGGTACGGTATCGGCGGGGAACGGTCGACCGGTGACGGCGGACACGCGCTTCAATGCCTGTTCGATGAGCAAGTTTTTGACCGGTGTCCTCGTTCTGAAGTTGGTTGAAACAGGACGGTTAGCGTTAGATGTCCCCGTGAATGACCGGCTCGTCTCGTGGCAACTCACAGATGTTGCCTCAAAACGTAGCGAGGTGACGTTGCGTCAAGTATTGCGTCATGAGTCCGGAATTGTCGATGCGACGGACAGTTTCGGAGAGCTTGATGTCACCTTCGGACGACCTTCGATGACCGCTTTGTTGAACGGAGACACGCTGTATCACGACGGACCGGTTCATGTGACGGGTGAGCCGGGCCAAGCGTTTCACTATTCGGACGCCGGGTTCTGTCTGATTCAACTATTGATTGAGGACGTCATGGAGCGTCCGTTTGCGAATGTGATCCGTGACGAACTGTTCATCCCGCTCCGTATGCATGCGAGTGGATATGACTTCGAGGTGGAAGGTGTGGCGTTTTCGAGCGGACACGACAAGCACGGTCATTCCGTCGCCCCCATCATCCCGCACTATCCGTATCCAGCGGCGGCCGGGCTCTGGACGACGACTGAGGATTTGACGCGCGTTGTCATCGAACTGATGGATGCGGTGAAAGGGAACGGTCGCGAACTGTCTCCTCGAGCGGTAAAAGACATGCTGTCTGCTTCGTCGTTGAACCTGTTCGCCGGGCTCGGTGTCTTTCTGGATGGTGAACAGGAGCAACGCGAGCTATCCTCGCTCGGCTGGGGGATTGGTTTTCAAAGCATGCTCGTGGCGTACCCGTACATCGGCAAGTCACTGATCATCATGACGAATGCAGAATTAGGGGTGCATCAAATGGATGGTCTGATTGGGGATATTTATCGGGCGACAGTCAACTGAACGTGGACATGTTCGCAATGATTTCGTCGACGACCGCATTGCCATTTTCTCGATTCACGTCATAGAACATATCCATATGCATCAACGACACGTGTTCACCGCTTTGAAGCTCGTACTTTTCGAGTAACGGGCGAATCCGGTCATGGACGACACGGGCGGCCTCAGGGGACGTGTGTGGATAGATGATGGCGAACGTGTCTAGGGCGACGCGATACTTATGATCCGTTCGTCTCGTGGCCAGGTGGAGCTCGTCGCTGAAGTAGTTCAAGAACCATTCATATTCGGTCCGTCCAAACCGTTCCTCGAACTGTCTCAGCTCATGGATTTGAATGAACGACACCGTGAAAGCTTCACCGTGGCGGATGAGGCGATCGCGTTCGGCAGTCAAGTCCATCTGAAACCGTTCGGCGTTATCGAGCCACGTCTCAGGGTCGACGGCCACGAGCTGTCGGGCGCGCTCCTCTAACTCGAGCCGTGACAGCTGCACGTTCTTCACGAGTTGATGAATGAGGCCGGACAAGATGGACATGACGAGCAGCAAAATCGTGAAACTGATGCCTCTGCCGTTGAAAAACTGAACGTTTCCTGCTTCATAGATGGACGCGAACCATCGGAAATAGATGAATAAAGAGAGGAGGAGCGTGACAGACAAGGTGAGCCCGGCCCGCATCCCGAAGATGAGGGAAGATAAGACGATGGCAGGTAAAATCAAATAGCCGAGAAGGCCGGTGTCACTTTCGAACAAAAGGACGGTGAACGCCATCGTGCCGATCATCATACAAGCGATGAGCCCGAACAAATAAATTGAGTCAGTGGTCCATTGCTTCATGTTCATCCCTCCATCCGTTTCAAATCGGCTCGTGCTGAGCCACATCCTCAATTACCCGCTATATGTGGGGAATAACCAATCAAAGGTGTCCATCCTCTTCATTATAGAACATCAGATTGAAACGACGAGCTCGTTTTTCGAATCGGAGCGAGTGCGTTCTTCGAGTGAATCAAGTAAACGACACCACCGACATCTGTGCCGGTGGTGTCGTCAGTTATGGCGCTAAGTTGGTCTGGCCGTCGTGAATCAACGTGCCGAGAGATTCGCCCGAACAGATGCGCTTCATCGCGCCCGTCTCTTCGAAGTCGAACACATGTACCGGGAGATGATTGTCCCGCGCGAGGAGCAGCGCTGACTGATCCATTACCTTCAAGTCATGGCGCAACACATCGTTATAGTGGAGCGACGTATATTGTCTCGCCGTGTTCGATTGATTCGGATCGTCCGTATAGACGCCGGAGATTCCGTTCTTGGCGACGAACAGGGCATCGCAGTGCATCTCGACCGCGCGTTGAACAGCCGGATAGTCGGTCGAGACGAACGGCTGACCGTTACCGCCTGCGAAGATGAGGACATACCCTTTGGTAAGATGGGTGAGCGCCTTCAGTCGGATGTACGGCTCGGCCATACTCGGAATCGGCATGGCCGTCATGACCCGAACTTCGCGGTCGGTCTTGCTCTTGAGTACACCACGCAGCATTAAGCTGTTGATGACGGTACCGAGCGTGCCGATGTTGTCGGCCTCGACGCGATCGATGCCCCATGCGTCGGCCATGTTGCCTCGGAAGATGTTCCCTCCGCCGATCATCAGGGAGACGTTGATTCCCATGTCGATCAATGACAGGATTTCATCTGCAATTTGATTGAGGTTGTGTGCGTCGAAATTTGAGTTGTCTTCGCCGGCGATGGCCGCCCCGCTTAATTTGATGAGCACGTTTTGATAATTGTTCAACGCTACACTCCCTTTCGGATTCCAAATCTCTAAAACTATATAGGTTTTTCAATTAATTAGCAATCAATTATCTGTTTTTTACCGTCACTACTAA
Source organism: Exiguobacterium sp. E4787 (assembly GCF_018618375.1). Taxonomy (NCBI): domain Bacteria; kingdom Bacillati; phylum Bacillota; class Bacilli; order Caryophanales; genus Exiguobacterium; species Exiguobacterium sp. E4787. The sequence goes on along the minus strand of NZ_JACSLY010000008.1, from coordinate 121,403 downwards.
ACAAAAATAAACTAGACTTTATCAATTAGACGTGTCAATAGGTATAGTTCAGTTCATGGGAGTGGTGGTAGTCAATTATCTTCATCATCAGCTTCAAAAAAATTTTGGTCATTCATCTGTCCTTCAATTGGTTTGACATAGGATTCACAGTGCAGATTTCAATGCCATTAGGATCTTGCAACTGTAGAACGTGCTCACTTGAAATCGTAACGTGTGTCAAAACTGCGCGCTTTGCTTGAGATGCCGTAACTTCAAGGACCGGTCGATTAATTAACTCATGTAAAAACACTTCAAGGCCCATTTTTGGTGTATCAATTCGAAGATGGAGAATCTGCTCGCCCGAGTTTGATTGAATCGCATCTAGATGCGTCTGCAATTCAATTCGAAATCCGTAGGGCGTCTGAATGAAAGCACGGCGCTCATTTTCCTGAACTGTCAAGCCTAATTGTTCTGCTCGTTGCAACGTCTTCACCTTGTCCGCTTCAGTTAACAGAAAACCGATATGATCAAAGATAACTTTTTTCCGTAACCAAATGTGATGTTGATTGTGCTTTTTTCATCTCGATGATACAGAAAAGGATGTGTTGATGTCGGAAATCGTCCCAGTCAAGCGGAGGATTAAACGCTGTGAAGTCTCCGTCATGTTTTCCAATGCGTTGCGTTACTTGAAAACCGAGCTGTTTATAAAACCTTTCTGTTTCTTCAACAAATGGTGTCCACATATGATAATGAAATAACATAAATTTCTCTCCTTTAGAACCGAAGTTGTCGATATTACACAGTTCCACAACCCGATTGTCATTTTTAGATGAGTGTAAAAATGAGCGGAATCCAGACCACAAATGACGATAATACATTCCAATTTACAGACTCGATATTCATCAACTTTTCACGAAACATTCGATTCCATCGAATCCATCTCAAACCTCCCTCGTTTCGAACGTTCAAGCACTACCCGAACCGTGACCAAGCCGACGAGTAAGAAGGCGAGCGAGAAGGCGACATATGTCGAGCGAATCCCGACATATTCAGCGAGGAGACCGATGCCGAACGTTAACTCGATAATCAAGACGGACTCCGCTACGTTGATCACCCCGGAGAAGCGGCCCATCAGGTCGGTCGGGACGTTGTTTTGATAGAACGACAAGAAGCCGGTGTTCGCGAACGACAAGGCGAATGTGAGCAAAAAGAACCCGACTGCTGCAAGCACGAATGACTCGGAGAAAGCGAAGACGAGATAGCCGACAGGCGTTAGGATGGCACCGAAGCTGATTAGGAATGGTAACGTCAGCCGGGCACTGAACGTCGCGTTGATGATGGAACCGGTGATAATCCCGGCTCCGGCGACACTGACGAGAAAGCCGTAGCGGCTCTCGGAGAAGCCAAGCACTTGCGTCGCGAACGACGCCTCGAGTGAGTCGAGCCCCGACATGAAAATCGTCATGACGCAGAATAGACCATAGACGAGTGTCACGTAACGCATGGTCGACGCGAATCGGACGACCGACTTCCAGTCCTCGATAATCATACGCAGGCTTAATACCTCGACCTCGTCGCTACCGGTGAACAATGTCGGTAGAAGTGAGAGAATCCCGACGGACGCGAGCAACGCCAACGCGTTCAACTGGATGGCTAACGTCGGTGTGCCGATCATGAACAACAATCCCGCGATAGCCGGGCCTAAGATGAACCCGGCCGATTGGACGAAGTTTTTGAGCGCGTTGAACCGTTGCCGGTCACCGCTCGGGACGAGCTTCGTCATATAGACGAGGGAGGCCGATTCGAAGACGGAGCTCGCGACATTCAAGACAAACACGAGCACATAAATGAGCGCGAGTGAGTCGATGAAGGCGAGACTGAAGACGACAATAGCGCGGAGCGCATCCAGCCACATCATCAAGCGGCGCGTATCGGTGCGGTCGATGACCGAGCCTGACCAAACGTTCGCGCATAGTGCCGCGAGCGGGACGAGGATGTAGAGGACCGACACAGCGAACGGTGATTGCGTCATCTCAAGGACAATCAAGTTGAGGGCGATGAAGTACACCCAGGCGCCGAGGTTCGAGATACCGACACCAGCAAGTAAAAGTAAAGGTTGTTTCCAAGTACGCATATCCAACGTCCCCGTTCAAAAGTAGATTTTGAACAGTATGTCACAAAAATGATTGATACACCAGAAAAATCCAAATGATTTCAAAATTTTATGGATTTGATTATCCGACTTGCTCACTTTCCATAGATTGGACAAAGAGGCTGCGATATACTTTTTGATAGAGCCAGATGGCCGTCGCCCCGAACGTAATATAGACAACCGCCATCAGGAGCGGCGGAATCAATCCATACAACGAGACGCTCACGGCGCCGATGAGCAACGCCTGGTGAATCGGGACGTACAACAACTCCCCGAGTGTGAACACGAGCGTGCCGATCAGCATCACCACGACGGAGCCGCTGACGAGGAGCAACGCGAAGCCGCCACTGAACAGGACGACCCCGGTATATAAGACCGAGCGCTCGTTGAAAGGCTTCGTCCATTTCAAGACGAGAAAACTGAACAGGAGCACGAGCACCGTGTTCTCACTCCGCAATACGCCGAGCAGCATCGTCCCGTCTAACGAGACGCCGAATAGCGACTGTGGCGTCGTGAACGTGTCTACGAAATGAATCGCGAGATAATGGGTCAGCTGCAGCTCGAGCGACAACGTTAACACGCCGGCAATCAGATAGATTGTGAACAATCGGTCGCGAAACACGATTGCGTATCCGTGACAGAGCCCGCGCCAAGAAAGTGGGGTCGTGCTCGGCTTCGGTCGATATGTATCGTTCAGTCGCATCCGGATCATCAGCATGCAAGCGAGTGAAGCCAGCGCAGCGCCTATCAAGAGGTCGAATAGATGCGCTTGAAACAGGAACCCCCCGACGATACTGCCGACAACGATGGAAATGTTGAGCGTCCAGTAACTGAGCGCGTACAAGAACTTCCGATTGTCCGTCGTACTGTCATCAATCAAAATCGCCTCGTTCGCCGGTGTGACGATGCCGTTGACAATATTGTTCATCAAAAAGAAGACGAACGTCAGTGTCGGGTCGCTCAAAAACGTGGAGTTGCAGATTGCCATACCGCCGAGGCTCAAGAAGCCGAGGCGTTCGCCGGAAACGAGCACTCGTTTGCGGCCGTAGCGGTCAGCCCAAGCGCCGCCATACAGACTGCCTATGAAGGACAGCACGGTCGTCGTTACAATCAAGACGCCGGCAAGCGTCACGCCGAACTGTTGGGCAAAGTAGATCGTCATGAATGGAAAGATGGCCGTCTGCGTCAATTTTTGAATGAAGTTGATGCTGATGCGGATTTTTAAATTGGGATGTAACGAGTGGAACATAGGGTCACCTGACTTTCATCGAATTATCGACCTGTGATTGGTCTACCTCGATTATGGAAGGTGTGGCGGTTCGCGTCGTATCGAGAATTGCGCAATTGGACCGCAATAATAGGAGGGTCATCATGCAGTTAAAGATGGAGTTGTCGAATGCGAGGATTCATGTCAGGAAGGAACGAAGTGGGTGGCAAGAGGATGTGATCGAGACGGATAGGCATCGATTGACCGTGACGCTCGTGGGGAAAATCGGGGTTCGTCTCGAATCGCGTGAATTTCGATTACAAGACGGAGAGGCGATATTAAGTGAACCAAAGGTACTGTACCAGTGTTTCGTCACGAGTGAACAGGCCACCTTCGTGACATTCGACTTCGATAAGCATGACTTCGACCGTTGGTGGCATCGGTCGAGCGGAGACGATGCACCGGTCATGTTTCAAGAGCTGTCGACGATTGTACCGGAGACGTTGAAGCGCCATCTCGGTATGTGGACGCGCGATTTCATCGAGGACGGACGAGCAAGTCTGGAAGACGATGTCTATTCGTTCCTCAAGACGTATGTCGCGGAACATGCTACGTTCAGCGAAGATGAGTCATATGACGCCGTCTTTACGTATATCGAAGAGAATATTGCATCGGTCATCCGTATCGAAGAATTGAGCCGGTTGGCGAACCAGAGCAAATATCAGTTCATCCGCAACTTTAACGCGTTGACCGGATACACCCCATCACAATACATCACCCGAATGCGGCTCCAAAAAGCGAAACATTTGTTGCGCTATTCAAATTTGAATTTGCTCGAGGTGAGCATCGCCGTCGGGTTCAGCAGCCCGGCCCAGCCGAACAAGCATTTCGCCGACTGGGTCGGCTGCAAGCCGGCACGGTTCCGGGAGAACAAGGGGGCATCGGGTCGAGACGACTTAACGGGTTGTGTCTGCGAAGTGGGCTGTAATGGCCTGAGGCACGTCCTTGAGCGGTCCCGTCAACTGGATGACGTGCGGCAAATGGTAAAACGTGCTCGTCGTCTCGAAATCGTCGAAACGATTTGCTGGGTCATAGATGAATAGCGGCACGTCCGCGCCGAGGGCGATGCCGAGCTCGATGTGACTGCTTTGGCCGGCAGGCAGCAAGATAACGACAAAGTCCGACGCTTTGATCGCCTCGAACTCACTCGTGCCGATGGCTCGCAAGTCTTCAATTGTTGTGGCACGGTCGTTCCTCGTCCAGTCGTATGTATATGTGTGACCGTCGTTGATGAGGTGATTGCGCAACGCTCTGACCTGTTCGATGTTCGCAAAGCGGGAGCCGATATAGAAGTGCATGTCAGTCCTCCTAAGTATGTCATGTCGTTTGATTCAGATTGAAGGCGAAACCTCACCATAACATAATTGTTTCGAGTGTTCGCACGAACCCAATCCCAATCCAATTTGGAGAGAACAAAAGGTACACGATGTACATGATGAGGCTCGTGCCACTAATCGTAATCGCTTGAAAACGATGCGTCACACGACGTTCCCTCATAGTTTGACTCGGTCGAATCGTGTCACCGCGAGTTCATGGATGACGAGCAACAAAATCGCGATAAAAAAGACGAGTAGCGCGACGTATTCCGGATTGGCATTTAGAAAGTAGTTAAACCCGAACAGTGGTGTCACGAACAGGATGTAGAGCGGATACTGAATCGCGAACAAGGCGTCTAACAGCACGATGTCATACACGTACGACTCGAAACTGATCAAGGTGAACACGGTCACACTGGCAAACAAGATGGCCATGATCAACCATTTGGCGACTCGATTCCGCAATAAACACGTCCCGATCATGCAAACGAGTAGTAAGCCGGATGTGACCGCATGAATCGGCAACATCGTCGCATCGGGAAACATAATGGATGGAATCAGGTTCACGATGAACGCGAGTACATAGACAGATGACAAGATGATGAGGCATTTCTTTGGATTGCCCATTAGGTCACCGCTTTCTTCATAAGGGTTATATTTACATTTACTTACAAGTGTAATTTTACACTAAAGGGATAGTATGTCAAGATGAATAGGGGAAGTCAGACCAAAAAGAAAGGTGGATCAACAATGACAAAAGACGAATTGAAGGCACTAATGTCGACGGACGAAGTCGAAATCAAACTCGAGGGTGTAGAAGGATTGCCTCGCTTCGTATTCATCAACGAGCGCGAGCGGTTCGAGGAAGTACAGTAGGTTAGAACAGAGCTTTGACGATTATTTAGGAAGGGGCAATTGTTCAAATGAGTCTGAAACAACAATTACACAAGGCGATCCTCTCAAACGACCAAGCGACCATTCAACGTCTAGTGAAATCGCTAGTACACGAAGTGGTGTTAGATACCTTTCTTGAAGTTGCGTTTGATACGGATAATTTGGCGGTCTATGAAATCGTATGCTATCTAATTCAAGTTGAACAGACCGCTGAGTTGGAAGAGGCTGCGTCGCTTCTTATGAGCCAACCGTTCTGTCACCATCCTCATGCCTACGAACGAGCCTACGAACATGCGAAACGTGCTGTCGAACTTGATACTAGACGCATAGATTTGAAGGAATACTTGCTCTTTTTCAATGCAATTCCCGACAAATTAATGACGGATGCGGAAGCGAACGACTTAGCGATCGAGATTCTAAAGTTAAGACCTTCAAGTCAGGTGGCTAAGTTGCATTTACAGTGAACTGATAATCGAAGTTGTTATTGGATGATTATTCCAAATTTAACGTTCGATGATACAATGAAAGGGAAATCAGTCATAGAGGAGGCGATGAGATGCGTTGGATGAGTCGACTTGGATTAACCGCAGTATTGACGGTAGGAGCAGTCTTCATCGGACTGCGTCTCATCAACCTGTTGATGGAATGGTGGTACCGTGCTCCGACATCAGGATTGAAGTTGCGACCGACACCTGAAGCATCGGGGTATTCGAACGCAATGTTTGAAGGGGCGATAAGAAATCCGAATGAAGAAGAACTGTCTCGTCTGAAATTGGACTATTTGGATTATACGATTGATTCCGTGACGACCGTCATTGATCGAGGCGATGGTCTCTTCTATTGGTTGCTGTTTTTAGCTTGTGTATTGCTTGGTGGACTGATTTTTACCGCAAAATATCGCCTTAAATATCGTAAACGTGCTAAAGAAACAGCTTCGTTCACGTCACGACCGTCTTTGCGTTATTCAGTCTCGAGCTCGATGGCAAGTGTCGAGGAACCAGCTTGGACCGGTGTGACGATTCGGGACGCCCTCATCGCATTCAATCAGGCGTTGCCGCCGGCGAAGAAATGGATGTCGACGGAGACGGTATTGGAATGGGCGCATCGCATCGGATTAACGGACATCGATTTCAAACCGTATTTGGACGAGCGCTATGGAATGGCAGATCCCGTGACACCAGAACAGGTTGCCCGATTCTGCATGACGCTCGAACAGTATGAGAAGACGGATTCAGTCGAATAGATGAATCAGGACAGGGGATTAAGAGATGGCGCGAATCAAGTCTTTCACATTTTGGATAACACTTTTTGCGCTACTGATTTGTCTCTATAACTGAAGCGGGTCAGATGACAAATCGATTCTCTTCTTTCTGACAAGTCCGCCGTTCTGGGTGATGGAGACGCATTGGTTCGTCGAGATGTTCACGCATCCGTCCAATATCCCGATGTGGTTCAAATATGGGGTGACCATCATCTTTTGGGCGGTGGTTGGTATAGGGATTGACCGCTTGCTCATGAGGCGGAAGACGCAACAACTACGTTAGGTCAGGAGAGATGAAACGAATGGAAATGCGTGTCGAGACGTTGTTTCAAACAAAAGGATCAAGAATAGTGGATGCCGATCTATCAGGTGATGAGCTGATTGTTCTCGTGGATGAGGAAATGCCCATCGTCTATTGGAACGATCGGACGCTGCGACTGCCGTTTCATTTGAGTTCGCTGTTTATCCGACTCTTGGATTCTAAAACGTTTCTCGTCGTCGATGTGACGCTAGAGGAGACGTCCGTCAACGCCTGGGTGATCAATGAGCAAGGTAACGTTATCCACGCGTTCCACGCGGGCAATGCCATTGGGTCGGTCGCTGTCAACGACACGGGAATTTGGATCGGTTATGTCGACGAGGGGGTGTTCGGGGAAGGCATCTCTACTGAGGCACTCGTTTGTTTCTCGCGGACAGGGAAAGTGTTACGCCGTTATCATTCTGATTTTCTCCGTCCACCGACTATCGTCGACTGTGAGCTATTGCAAGCGGATCGGACCGGGGTCTGGCTCTGTCCGTCGATTTGGTATGACTTGATTCATATCGATGTGACTGGTCAACTCAATAAATATAAGACACCGAAGCTTCTTCACGACAGTTCGGCGCTGACGATTCAAGGACAGGTGAGTTACTTCGTGAAAGACGGAATGATGTACCGCTGGCCGTTTGGTGAGCGGAAACGTCCTCATGTTGTGGCCGAGTGTTCAGGAATCGCTAGAGGGTTAGGAGAACGCGAGACGTTCCACTTTATTCGGATTGGTGATGATGAAGTGTGCGGCATTCAGATTGTCGACGAGTGATGATAAGTATGGATAGTCGTCGAATCAGTGAAAAAATTACTCCGTTCAACCCGTTGATTGCTCGTGTCGGGGACCTGATGTTTACATTCTCACCCGTTTGGACGATAGAAATGTGATTATCTTGGAATCAACTTGTCGGAATCAATTCCCTCTTTTTTGTAAATTCAGTATACTCATGTTAGTACATAGACTAATAATGATCCTTTATAGTATTTCAAATACCGCATTAATGTCAATTTAATAAAGAAATAGAGCGATGAACATGATAAAGCTAGTTTCTGAAGAACGCGATTATATCGATAAATTAATCTACATACAATCTTTAAAAACGAAGCGGCTTCATCGAAGGGGTATAGCAGTATGTCTGTTTTGAAGTAGAGCTTATCTTAATCTAAACCATGCAACAGTCGGCCACCTCGGTTAGTCTTGAACGAAGTCCAAAATATGTTTCTATGAAAAGAAAATGGGATACTATACCGATGAAGGAAAACTGAGTCGCAACAACTCGAATTGGCTACATAAACGTTAACGTTCGTTTCTCTTAGGGGACGAAGAATGGAACATCCACATGACTTAAAAGGGGAGATTCAACGATGTGGGATCAAACAACGAAGTTACTTATGAAAAAGGCGAAGAAACAAAGGAAATGGACCGAAGGCGTGTTTGTCAATCCAGTCTTTTGGATGGTAAATGGAACGCCATATTACATGGCGGGTTTTACGAGAAACAATCAATCGGTGGCAACCGCCTACTTCACAATCGGGGAAGAGAACGTGGACGAAGTACTGATTGCGCAGCCGAACCTGTCTTATTTTGCCGATTTAAGCGGCAACCTATCGCGTATGGCGACGGACCGCGCAAACATTCCGATCTCTTATTACACGAAACCGTTAGACATTCCGATTATGAACGCGAGCCCGCAGGTTCAACAAGGGAGAGACGCGTTTGCTCACTTTTGGGAGATTCAACAAACGTTTAATCAGATGCTTCAGGACTATACGGCGTATTATAATGATGACGTATTAATCCGAAAGCACATTACGGACACAGATTTGTCTAAGATGAAAAAATTCGCCGTGCTAGCAGACATCTATCAATATCAAACATTGAAGATTTTAACGAGTCAGGGTGAAGACATTCAAGCGTTCGCGGCGTTTCTCGAAAATACGAAAGAATGGTCCAGCCTGTCTCGACAAGAAAAGAAATTCATAAAAGGGATTGCTGTCGGAAAAGAAAATATGCAAAAAAACATGGAGGCCTTAGACGTGCTCGAGGCCAATGATTTTGACCAAATGGTTAAGTTGAATTATGACCATTTAATCAATAAAAATAAATCAATTATCGAGGGACAACGACAGTATATCCGTTATCCGAAAGGGATTTCTTAAGGGGGATTTGATTTTGAAACAACTCGAAGTGGCTACATATACGATGACAATCGACGCACCGATTGACCACACGTTCGCTTGTCTCGCAGAAGACGAACATATCATCAAATGGAACGACCATTTGATCGAAAATATTTATGAGGACGGTGACGCCTCACTCGTGACGGGAAAACGGTTCATCTCGGTCCAACAGTTCGAGAAAAAAGAGATTCGGGTCGAATCCGAGTTGACCCATGTCAATCGTCCTCACGAATGCGAGGTGCAGGCGGTGACGAATCAAGGGGTGTCGATTGCGACGTATACGTTGAGCGAGACGACAGACGGGACGGATGTGACGATTCGCATCTCACTCATCCCTTCGTCATGGCTATATGCCCTGTATGTAAAGGCGTTCAAATGGGCGATTCGCCTGATTTACGATGAACAGTTCAAACAGTTCCGCATCTACGCCGAGGCGAGTGCGCCAAAACCGTCACCTGCCCGAGAGGCGGAGTGATTTGCGATGATTGAACCGATTACCTCTTCGACGCGTGACGCGGTCCGTGCATTCTTTATCGATGCCTGGGGCTCACCTGAGATGGTCATCTCGACCGGGAAGTATGACTGCGCCACGCTTGACGGGTTCGTCTGGTCGAATACAAACGTCATCATCGGCCTCGTCACGTATGTCATTCGGGAAGACGAGATTGAGATCATCTCGCTCGACAGCCTCCAGGAGAAGCGTGGCATCGGCTCGGCGCTCCTCGATCAAGTCGAGCGAGTGGCCAAGCAACATCAGCTCGCACGGCTGTCGCTCATCACGACGAACGACAACCTGCGTGCGCTCTCCTTTTACCAACGCCGAGGCTGGCGCCTCGCACGGATCATCCCGGGTGCGGTCGATGCGGCCAGGCTACATAAACCGTCGATTCCCGTTATCGGTGAGCATCGTATCCCGCTCCATGACGAAATCGTCCTTAGCAAAATCATCACAACCTAAAGAAAAGAGGGATTTTCCTATGATTCGATTCGGTATCATCGGCACAAACTTTATCACCCGTTCTTTCATTGAAGCGACCCATGAAGTCGAAGGCGCATCCGTGTCCGCCGTCTATTCCCGGACAGACGAGCGCGCGAAAACGTTCGCTGAAGAATTTGATATTCCAAACACGTTCACCTCACTCGAGGAGATGGCGTCCAGTGAGTTGATTGATGCGGTCTACATCGCGAGCCCTAACTCGCTCCACGCTGAGCAGAGCCTGCTCTTTATGCGTCACGGCAAACACGTTCTCTGTGAGAAACCGTTCGCCTCGAACGTTGAGGAAGTCAGACAGATGCTTGAGACGGCGCACGAACATGACGTCGTTTTGCTCGAAGCGCTCCGCAATCTATTCATGCCGAACTTCGATGTGTTGCGTCAAGAACTCCATCGCGTCGGACCGGTCCGGCGTGTCATCTTGAACAAGTCGCAATACTCGTCACGCTACGACTTGTATAAGCGTGGGGACAACCCGAATACGTTTAATCCTGCATTCTCGAACGGTTCACTGATGGACCTCGGCGTCTATTGCCTCGGTCCGGCTTTGAAACTTTTTGGACGACCGAGAGGCTTACATGCCAACGCCGTCAAGCTCGAGTCAGGTGTCGACGGCAGTGGTTCGGCCATCTTGTCGTATGACGGCATGGACATCATCGTGCTCCACTCGAAAATCCATGGCACGGACGCCCCATCCGAAATCATTGGGGAAGCGGGGCGCATCGTGATTGACGATATCGGTTCGCTCGACCGCTTGACATTCGTTGGCCGAGACGGGGCGACCGTCGAACTCGGTTTAGAACAGGAAAGCCATATGACGTATGAGATTCAGACGTTCGTAAACATGATTGAAGCAGGGGAGCGGGAGACCGAGGTCCATTCGTTTGCCGATATGCTCACACTCGCGGACGTCATGACCGATATCCGGCAGCGCATCGACGTGCGGTACCCGGCTGACGCATAACAAAGAGCCTCGAGCACACATACTCGAGGCTCTTATTCTAAATAGAAGGTGAGGAACAATAATGAACGTACAAGAGATTTTAGAGGAGATTGAAAAGATATATTATTGGGATGCTCGTGTGCTCGGGTGTGATTGTCGGTACTACGGGGATGAAGTGTTAATCAAAATTGAAGAAGAAAATGAGAGTTATCATCACCAGATCGAATTTTTAGGATGTATCAAAGTGGACATCGTTGCTCCTTTGAACGACCGGGTGGCACCCATCAAAGAATTATCTAGATTACAGCTACCTTACTTTATGCACGATATCGCTGTCTCGAGTTACATGTTGGATGGGACCGAGGTGTTCGTCTGTAATCTGTTGTTCCCTCCCGCAAGCGCTGAAATTCATTTCACCAAAATCAGGATCGGGAAGGAATATCATTGATGCTGATTCTGTTTTAACACATCCATGACCATCGCGATTCGTTCCTCGGTCGAGTAGTCGCCTTCGATTCTTAGGATGGGACAAGCCAGTTCAGCCAGCCATTGTTCATGCGACGACTTACTTCTAACTTCTGTCCCGGCATGGTCGTAAAGGGCGGCCCATTTCAAAAACGCTTGTGATTGCTCGTATAGGCTACCGCCAGCGAGTGCTTCCGCACCATAGCGCTCGAGTTCCCGTTGTTGCAATCTGGCCAAGCGGACGTCAGGCGGAATCCATAAAAAGATGACCAAATCAAAATAGGGCATGAAACAGTCGCCCCAACCTGCGAGAGATCCTGATAGAATCCACCGTTCAGATTGTAGCAACTCTTCCTTGAGCATCTCGCGTCGTTCAGGGACGGGTCTCGGTTCGGTGAACTTGTTGATCCAGAAATAATCGTCCGTATCCAGATGAGTATGCGGCAGGACGTTCGCTAACGCGTCGCCAAGTGTTGACGTGCCGGAGCCCGAAGCGCCGAGTATGTGAATTCTGCTTTTCATGTTTGCCTCTCCCATCAACCTATATTTTTGCGGCTTACATCGTGAACTCCCACGGTATATTCTCACCGTTCCAACTTCGATGTTCGTATTCATCGGAAAAAATATGTAGGCGTTATCCTCTTTTTGAGGATTATAATGAAGTCACGCTGGATAATTTTACAATAAGTTTTAGTGGAATAATAGTGAATGATGATATACATAGAACGGGAGACGATGACATGACGACCTTATATTTCGTAAGACATGCACACTCTACATATACAGCCGATGAGTGGACGAGACCTTTATCTGAAAGAGGAGCGGGAGACGTCCGTAATATCACGTACAGCTTGAGTGAAGAAAAGATTGATCTCGTCGTTTCGAGTCCATATAAACGAGCTATTCAAACCGTCCAAGGGATTGCTGACCAGATTGGGACAGAAGTTCTGCTCATCGATGACTTGAGAGAACGGACATTGACGACAGAGCCGGCCGAGAATTTCACCCTGGCGATGACAAAAGTGTGGGAAAATCCGACATTTGCGTGGGAAGGCGGCGAATCGAACGTTGTCGCTCAACAGCGTGGAGTCCGTGCGATCTTGTCACTACTCGACCAATACGAAGGAAAGCGAATCGCAATCGGTACGCATGGGAATATCATGGTGCTGATCCTAAATTATTTTGATGAACAGTATGGCTATACGTTCTGGAAAGAACTCGATATGCCGGACGTATATAAAGTGACGTTTAACAAACATGAACTATTGAGCGTCGAAAAGCTTTGGGACCGTCAAGAATTGGTTTGAAAGCCGTTCATGCCGTCATAAAAAAGGATGGGGCCAGTCTCGGTCCCATCCTTCAAAGTCTACTCTCTATTCAAATACAGATGGCGGATAAACAAGCCGAGCGCGACCGTCATGATGACGGCCGGAATCAGGCCGACGAGCAACAAGGAACCCATGCGTTCAGTCCTTTCTGAGCGCAGCGAGGCGCTGTGTCATGTCTTGGAACGATTGACCGTCCGAGAGCATGCTCAATTCGCCGGCGACGAGGTCGTTCACTTCACGGTCCCAGTTCTGGCTGAGCGTCGTCTCGAGCGCGGCAAGCTGCGTCGCCGTCCGTTCGACTTGATGACTTCCGACGCGCGCGAGTTGCTCGCGCACCGCCGTCTTCAACAGGGCACTCAAGTCGTCGCGCAGTTTCGTCCGGCCGTCGCCTTCGAAGAACTGGTTCGCGTTCTTATAGTGCTTCAAGACGGGACGGAACGGAGCCGCCTCGAACGTGACCGGGTCGACGGCGTCACGGAACCAATCGATGTCGCTGTCGTCCTCAAGCGACAACGTCGGCAAGAGCGGACGCAGTTTGAGCGTCTCGCGCTCGATCAAGCGTTCCGTCTCTCGTTTCAAAAAGCGCTCGAGCAGATATTGGAACACTTGCAGCTCTTGATGGATGTCATACGCATACTTGTCGAGCGTCCGGGTGAGGGCGCGCTCGAGGCTCGCCTTCGATCCATCGACCTCGACCGGATGGAACGTCTCTTTGACGAAGTCCGACAGCCGGAGGAGCGAGCGGGTCTCGAGGTGGGCGAGCAACTCGTCCATCTCGCGCTTGAACGGGTCTTCGAGCGTCGTGACGTTGAGTCGATTGTCAGCCGTGCGCACTTGTTCGAGCTTGTCACGGCGGGCCGCCTTGACGCTCGCATCCGCTTCAGCCTCGCGCACGACGTCCTCGAACGCGGCGACGAGGGCTTCTGCCTCGTCTTTGATGCGGACCGCGTTCGCCTGACGCAAGTCGTGGTCGACGAACGAACCGAGTCGTTCCGCGAAACGCTCGAAGCCATCGTCCGTGCCTTGGATGGCGTTCCGGCTCGAGATCGGCAGCACCGTCGGATGACGGACGCCGAGCTTCGTCAACTGGTTCGACACATAATCGGTGACGGCGAACCGTTCCGCTTCATCCGCCGCCAAATCTGACGCGTTGACGAGGAAGAACATGTGATGGTCACCTGTCCCTTGGACCCGTCCGAGCTGGATGACGAGTTCACGGTCGGCCTCGGTGAAAGCGTGATTGTAGTACGTCACAAATAAAACAGCATCGGCGTCACGCATATAGCCGAACTGCACCTCGCTATGACGGTTGAACTGCGAGTCGGCACCCGGCGTGTCGACGAAGATGATGCCGCGCTCGGCCCAAGGGGAGTCGATGGCGAGCTCGATCTCTTTGACGATACAGCTTTTCTCTTCCTCCGTGACGAACGAGCAGAACGTGTCATAGTCGACCGTCTCCTGGCTACCAAGATAGGACAGGGGAGCGTTCTTGACGGCGTTGACGAACGGGTGGTCGAGATCGAGCGCGTCGAGTGACGCCCCGTAACCGTTCAGCTCCGCCTCGAGCTCGGCACGTGTCTTGAACGTAATCAACGCACTCTTGTTGGCACGGCCGTTCGGCGGCACGATTTTCGTGATCGACGCCGTCAGTGGGTTCGGTGACGTCGGAAGCACCGTCTCACCGAGCAACGCGTTCAACGTCGACGACTTACCGGATGAGAACGCCCCAAAGATGGCGAGCGTGTATGTCTCGGATTCGGCCCGGGCCAATTTATGACGGAGCGACTTGACGCGTGACTTAAATAACGGATGGCTCTCTAATATTTCACATACCGAATATTCATATGAAAAATCAAACGATAAAGCAGTGACATCATCCACCAAAAGCGAGGTCGAAGCAACTTCTTGTTGCTGATGTTCGACTTGTTTCTGCGGCAATTGGTCAGCCGTAACGTAGTGACGGGTCTCAAGGTCCGTTAAGCGTGAATCAGAGAGGTCACGTGTCATGTAATGGGTGAGCTCGTCTCGTTGTTCGGAGAGCTGACGTTGTAGCGCCAACGTGTCGAGCATGTCATACAATTCGTCTTGCTCGTTCTCGATGGCATGGATTCGGTCTTTGCCTTCGGCCTCAAGATACGTTTCGACGGACGTGACCCACGGTTCGGACACTTTCGTCACCCAAGAGGCGAGGGCCGACTCGATGTCACGGCTGAATTGAAGCACCGTGTCACCACTGAGCGATGCGCCGGACTTCACTTGGTCACTGATGAGCGTGCTCGGTGCAGTCGGTAACGTATCCGGACGGGACAAAATCGCCTCGGGCAGTTTCAAATCGCGGACGATGTCTTCAGCGTACTTGATCAAGTGGGGGCGAAGGTTCGTATCGATCAATCGGTTGAACTCCTTGACAGCGATCTCTTCACGACGTAGCCGTTCCTGGCGCGTCTTGTCTTTTGAGAAGAACAGGCCGACCTTGAACTCCGGCGCACAACTCTCGAGATAGTCCCGCAACAGTTCACGGAACTCATAGTTCATGATCGGCGCGCTCGCGACGATCGGTGTCTGGTGTTTGAAGAACTCGCGACGGAACGCGGTGAGCCAGATCGCTTTCTTATCGAGGCGTTGCAGGCGGGCTTGAATCTCCGTCGGCTGCTTCTCGATGACCGGCAACTCGTCCAAGAGGGCGTCGTTCGCACGAGTGGACCGGGCGAGCAACGTGTCAACGAGCAGGTCGGCGCGTGCTTCCGCATGTTCACGCGCGGCGTCGATGACGGTTTGGACGTACGTCCGGAGGCTTTCGACCTCATTTTCCGGGTGATCGAGCTCACGGAGCGAGATATAGAACATGTCGTCCGGATTGATCGCGTGACGGGTGAAGGCGGTCTCGAGCGAGCGTTTGAACGTGTGGAACGGAAGCTCTCCTTCATCGTGCTTATCGATTTGGTTGATGATGATCGAGTAGGGACGCCCCTCGGCGCTGAACTGTTTCATCAGTTTGATGTTTTGTTCGGACTGGACGTGATTGTAATCCATCATGAAGAACAGATGGTCGGCGAGGAAAAGCGAGCGTTCCGTCGCTTGACGGTGCTGTTCATCGGTCGAGTCAATCCCGGGCGTGTCCATGAGGACGACGTCGCTTCCGAATGGGAAGCGGGGCAGGGCGTACTCGACTTCTTTAATCTCTTCGATTTTGCAGTAGTCGCTCAAGCGGTCGAGCTCATCCGGCGCGAGTCGAATCCAATCTGTGTCGTTGACGGCGACCGATGCCCCGACGTCCCCCTGTCGAAGCGTCACGATGTTCGCACTCGTCGGAATCGGGCTCGTCGGCAACACGCCATCCCCGAGCCAATTGTTGAGGAGCGTCGACTTACCTGCTGAAAAGTGGCCACAGACGGCAATCCAAATCTCGTCACGTGTCACTTTTCGGAGTGCGGTCTTAGCGAGACGGGCCGACTCGGTTTCAGCTTGTGTGTCAAATACGTCGGTCAATTGCGCGAGGCGCATGCGTTGTTCGTTCATAAATCCCCATCCCCTACTTATGATTCCGTCGTGATGCCGACGCGGTGTCTACGATATGATTTGTCTTTCCAGGCTTGAATGACGAGATCCGCCACATCGTCACGCGAGATTGGTCCCGAGTTCTGCGTCCCGAGCACGTCAGCTGTGATGACGATGTTCCCGACGGACGCATCTTCAATCAATTGGGTCGGGCAGACGATTGTATAATCGAGCGGCGATGCATCGAGCAGTTCATATGCCCGGGCGTGATCCTCGGCCGCGGTCGTCATCGACCGTTTCGATTCGCGGGTCTCGAAACGATAGTTGTCAGAATCATGTGCCTGCAAGATGCCGGCCGTCCCGACTGTCAGGATGCGCGTAATCCCGGCTGCTTGCATCGCTGAGATGATGAGCGGTGTGAAGCGGGATAAGACGTCCTGCTTATCCGTACCGAGCGCCGACATGACGACGTCGGCCGATTTCACCGTTTCTGCGATGGCATCCGCATCGGTCGCGTCACCGATGATGACCGTGAGACGATCCCTCGGTTCAACCTCGCGACGTGACAAGAGTCGGACGTCGTGGCCGTCTTTTAACAAACGTTCAAGCAACCGCATCCCCGTGCGGCCGCTCCCTCCAAATAAAGCAATGGTTGACAAGTAAACCCCTCCCAATCAAGATTAAAGAAAATATCCAACGCCATCATACCACGGAAGCGCTATCGAAACAGGAGACAACGGCTTGAAGTTGTGAGGTTTCAGGGCAGGGTAAGTGGGATACAAAAAGTTAAGACGTGTATAAGGGAGGAAGACACTTCGTTGTCGACACCGCATGAGATTTGGAGCTAGAACCATCAAGACCGGGATATCCGTCGCCTTGGTATTGCTCATCGCCGAGGCATTTCAATTTCAACAGATTGTCGTACCGGCACTCGCGGCCTCGCTCGCGTTATTGCCGTCCGTTTATCAGACGGGTGTCCGGCTATTAGAAGAACTAAAAGGGAACTTGATCGGGGCTTTGCTCGCCGTCTTCTCATTAATGTTGACGCCGAACCCGACACCGATCGCCATCGGAGTCGTCATCATCATCGCCATCTCGATCCTTCTCTTTTTGAACCTCGAGTCGACGACCCGGACCGTCATCTTGACGACGATTCTGATTATGGAAGGGGCGAGCCAGTCGGACATGCCCGTCTGGATGTTCGCAGGTGAACGTTACTTGCTCATCATGATGGGGATCACCGTGGCGCTTGTCGTCAATGCGCTCTTGTTCCCGCCACGCTATGAGCGGAAGCTTGAGGACGAGATCGCGACCGTCTCCCAAATGGCCGTCCGCATCGCGCGACTGTTCTCGGAAACAGAGGGAGGACGCTCGTCATTTGAGTCACTCGATGAGACGAAAAAGAAACATCGAGCCTCAAAGACGACGTACGACTTCTTTGAAGAAGAGATTAAAGCCAACCGCTGGCTCGAGAAGAAGACGCCGATTTATCGCCGGGCCGTCTTGAAGTCGAAGATGATTGATACGAACAGTGCCGCTATCCACGTGCTCGACAAGCTGCATGACGATTTTCTGACGCTCGAACATCTACCGCCCCAGCTCGAGGACGAACTGATGCGTCATATGCGGCACTTGCTCAGACGGCATGAGCGTCTATTCTCGGCTTATGAATTAGAAAACGAGCACATCATCGACCGGGAAGAGGATTTAATCCATGAGAACTTCGACTTCGCGAAGTTGATGATCGAGAAGATGCGGGATGAAGAGGAAGACCTCATCCTGACCGTCGTCCCGCTCGTCGCGACGATGACAGATTGGGTCAAGGCGATGAATGAGCTCGAACGCTACCTCATAACCGAGATGAAGAAGCACGGGGACAACCTGAAAGTGGAACCGCGTAAGAAGTGGTTCTTTGAAGACTAACAAATCGCCAAGTCGCAGAAGCGGCTTGGCTTTTTTTATGGAGCGAAAAGGAATACCGGAAGTTGTCGCTGAATGTATGAGAGGCGTGCAGTAATGAGGGAGGGATCAGCATGATGAATAAGAAAGTAAGTATAGGCCTTGTTATTCTTTTATTTGTAATTTGGATGGTTGTCTCATTGACCCTTCCGCCCAAGCTTATTGCGAGTTCAAGTGACGGGAAGTTTGATGCGGTTTATACGGTTTCTCATTCCTTAAAAGAGACGTGGGCGGGTCAGGTGGAATGGGAGGAGTCAGACGGTGTCATCGTCAATCTATCTTTTTATGAGAACGACATCCAACTGACGGGGGATATTATGACCCATCCAATTGAGATGGATCAAAGCAACTCGTATGAATTTGCATTTTTAGGTACTGAACCGAATCCGACCAGTGTCTACACGCTACGAATTTCTGTAGAAGAAGAAGGGAAAACTCATGAGGAAATTCTGACGTTCAAACCAAGAAAACGTCTCTTTGTCCTACCCGCACTTGACTGAACTCATATATCATTCTGGAGGTTTTGATGAAAACGTACCTACAACACACCAAGAAGTTTTGGAACATCCGCGTCGGTTCCGACGAGTTCGCCGTCCATTACGGAAAACTCGGGACGATTGGTAAAGTTCAAATTAAGTATTTTGAATCCGACGGTATCTGCCGCAAAGAAGCGGACAAGCTGATTCGTCAGAAACTCCGGAAAGGGTACGTCGAGACCGATACCGATTGGGACGACTTGATTTATGTCGACGACCCGGAAGTCGGTCCCGACCAACTCACCGCACATCCTCGGTTCAATGCTCATTTTCAGGAAGACTTCTACTTGGATTGTACGGATGAGTACAGTCCGTTCGGCAGTGATGAAGGCGCCGACGTGCTCGTGATGTTCGAGGACGCAATCCGAAAAGAACGGGACATCGATTTCCTCGTCGGTGCGTACGACATCGTTTCGGGCTGGATGGAGCGGGATGTATCGAGCCCTGACGACTGGGTGACATATGAATACGGATTCGACTGTGACGTCGCCGTCATGTCGAGTGCGTTCGCATCGATTAAACTGACCGGTCATCTGGACGTTTCGCTACAGGAGGAAGGCGTTGCCGCACTCGACCGTCTTATCCAGCAAGTCGAACCAGAAGACAGACCGCGGTTTAAATTGATGAGCGTGCAGTTGAGCAGTTCCCCGACCTCAATTTGAAACTTTTTTAGGGAGTGCGCCGTATACTAGAGGTAGAACGGACATATGCTCCGAATCGTTAGGGGGAAACACCAATGTCAGACATAGAAACAACACCGACAACATTCAGCGGCACATTGCCAATCGAGGCACGCACCGTGTTCCGACTGTCGAGCGCCATCTTTTATCTCATCGGGCTCGTCATCACAGGCGGCCTCGTCGCTGCCGCGCTCTATTTTGACTGGCCGACATGGTTGCAATATACGATGTACGCTTTGCTTGCCATCGACCTCATTTATAGTGTGATTGATATCGTCGTCTTCCAAAAGTGGAAGCAAGAGCGGTTCAAGTATGACGTGAAACCACTCGAGATTCGCTTGCATCACGGCATCATCACGACGCACGACGTCTTGATTCCGATGACGAAAGTACAATACGTCCACGCCCAACAAGGACCGCTGCTTCGAAAGTACGGTCTGCAGACGATCACCATCGGGACGGCCGCCGGGTCACATGACATCTTCGCGATTGAAGAATCGTTCGCGAAGTCGCTCCGGGAACAGATTGCGGTGTATGCCCGCATCGAGGAGGAGGATGTCATATGACGGAAGCCGCCCTCACGTGGCATCGACTACCGAGTCGCGTCTTGCTGTTGCGTGTCTTAGAGGTCATCAAGTCGTTCATCATCCCGCTCGTGTTGTTGTTCGTCATCAACAATGACTGGAGCTCGACGTTCGGCATCATCCTGCGCGTCGGGATTCTGCTGTTCCTCTTGCTTGATATTTTGCAGAAGTTCTTCGGCTGGCTCAACTTCCGCTATGCGCTCGATGAGAAGACGGTATATGTCATCGACGGCAACTGGATCAAGAAAGAGAAGTCGCTCCCGCTCTATAAGATTCAGAGCGTCCACTCGAACAGCCCGTTCTTGTACCGGTTGCTCGGGGTCGTCGAATTGACGTTCGATACGAACGCGAACAGCGACGACGCCTCGTTCAAACTCGCCGGCGTCTTCCCGAACGAGGCGAAGCGGCTCGAGGACATCCTGGACCAGGTCCGTCACCGCAAGACCGAGACCGACATACCAGTAGAAGGAGAGACGGACACGACAGCTACACCGGTGGCGATTGAAAAACCGGCGAGCCGTTTGTTGTACGCCCTCTCGACCCGAGAGATCATCATCGCCTCGCTGACATCATTGTCGGTGTTCGCGATCTTCCCGGTCGCCTCGACAATCATCTCGTCCATCGATGACTTCATCAATCTCGACGGGACGTTCGATACAATCGGCGATTGGGTCGTCCACGCGTCCATTATCGCGATTGGCCTGCTCGTCCTGACGGTCCTGATATTGTCGGTCGTCATCGGCATGGTCATCAACTTCTTGAAATACGGGAACTTCCGGCTCGAACGACGCGGGGACCGCATCCGCGTTGAGAAAGGACTGCTCAACCGTTCCGCTAAAGAGATCCCATACGAGAAGATTCAAGCGGTCCGGGTCAAAGAGACGTTCATTCGGCGCTGGTTCAACATCGTCGGTGTCGAACTCGTTGCGGCCGGGACGATGGACGAGTTGAAAGACGAATCGTCAACCATCCTCCCGTTCGTGAAACGGGAGCGGGCGATGACCGTGTTGAACGAGCACTTCGACCAGTTCGTCTGGTCTGACACGCTTCATCGCTTGCCAAAACGTTCGCTCTGGGTCAAACTGCTACGCATCAGCTGGGTCGGAATCCTCGTCTCGGGTGTCGTGCTGTATTTCTTCCGCGATTACGCCTGGTGGCTCGTCCTGCTGTGGGCCATCATCATCGGCGGTCGACTGTTGAGCTATGTGACGACGCGTTACGCTCGTAATGGTCAGTTCATTGAGCTGCGGACCGGGGCCTTCAACGTCAGTTCATTCTTGACGGACAAGCCGCGAATCGAACAGGTCCAAGTGACTCAGACACCGCTCCAACGCCGTTTCGATGTATGTAACGTCCTGTTCTCGACACGGGGTGGCTTGTTATCGAATGAGATGATCGAGGACATCCCGAAGCAAGAGGCAGAAGCCATGTTGCACTGGTTCTCTCGCTATACGGTAGAGGAAGATATGAAAACACCGGGCTAACAGATAGCCCGGCCAGGTGATCGACGAGCCCACTCGCGTGTTGCAAGTGGGCTCGTCTTTTTAAATCGGCTTGAGGGGCTCGCTCCGACATAAGCTTGAAGTTGATCCTCTTTTGTGTGAATGTAAAAATCATGGCGCGTGTAGGTCACACGGGCCATGATTTTTCATGAACAGCATTGGAAGAGACTTTAGGGAGAATGATTGTGAACGTCGTTTCTCTTGGTTGACTCGTTACGTGAATCTCGCCCTCATGTAAATCGATGATGGACTTGGCGATGGCGAGACCGAGACCTGATCCGCCGGTGTAATGTGCGCGTGACTTTTCCACTCTAAAAAATCGTTCAAACACATATGGGATGTCACGTGAGGGGATGGCCTCTTCGCCGTAATTCGTCATGTTGATAAGAACCACTTCATCCGTATCTTCAATGAACGTATCGATATACGTTCCGTCACGCCCGTAACGAATCGCATTCTCGAGTATGTTTTTGAATACGCGCACGAGCTTCAACGCATCACCCTCAACGATGGGTCGTTTGGCTGAGGAACTGAATCGAGCTTCCATTTCAACTTCCGAGAGACGTAACGTCGACTGCATGATGAGCTGATTGAGCAATTCATCGAGACGGACCTCACTTGTTTGCAGCGCGATCCGGTCGTTTTGCAGAAATGTATAGTCAAAGATATCGTTAATCAAGCCTTTCAGATGGGTCGCATTCTCATGAATGACTTGGATGTAATGACGCAACTCCACCTCGTCCCGGTAACGGTCGCTGTGAATCAAGTCAAGATAACCCGTGATTGACGTGAGCGGGGAGCGCAAATCGTGGGCGACGTTGGCCACGAGCTCGTGCTTCAAACAATCCGCTTGAACCAATTCCTGCTCCGCCTTTGCTGCACTGTCTGAGATGGCGCGAACAGTCGCCATCAACTGCTCTAGCTCTGGCGGGACAGATGGTTCAACCAAATCACGATTGGCATGGAGTTCTTCGACAAGTGAAGTCATCCGCTCAATGTGAAACTGTAAATACCGTTTACGCTCATATTGATAAATCAACACGAGACAAACGATGACCATCAGACTGTAAAACATGACGATGACACCTTCCCGGAAATACGACAACACGATGATCAGACTCTCCATAAATCGTGATGACTCCTCGAAGTACCACACGGCAGGCAGTAACAGAGCACCGCTCAGTGTGGCGACCCCAAACGCAATCAATACATACAGCAGACGTTTCCACATCGGGATGAACGTTATGACGCGCCATATATTATGTCTCAATTTTATATCCCACTCCCCACACCGTATGAATGATGACCTCATGTGGCACGACGGCATGTAATTTCTCACGGATGTTACTGATATGAACCATCACCGTCTGATTCGACCCGACGCCATGCTCTTGCCAGACAGCCTCAAATATTTCTTCAGAGCTATACACCCGGCCTTTATGTTTCGCTAGTAAATACAAAATCTCAAATTCACGTGCTGTCAATCGAATCGTCTGCTCTTGCATCATGACGGTGTGGCTGGCTCGATCGATGAGGAAGGGGCCAGCTTGTACACTTGAGGACTTGCTTGGTCGGTTATAGTTTGAACGGCGTAGCAATGCTTTAATACGTGCCATCAACTCGAGCGGATTGAACGGTTTGATGATGTAGTCATCGACTCCCGTCGTCAATCCCAATATCTTATCCATATCACCTACTTTGGCACTGACCATTAAGATCGGAATTTGGCTCGTCTGGCGCACACGCTTACAAAATTCAAGCCCATCCATCCGAGGCATCATCCAATCTAAAATGATTAAGTCAAACGATTCTTGGTTGAACAAGTCAAGCGCCATTTCCCCATCGGTTGCCATCGTCGTGTGATACCCGTCATTTTTTACATACACATCAATCAGTTCTGCGATTTGGACATCATCATCCACTAACAAGATTTTTGTCATGCTTGAAACTCCCTCGCGAATTAAAGTTGGAAATTCTGATACAAACGTCGGAACGGAGCGTATTGGACGACGAAGCGAACGAGTAAGAACCCTAAGAGCGCGCCGAACGCATTTGCCAATAAATCATTCACATCCGTGCTTCGTCCACTGCCTAGTGTCGTACGCACCAATAATTGAATCAGTTCAAGAATCAGACTAAACTGAAATCCTAATTTAAGTACTTCTTTTTTCGTGATCGACGGTTTCAAAAATGGAAGATAACAGCCGAACGGGAGGAGCATCACGATATTCAACACAAACGAATACAAGTCGATGGTCAAAATCGGAATAAAATTAATCGTTTTCCACCATGGTACTTGGTTCGCATATTTTCCTAAGTTAACGTCAATCGGGAAAAAAACGAAGTGAAGGACACCTAATAAGTATATCCCGAATGATAGAAGTAAAATGGTTTGTGTGACTTTTACATGTTTCTTGCGAAACGACCAGACGAGTAACGTGATGAGTCCGAGGATGGCGAGTGGGATGAGAACGACTCCTGATTCGATTGTGAACATAACTGAATAATTCTGATTATACATGGGAATAAACCTCCTAAGAATTTGAACTGTCTTCAGTGTAGATGGCAGATTTAAAGAATTCTTAAAGGAGTCATAAATGAAATCTAAAAAAGGCAAAGCGCTTTGCGTTGCCTCGAACTGTAGAACAATCAATCAAGAAGCTTGCTCTCGGAATAATGTCGGGCGTCCCGATATCATTCGTCACGTCAACTTCACCGTTTTCGCGTTTCTGTTGCTGAAAAATGGGAACAAGTATGGTATGATGCAAGTAGAAAGAGACCGGTGCTGGACACACCGGCCTCTGGCTTACAGGCTACCACTTTAAGAGTGGTCCCAGCCGCCACAATGGTTAGAGAATCAGAAAGTGACCCATCTCATTGCGCCGAGGGGGTCATTTTTTTGTGCGTTCAGACGTTGCACGATCGGATGTTTGGTGTAAAACCAAGTGAACGATGATCGGAGCGAGGATCGGGACGATCACATAGTCGCCGACCCAGGTCCATAGTTGTTCCATCCGCACCACCGCCTTCCTCCATTGTGGACTTGGCGGCTGACCCCACTATTGCTACGTTAACCTGCCTCTTCATTATAGCAGATTCTCGTCAAAAAAGATGCTAAAACAGGAACGTTTGTTCTTGTTTTATAAAATGAACCTTTCGTCCGAATAGGTCTCATGACTGGGTCCAAAGATGGATTTGAACCAATAATAGCTTGTATGTCAGAGGTCAGACAGGATATAATCAATCTCGTGTGTATAACCACATGGGTGGGTGAGGGTGCCAATAAAGGATTGATTCCTATGGCAAAACAAACAGAATGGAAAACAGAAACATACGGGGGCGTGCTAAACTTTCTGGCGACAGCATACATCCCGGCCGTTCACGCGGCAATCTTGACACAAGCCGGACTCCCGTTCGAGGGAGCGCTCGTCGGAGCGATTTTGACAAGCATCATCGGAACGTTCATTGCAGGGCTGTTCAACTTGCCGCTGCTCCTGTTACCCGGGATGGGCATCAACGCGCTATTTACGTACACGCTCGTCCTGCAGATGGGGCTGAGCTGGCAAGGTGCGCTCGCCGTCTCGTTCGTCTCAGGGGCGCTCGTCGTCCTGTTGACGGTGACGAAAGTGGCAAGGAAACTCGCGAACGCGTTCCCGCCGATCATTCATGACGGATTGACGGTCGGGCTCGGCCTGTTCCTCATCTTGATTGGGCTCGAGGCGGCGGGGATCGTCTCGGGCGGTGGCGGGGCACTGCTTCACATCGGAGACCTTGGGGAACGACCGGTACAGGTCGCGTTCCTGTCGCTCTTCGTCGCCATCCTGCTCTTCTTGAAGATGGGACCGAGCAGCTTCCTCTGGACGATCGCGTTCGGGGTCGGTTTGAGTGCCGTCATGGGAACGCTCGACTGGACCGGTGTGTTCGCGCTCACGCCGTTCTTCGAGTCGTTCGGTACCGTGTTCGGCAACATCTCGTTCGCCGAGTCGGCGTCACCGATCTTCCTTGTCGCCGTCGGCGTGTTGACGCTCGTCTTGCTGATCGAGAACATCAGCCTGATTCAGAATCAGACGCGCGCCATCGGCAAGGATGCGGACGCACCGAAAGGGCTCGTCGCCCAAGGGTTGTCGACGATGGCCGGTGCCATGTTCGGCTCGAGCCCGACCGTCTCGACGGTCGAGGTCGCGGCCGGCATCTCGGTCGGTGCACGGGGCGGCATCGCCTCGTTCGTGACATCTGGCCTGTACGTCGTCTCACTCTTGTTGCTGCCGCTGTTCGCCATCATTCCGGTGACGGCGATCGCGCCGGTGTTGATTATCATCGGCATGATGATGTTCCAGAACGTGAAGCATCTCCCGCTCGACAATTGGGAGCATGCCTTCCCGGCGATTCTCGTCATCATCATGATTCCGTTCACGTATTCCATCGTCGATGGCATCGGGCTCGGATTCATCGCCTATACGATGATCGTCTTGTTCAAGAAAGGCTATCGGTCGCTCAGTCCGGTCGTTGGTGTCTTGACCGTATTGTTTCTGGTGTTCTTTTCTTTACCAGTCTGGCTATAAGATAGGGCGGTACCGTGTATACGGTGCCGCTTTTTTTGTATGATGAAACAAAGGAGGTGTTTGAATGGATCAAGCAGGCGGATTCATTTCCATCGGGATGGCTTATCCGAGCCATTATCCGTTACCTGAACTTGCTCAAAATGTATGTGCGGAACTGTTAAGTAGCGGTGGCGAAATCATAAACGTGACATACAGTCAGGATAAGGCGGGCACTAGTTGGACGACAACGACAGGTACCGACTTTGCTCAGGTTGGGCATTACGGATCTATCCATTTACGAAGCAACTATTTTGGAGACGTGGACATGACGATGACCGTGTCCCTTCAAGAGATGGACACCTATGTCGGGATTCTCATCGATATAAGGTGGAATGATATCGTCTCACACCCTGCATCGAGACCCGTGTTCACACAGAAAATCGAACGACTGCTCGTTGACGTGTATCGCCATATGCCATTCTCGTACGCGCTTGCCGGGCACGAACTTGAGCTCGACTGGGCACCTGATGCGTTTCCGACATCAGCGGACTGGTTGGATACGTTCCCTCTTTTTATGGTCCCGTCACCACAAGGCGTGATGGTAACTTACGGTTCAATTTCAATCGACGGGATGACTCCTCAAACCAATATGAAGAGGTCTATCCCGTTATATGCATAAGTGAGGCTCAATCACGTCAATCAATCATTCCTTGATTGACGAAGCTCAGTGCTAAGCGGCCGGAACATGATACAATTTTCTTAGCTTATAACCGAAGGAGGATACTTTTATGACGAAAACCTCAGATGTCATCGACGAGTTTGCATCCTATATAGACTGGTTAAACACATTGTCGGGATTGGATGGATCGACGTGGGAAAAATCGATTGCAACCGACAAATGGTCAATCAAAGCAATCGTCCTTCACATCGCCCATTGGGACAATCATCTGTTGAACGTCATCGTCCCGGCCGTCAAGACCGGGGAAGCCATGATTTTCCCTGAATTCGACTCATTTAACGCGCGAGCGACCCAAAAAGCGAAACGTCTTTCGGGAGAAAACGTGTTCCAGTTAGCCAAAACGAGTCGGAGCTTGCTTATAGAAACGCTTCGGTCATTACGTCAAGAGACGCTGACTTCTCACACGATGGCAAACGGAACGACCCATTCTCCGCATGACGGTGTTCCGTACACACTTGCCTATATCGTCACCGAGTTCATCGAACACGACCGGCACCATCAGCAACAAGTCGACAGCATCTTGGGGAAAACGTCTTGAAGAGACGAGCGAAAGTACGCGGTGTTAGACGAAGACTGAAACGGTTGCGCATGGATGTCGACGAACAGACCTATTCGTTCCCGACGACGTTTCACGACGGGTATTGGCATAACAAAATCCCGATTGATCAATCGTTCTTATCGTCTGTACAGGAGAACAGCCGGATTCAACGTGCGATTATCGAGGTGATGATGGAAGGGGCCTCACGTCTAGTGCATAACCGAGAAGAGGAGCGATACCAGGTCGTCGTCTTACTCGATTTGCCGACGCTTTGGCAGTCCGAACTGCTCGTGTTTGAAAGCGATGCACGACTGAAGGCGTTTATGGATCGGGATACGTCAGAGCAGATGTGGACGCGGTTGCCTAACGATCGCATATTCCTACAAAGACTCGACCTGTCAATGGACGTCGAGGTGCATCGGTTCCACGAACTGATTCAAGATGAAGATTATATGCATAGTGGAGAAGTCTGGTTGCTCGTTCAATAAGCGGGCAACTTTTTTTGTTAAAAAACTGAATATTCCATTAATCCGTATGCTATAATCCTTTCAAATCCATTTTCCAAAAAAAAGGATTAAATGGAATCGATGAATGAAAGGAGTCGTTGAATGGGATGCAGTCGAATCTACATATTCACATACGGGTCGTTACATGAAAAAAGCCAAAGTTCTGTTTGTATCAGCAGTCTTGATTTCTTTACTGGTTGTCGCACTTATTTCATTTTCAGGTCAACTTGCTTATACCTACTTCAAAGGGTTGGACATTTCAGGGAGCCCCATCACAAGTTGGGTCACGGATTGTCATGACAAGCGAAAGTTGTTTGGGATCATTAAGGTCGTCGATACGGATGTTTGGTGTGGAGATGGTAGTGACGCAGATCCCGGTCCCGGTATTTCTGAAGCAGGAGCGGTTGTTGGGCCATCAGATGATGAAGGCGGCACACCAAGGGAAGATGAGAATAACTCGTCTCCGTCATACGGCAAACCATCCACAAGCGAATCCGATCGCCTTTCCCTGTTGCCTTACATTTTCAGCGCCCTCCTCCTTCTTTTGATTGGTGTATGGATGTGGCGTAGACCCTTCCACAAAAAGGGGAGGGAAGCCGTTCCGATAGACGAGAGGATCCACTCAAGGCAAGAGACAGACGGAACGTTCGAAGAGGCAAAACGCTCCGCTCATCCGCTACCAGATTCCCCGTTGCGGCAACATTTGATTCAATTCGAACAAGCGCTACCGCAAGAAAAACGTCGACGGACGTTCGAGACGTTATCCGCCTGGGCGAGCCGCATTCAACTCGACGCCTCGCTTCGGAGCTATTTAGAGACCCGTTATGACAAAGTCGAGATCACGCCACAACGTGAAGAAGCGTTCAAACAACAGCTTGATGCCTATTTACTTCGTTTAGAAAAGGAGCCACCCTTATGACCATCAAACGCGTATTAGAACAATTGGACCAAATCTATCTCGGAAAACCTGAAATCACGCGCCTCTGCTGCACGGCGCTACTCGCGAACGGGCACATCTTGTTAGAGGACGTCCCGGGTACCGGGAAAACGTTACTTGCCAAAAGTATTGCCAAGAGTTTCGAAGCTGATTTCACGCGCATCCAATTCACGGCCGATTTGCTTCCGACCGATATCATCGGTTCTGACTTCTTCAACATGCAGACACAGACGTTCGAAAATCGGACAGGACCGATCTTTACCAACATCTTATTGATTGATGAAGTGAACCGAGCCGTCCCCCGGACACAATCCGCCTTGCTCGAGGCGATGGAAGAGCGGCAAGTCTCGATCGGCGGAGTCACGTATCAACTGCCAGAACCGTTCTTCGTCATCGCGACGCAAAACCCGATCGAATCGGCAGGGACGTTCGCCTTGCCCGACGCTCAACTCGACCGTTTCTTGATGTCCCTTCAAGTCGGATATCCTGAAGCAGGGGAGGAGCGACAGTTGATTCTTCAGACTGTTTCTAAGACACGCCACATCGTTTATGCCCTCATGTCGTCCGAAACGTTTTTAGCAGCGCAGCGAGCAGTTGAGGAGGTCCGTATCCATGACGACGTCGTCACCTATCTGCTCGCCCTCATCCAAGAGACACGACTTCATCCGCTCGTCGAAGTCGGAGCCAGTCCTCGCGCGACGCTCGCCCTCGTCAAGGCGTCTCAAGCTTACGCTTATATCGAAGACCGTCAATTCGTGACCCCGGAAGATGTCCAAGCCGTCGCGACGCATGTTCTGGCACACCGCTTGACGCTCACGCTCGAAGGGGACGTGAAATCGACGAAACGGGAAGTTCTCGCTGATATTTTGGAGCGAGTCGATGTACCGGTCGAGAAGGTGTGAAGATGCGACAAGTCGAAGTGAGCACACCGTCACTTTTAGACGACAAGCTATGGCCGGCCTATACCGGAATCCTACTTCTGTTCATATGGTTCCCATATGTGTGGCCGCTCGCTTATCTGTCTGGCGCAATTCTAGGATTGATGCTGATTCGGAAATGGCTGACGCAGAAAATTGTCGAAGGGACACGTTTATCGTTCCACCAGAAAGAGCAGTTGTTGTTCGTAAATGACCGTGTCTCGCTAAGAATGGAGGTGACAGGTGTCGAACGTCTCCAAGAACTCGGAATCCCGACATCGGTCCGCCTGGTCACGGGACACGGCTTGACGTTTGACGAAAATCAGCGCGTACATGTCATTCAACTTCATGAGGAATCGACCTATTCGCTTCCAATCCATGCGAAACAGCGCGGGCCCGTCCAAGTCAATGAATGTACACTTCAGTTCAGGCTCCCGTTTTGGCTTGGCACCATCTTCGTCACAGATCATACGCTTCCATCCTGGATCATACTCCCATCCATCACGAGACAGAACAGATTTAACTCACGCCTGGTACGGATGGGGGACCGACTCGTCAAACATTCACCGCTCAACGACCCGTTGATGATTCAAAGCACAAAACGGTATGAGCAAGAGCCGGTCAAACAGATTGACTGGGTCGCTACAGCCAAGACAGGAAAACTTCAGGCGAAAGTGTATCAACGCCAAAACCTCGATACGTTCACGCTCGTGCTCGACTTGAGCGGTCCGCTAGGGAATGGCCTCCATGCCCGTTACGAAGAGTTGATTCAACAGGCCGCATATCTGGTATCCTATTTAGTGAAGGAAGATTGTAAAGTCGAGCTGTTCATTAATCGGTTCGATGCTGATAATCATATCGACCACCTACGGATGAGTGACGGTGGCAAGCAGTTGCGGCTTGCGCTTGTGCGCCTCGCCTCGATTCATGAATCCGATCGATTCGTCGCTTCGAAACGGTTCAATCAAATCATCGAGCGACAGAAGCATCCGCATGCGGAACTGATTCGGATTGACGCGTCACTGCTCAAGCAGATGTCTGTCGGTTGAAAGGAGTAAAGATATGTTCCGCCTGATCAAAACATTCGCTTTAGCCGGGATCTTCACGCTCGGTGCTACGTCATCAATTGCCGCGCCGACAGAACGATCCGCGGACCGTTTCGCTGAAGAACATTTCGAGTCAATCGTCCTCGACCATATCGAAGGAGACGACCCGAGTAACTATCACTTGACGGAAAGCCGAGCCATCTCGTTCGGTCCGCTCCATGAAGTGATGATTGCCGAGAAATCCTGTTACTCGTCAGACGAGACGTGCACGTTCGTCCCTAGCGATGAGCACGTGTCGGCCGTCTTACAGGACGGAGAAGCGAGAAACGTCATCGGAACGTACGAGCAAGAGCCGGGTGTCTTCGCCTTCTCCACGTTCGGGTATGGCGACGAGTTGGCCATTGCCTTAGCTGATGTGTCCGGTACATTGGTCCATTCCGCGCGAGAGAATGCCTGGTTTGACTATGATGGAAAGACGTTGACCGCCTTGACGACCGATGCGAAACGGTTCATCGGCGGAGACACGATCACGCTCGAGATGTATCAGAAACTCTTGGTCGAGACACGTTCAAACACTCAAAGTTCCGCGGAGGATGCCCTTACTAGTGGTTCTAGTGATGTTCAGACGAAAGAGCCGAAATCCTATTGGATGCTTGGCTTTGCGTTGTTGGCGGGGCTCCCGCTCAGTTATCTTTTGTACCGGAGGCGATGGAAAAGATGAATGCGAAACGTCCGTGGTTGCATGAAGTCGATGCGGCCACGGCTTTATTTGTGCGTCGACATGCGGTGCACACGGATGAATTAGAACAAAAGACGGAGAGTTTATCACGTTCGAATGGTGGGACGTTATGGAAAGTGGACCGTTACGAATTCGACCGTGTCTATGATCAAGAGCTTGATGACGTCTATCGCTCGATCCGTCGACAAGCCGCTGACATCTTCTCGTTTCATCCAGATGATGTGCAGATTGGTGAGGGTTTTACGGATGTAGTGGTATTGCGTTACCTCGCCATGCATCCGTTCACGCGAGACGTCTATATAGATGTCTCGCCATATGAAGTTGTCGAGACGGTGTATGTCTGGATGCATCCGATTGAGGTGTGTAAACAGAGAGACCAAACCACTCGTGTGACGCTAGACGTCTCCAACATCGCGACGGAAACCGAGTTACATGAACTGTTAAAAGAACAGTTACAATTTCCTTCGCACTATGGAATGAACTGGGACGCGTTTTGGGATGTCATCACCGATGAGAACGGATTGCCGGACATCGTGGAGCTATACGGTTGGACGGAGTTTGAGCAGCGATTGCCTGAAACGGCAGACATGCTCGCGACCTATTTTAAGGATTATGACAACGAGCCGGACTTGAAACCGTGTCGAATCATCTATTATGGAACAGAGATCCTTATTTTACCGCAGTATGCGCTGAAGGAAGGGGAGGAAAATCGTCTGATCTATCGACATTTGGCCAGCGCGAAGTTCCCGTTACGCGTGGAACGGAAGACTTCGGTACGGCTACCGAAACGACATCGTTTCTCGTTTGAACGCTTAGAAGAGGAGTCTGTCACATTCGGCATCGTTCGCAAACTTGAGGAGATCGCCCCATGGCTGACGCTTTCCCGTGACAAAGAGCGCCAAGACGTCGTCACGTTCTCAAATGAAACGGATTGGCTCGTGAGTTCTTACCGTGAGGGACTGACACTCCAAGGGATGACAATTGAATCTGTTGAGTCGATTAGCACAGCGGATTACGAGACGTTCTTTCACCACGTGATACGAGGATCGTTTCCAATTGAATTGACGTTTTGTCTCGGAGGAACGTTTGGTCCAAGAGAGAAGGTCTATCGATTGACGCTATATGACACAGCATGGGAAAAGTTAATTGAAGACAAACTTCTGCCTCAACTAAAGATTCCAAGAGCAAAAGGGTTGTGGCAGCCTTTCTCTTCACCCACGTCTGTACAAACACTTGAGACGTTCCTAGGAGAATTTCATCCTCACATCTTCGGAAACTTCGTACTAGCGCATGATACACGCGACGTATATCACTTTTTCGATCATGTAAACGGTTCAATCAAGCGGTTTTAACTTCGTGAGTGGAGCTTGTGCATAGCGCGTCACAAATTATTTTGACGAATTGGAGCTGTACAAAAAAATAAGCCTATTGATATCAATCGGTTCAATGAGCAATTTGAAAAAATGTTGCAACAAAATGGATGGACGTTTGGCGGAGATTTTATTCAATCTGAAGAATAGGAGACTCTTTTGAAGACTACACAATCCATCATGTCATAAGATTATATTTGCATGGTATTTAGAGCAAAATCACATGCAGAAATCAGGTGGAGAGATGTATCGATATAGATTAAGCAAATACAATCCAGAATACCGAGATGAGTTCGGTGGCTACGAAAAAAACGAGTGGACATCAATATCCGATGTTGGAAAGTCGTTTGATGGCGTTATACTTAATTTCGAGGAATACATGAGAAGTGAAGATGCATATGTGAAGTCGGTGAACATAATTATGGATTATTGCAAGGTGACCGACCTCAAGGTTACATATATTGAGAAGAGAGGAGCTCTCTCAGCTCACGAATATCATCTACCTACTTTTCCAAAGAACCTATATGATTTAAAAACGACAGCTTTGTACAAAGGTGTGAAAAAAGGAACGGTTTTGACGGGGTGGAGAGTCGATCGTGTGATTCGATTATTGTTGAGAGAAGAGCTTTATTTACACTTAGAATCGTATCCACCAAACAAGAAAGAACAATCGCTCAAAGTTTTTGTTAGGTTTGATTATCTGATGGGGATTCATACAAATATAAATCTCAGACATTTAGAAGAGAAGCTTTTAGACATTGGCATGTATTTAGAATAAAACAAAAGTCGTTATTGTTAATTCTCTCAAAAACAATCCATACAAGGGGGTGAACCTTGAATACACTTAGAGAATTCAAATCGCTCGATAGTGAGGTTTGGCGAGTACGACTTGACGAGAGTGACGCATTCCTCGTGATTAAAGATGAGAAAAGACGAAGCGAGCTCACCGACTATCCATGGTTTTCTGAACATGAAGCTTCTCTTTTTGAGTCGAAAGAAAACGTCATTCAGGTCAGTTACCTTGTGACCCCGGACGTTCGATTGAGTCCAGAGCACTTGGCAGAGGTGTTTGAAGTCGTCGAACAGCTACTGCATCACGTCGCCCAGGCCTCGTGTGACATCATACTCACGCCTCACACTTTTCCTAGCGAATCTGATCGTTTAAACTATATTCAGAAAATGTGCACGGTCGATTCTGATGCGTATAACGATTTCACTCAATAAAGTCGTATGCGCTAAAAGAAAGTAGGAGTAACCATTGGATTATTTAGAACATCTAGAAGCCCATTGTAGAGAATTTGTCGCTGGATACGACGTCCCGATTTACTGGAGGACCATGTCCAAATACTCAAATTGAAGGAGCCAAAACTTTTTGGCATCGTGAGCGTGGCAACACTAGGATTACATCTGCATTCCCTTCAATTCGAGGATGGATCGCTCGCCCATCAAGAACTGTTGTTTCACTTCAAACAAAAGCGTGCCGAAGATGACATCGTCCAGTTGGTGTAGCACTTAGTAACCCATGCGCTCGAGACACATCAAGCGTTCGATTTAGATGAATACTTCAGCCTGCCAAAAGGTGTGCTCAAACAATACAAGTTTTCCTCCATCTACGTGACCGCACCGTTCTACTCAGATCCATCGTTTTTAAAATATAAAGGCGAATCCCACGACGTGCTCGTCGTCTGGTTCGTCCCGATTTTCCCGTCAGAGGAACGTTTCATCGAGGAGCACGGTGCCGAAGCGTTCGACGAATTGCTTTATGAAACGGATGACGAACTGCTCGATTTGAAACGCAAACCGCTCGTCTAAACCGAATCCCTGTTAACTGACAAGCCCCCATGCGCATGCATGAGGGCTTGTTTTACATATATGGACCGTTCGCTTGGACGACGAACTGCGAATGCTCGTAGTGGTACGTGATGCGTGAGTAGTCGAACGGCTTTCCGTTCGTCAGATGAAAGATCGTCTCGATGCGAAGCGTCGGGTCATTCTTCTTTAGGTCGAGGTACCGGGCTTCGGTCTCGTCCAACCGCCCGACCTGCATGTACATGTCCGAGAAGCCGATGGTGACGCCGAGTGCGCCTTGGACGTAATCGAAAATCGAGTCGGCGACAATCTCCCGGTTCAAATACGGCACAATCGCCTTCACGTAATACGATTTCTCGTAACAGAACACCTCGCCGTCAACATAGCGGACGCGTTCGACACGATAGACGTCATCTGTCACGTCAATACCGAGGTTCGCTGCAATCGTCTCGTCGGGCTTTGTCACCGAGACGTCGAGCACATCCGATGTCAGAATGCGGCCCCCGAGGTTGCTCTTGAATCCTTGCGTCGAGAACAGGCTCATATAACCTGGGCGGTTGTGGCGCCGGACGAAGATGCCGCTCCCACGCAATTGAAAGATGATGCCTTTTCGCTCGAGCAACTCGAGCGCTTTCGTGATCGTGCTCTTACTGACGGCATATTGGCTCATCAACTGTTCGAGGACGGGCAATTTATCTCCTTGCTTCAAATCGTGTTGATTGATGTATTGTTCAATCTCTGTTGCAATCTGTTGGTATTTTAGCATGTGGTATCCTCACCTCGTATGATCTGCTTTGATTGTACCACGTCACCATTTCGTCGAGAATACAAAATGTATCGTACTTGTATAATTGTACCGGTACAATTATACTTGACGAGTATGATTCAGTACTGGAGATTTAAAGTTGAAAAGGAGGAACAACAATGAAGACATTACCAAAAGACTTTCTATGGGGCGGCGCTCTAGCCGCCCACCAATTTGAAGGCGGCTGGGACGCCGACGGCAAAGGGCCGAGCGTCGTCGACGTGTTGACGGCCGGCGCTCATGGCGTCGCGCGTCGGATCACGGACAAGGTCGAGCCGGACGAATTTTATCCGAACCATGAAGCAATCGACTTCTATCACCGTTATAAAGAAGACGTCGCGCTCTTCGCTGAGATGGGCTTGAAGTGTCTCCGCACGTCGATCGGTTGGAGCCGGATCTTCCCGAACGGGGACGATGCGGAGCCGAACGAGGCAGGGCTCCAATTTTATGACGACTTGTTCGACGAGCTGTTGAAGCACGACATCGAGCCAATCATCACGTTGTCCCACTTCGAGATGCCGCTTAACCTCGAACGTGAGTACGGCGGGTTCCGCAACCGTGCCGTCGTCGACCATTTCGTCCGCTTCGCCGAGGTGTGTTTCGATCGCTATAAAGACAAGGTCAAATATTGGATGACGTTCAACGAGATCAACAACAAGATGGACGTCAACAACCCGCTCTTCTTATGGACGAACTCTGGCGTCATCATCGAAGACGGGGAGAACGCCCGTGAAGTGATGTATCAGACGGGGCACCATGAGTTGATTGCGAGCGCGCTCGCCGTCGCGAAAGGGAAAGCGATCAACCCGGACTTCGAGATCGGGGCGATGGTATCACACGTGCCGATCTATCCGTTCTCGTCAAACCCGGACGACGTCATGCTCGCCGAAGAGATGATGCGTCAGCGTTACTTCTTCCCGGACGTGCAAGTGCGCGGGGTGTACCCGAGCTATGCCTTGAACGAGTTCGAGCGGGAAGGGTACACAATCCCGTTCCTTGACGGGGATGAGGAAATCTTGAAGAACGGGACCGTCGACTATCTCGGTTTCAGCTACTACATGTCGACGACCGTGAAGAGTGACGTTGTCGCCGACAACAGTGGTGACATCGTCAATGGCGGTCTACCGAACGGCGTCGAGAACCCATACATTAAGTCGAGCGACTGGGGATGGGCAATCGACCCGGTCGGCCTCCGCTACGTACTCAACCGGTTGTATGACCGCTATCAAATCCCGCTCTTCATCGTCGAGAACGGATTCGGGGCCGTCGATGAGATCGTCGATGGGAAGATCCATGATGCGGCCCGCATCGACTATTTGAAGGCACACATCGAGCAGTTGAAACAAGCGGTCGTCTATGACGGCGTCGACTTGATCGGTTACACACCGTGGGGCATCATCGACATCGTCTCGTTCACGACGGGTGAGATGAAGAAACGATACGGCATGATTTACGTCGACCGGGACAACGAGGGCAACGGCTCGATGGAGCGGATGAAGAAAGACTCGTTCGATTGGTACAAGCATGTGATCGAGACGAATGGTGAAGCGCTCGCGCACGAGCCTTCGAAGTAAACGACAACACCTCCTAAAGACAATTGTCTTCAGGAGGTGTTTTTCTGTGCTTATGTCGTTTTCGGTTTGACCGCCACCCACACTTCGCTATAGACGTTGTCCGACGGTCCGTCATGCTTCGTAAACGAGATACTAGGCAAGTCGGCCAACTCGTATCCCGACGTCGGCAGCCATTCGGCATACGTCTTGGCCATCGTCTCCTGGAGCGTCTCCGGGAACGGGCCGGTATTCGGGAAGACGGCCCACAGGTTCGACTCGATCGTAATCTGTTCAAGATCCTCATACGGATTATCTTGCGTCGTCGCGAAGCCAATCATGTGCGTGAGTGAACCCGTTTCGTCCAAATAGCCTTCATCGAAGTCGTACGATACGTTGAGCACTTGATTTGGATAAAGGTCCGCCAATTGATGCATCTCGCTTCGCTGTTGCGCCGTGATTGACTGCGCCAACTCGACGATGTCATGATTCACGCCTTCGAACTGAATCGGGACGCGTTTGGACACGCCGACGACCTTGAATGAAGGTTTATGTTCTAATTTGAATTCCATTGAAATTCCTCCTTTGATGTCGATGAAGAAAGTGAATTTCGGGAACGACTTTTGAATCTTGTTCTTGATCACTTCAGACGGTAAAAAGCCACACCAGTCTCGAAACGCTCGCGAGAACCCGTCGACGGATTGGTATCCATACGTATACGCCACGTCCGTGACCGATTTCCCATGAATCAAGTCCTTATTTGCTTCTGACAGCCGACGATTTCGGATATATTCAATGAGCGTCATCCCGGCCATGTAGGAAAACATGCGTCGAAAATGATAGTCGGATACCCCGACGATGCGTTTGATATCCTCACTCGTGATGTCTTCTGTTAAATGTTGATCGATGTGGTCCATCAATCGGTTCAGTGATTCAAGCATCAGCATTCCCTCCTTTCTGCATTCATCATACTTCGAACATCGTAGGGGTACTCGATAATTTCGATACGGATATCATCGGATAGAAGACGTCACTGGTTGTAGCCGATGAACATCGTGAACATGATGAGGATGACCGATGATGTCATAAGTAAGAACGTAAGCGAGCTCGCGAACACGAGAAATCCTTTAGAGAAGTGACGTCGTCGTTTCCAAATCCCGATGACGAACACCACGTTCAGAATGAGAAATAGTGTGAGCAGTAGTAACGGGAGGGCCCGGTCCTGCATTAGAATAAGTAAGTCCATAGATGGTTACCTTCTTTTAACTTTTTTTAAAATCAGGGTATTTATCATAACTGCCCTTATAATAAACAAGAATTAATACGCATATCGTTTGTTACCAAGGAGGAAACAACTATGAAGAAGCTACTTCGTGCGACCATCGCCGGCATCGCGTTGTTCACGCTAAGCATCGCGCCGTCAGAAACAGCGGACGCCGCACCGAAAAAATTTAAGAATTGCACCGAACTGAATAAGACGTACAAAGGCGGTGTCGCCAAAACGAAGACAACGAAAAACAAAGGTGGTAAGACGAAATACAAGCCTTACGCCAACAGTTCGTTATACGAAGCGAACAAATCAAAAGACCGTGATAAGGACGGCATCGCCTGCGAACGCTAAGAGATGAGAGGACAATCGTCCTCCGTCTCTTTTTTAGTTATTGAAACGGTACGATACGTCTCCCGCAGCATTGTAGCCGGTGATGGATTCAATCGATTCGATTTGGTCGACGAGCACGAACCAGACATCATTCCCGGCCTTCGTCTTCAACAGTTCCGGTTCGAACCGTTCCCCGTTCAACTCGACGAAGACTCGGGTCGTCTCGCCGTGGTTCATCCCGTAAAGGATATCGTACGGGGAACATGCTGACGTATCTCCGCATGATTGGCCGAAAGTCGACCACGTGATGCCTGCTTCGGACAGCGATTCAGATGTAATCGACCGAACCTGATTGTCGACAGTAAGTTCAAGACCTATGCTTTGCGCAACCGGCTCGTCGCTCCATTCCTCGACGGTATAACTGTTCGTGAAAAAGCGAAGACTCATGTCACGGTCATCAACGGGTGAGGTGAGAATCGGTTCCGCTCCCTCGGGCAACTGTAGCTGCTTCGTCGAATCAAATGCCCAGGCCACTCCGGCGTATACCAACAATAAGCACACAAGAACGAGGACAATCTTTTGCTGACGGTTCATGACAGACAGCTCACTTTCTCAACTTGTAAAAACTGTCGCACTTGTTCAATCGGGAACGCTGGATTCCAATGGACGAAGTGGCCGCCTGTCATTCGTATGTAAGTGATCGGCAGCTCATGCCGTTGCAGGTCCATCATGGCTGACTTCGTCACTCGAGCTTCTTTATCGTCCAGTCCGACAAAATCACCGTAAATAAGCAAGGTCGGGACTTGAAGTGATCGCATGAGCTGCGGCACGTCAAGGTGATAGAAGCCGAACAATAGATTCAATCCGCCTCGTCCGAGCTTAGCCGGGTCGTTCAACGCACGTCGAATCTCGTATCGTTCAGTGAGACCTGTCTGTGCGCAGAAAGCCTTAACCTGTTCCTCTGTAACTGGAGATGTACCTTCATCTGAAATGACCTTCGTCTCGATTTTCCGGACGAGTCGAGGTCCGAACAGACGATAAAGTCCGCTCAGGAGCGGTACGACCAGGCCGAACACGCCATACTCTCTCAGCGGAACGCGCGGGAACGCCTTATGGCCTTGGTCGAGCAAGACGAGCCGCTCCACTTGCTTGGGATAATGCATGGCGAAAGCGAGACCGACCGCGCCGCCGAGTGAATGTGCCATTACGAGGACGGGTCCAAGTCGATGTGTGACGACGTAGTCGTTGACCCAATCCGCCAATTGTTCGGACGACACGATCTGCTCGATTCCTTCACTTCGCCCGAACCCTGGCAAATCCAGCAAATGCACCTCGAAGTCGTCGCGTAGCGCCTCGGCGAGCGATCGGCCTTCTTCTCCGGTGAATCCTCCAGCCGGTAAAAATATAACGAGACACCCGTTTCCCATCACTTCTGCATAATAATGACGCAATCGAATCCCACCTTTCAACTCCCAATATCTGTATCTTTTCATTGTACGTGACTGACAACTTTAACAGAAGCAGATTCTTCCAAACAGAGATACGTTTTCCTCCAAATCCGGGTATAGACTAATGACACGTGAGTAAATTGCACTTGTCGTTTTCTCTGTCGTTCTTGAGTTGTCTCAACAAGGAGGAATGCGGTGTGAAATTATCGGGTAAAACGGCAATTGTCACCGCGCCGAGCGAGCTCGGGATGCGGGCCATCCAAGGGGCAGGGGAGGCACCGATGGGTGAACCGGAGCAGATCGCCAAGGTCGCGTTGTTCCTCGCCTCCGACGATTCGAGTTTCGTCAATGGCGACGTCTTGAAAGCAGACGGCGGTTGGACCGCCCGTTAACGAGAAAAGCCGACACGCGCGTGTCGGCTTTTGTTATGTCTTCTGCTTGCGAAACGCGAGCGGCGTTCGGTTATGTACTTTCTTAAACGTCTGCACGAAATGGCTCACGCTCGTAAAGCCAAGCCGGTTCGCTACTTCAGCGACCGGACTGTCCGTCTCACATAACAGACGTGCGGCCCGCTGCATCCGGACGTCTTGGACGTAGGCGAGCGGCGATGTGTCCCCCCATTTTGAAAAGTAACGGCAACACTCGGCCCGGCTCAGTCCACCGGCAGCAGCGATGTCTTCGAGCGACAGCTTCATCGTGTCATGGTCGTGTATATAGGAAATCATGCGTTGCATGCGCTCCTGTCCATGCCGCCTCGTCACGGGCGGCCGTTGAATCCAATAGCGCCAGACGACGACAAGCTGCAGTGTCGCATCGAGCAACGCGAAAGCCGAGTCTTTCTTTAAACTCCTGATTACTTTATGAAGCGTCTCGAGGATGGCCTTGTCACCCGGTTCAGCCGGATGCAGCATGTGATGGCCGATCGTCTCGATGAACGGTGTGACGTATTGCTCCGCGAGCGGCGGTGCCACCAAGTCGAACGGGTCGACATGAAGCATCGTCATGTGAAACGAGTCATCGTTCCGTTCGACTTTTGTGACCTGTCCGCGGTCGAGCATTAAGGCCATCCCGGCCCGAAGCCTTGAACGGGTACCGTTAATCCGGACCTCGACTTGACCTTGGGTGACCAGCCAGATTTGAAACTGCTCATTGGTCGCGAACCCGATCTCCATCGTCCGTTCGGTCCACGACTGGACATGAATCATGCTTGCTTCGACTTCCATCCCCACACCTCAACAATCAAACATTTATTTCGGTTTCGCACCGACTGGAGACTTTAATTTCTCACCACCAAGCGTCAATCCAGACATTTCGATGACATCTCCGTTGGACAGTGCGAACGAGTTTCTTCTATATAATGGCGTCAGAAGATGAACCAGCCCGTGATACCGGCATGTACCAAGATGGCTATCGGGACACCGATCCGAAACATCGGCTTCAACGTCTTATGTCGGAAGAGGCGCATTGCGAGATAGGCCCCGAATGCGCCACCGATCCAGACAAGAATGAGCAGCGTTCTTTCTGAAATTCGCCATTCCCCTGATTTCGCACGGCGTTTATCGAGGAAAAATGACATAAACGCTAGTAAATTAGTCACAATGTAATATAGCAGTAATAGTTCCAAAGACTAAAACCTCCTTTCTCTTCTCTTTAGTATAGACGAAAATGGCTCAACAAAGCCATTTGTATCTAGATTGTAAAAATTCAGATTCCTCTCATCCCTCTGAAAGCTTCTGTAACTGAACTGATATCACTCTCATATCAGGCTGTAACGGCAGTGAAATATACAGGTGTTACAGTAAGGGGGCGTTAGAAAAGGGAGGAATATTCTTATGAAAAAACCACTATTGACACTAACGGCACTCGCTGGCCTTAGTTTAGGAGTCGCTGCTCCAGCTTCGGCAGCATCAACACACACAGTTCAGTCTGGAGATACACTTTAC
This sequence comes from Exiguobacterium sp. E4787, assembly GCF_018618375.1. Taxonomy (NCBI): domain Bacteria; kingdom Bacillati; phylum Bacillota; class Bacilli; order Caryophanales; genus Exiguobacterium; species Exiguobacterium sp. E4787. The sequence continues at coordinate 79,069 of NZ_JACSLY010000008.1, read as the reverse complement.
CGTATCGCCGTGAACAACAATGTATCAGTAAATGACATCAAACAAGCGAACGGCTTAAACTCTAATATGATTTATCCGAATCAAGTATTGAAGCTCGCGAAGTCAGAAGCTAAAGCTTCAAGTGCTTCAAAAACGTATACAGTTAAAGCAGGCGACACGTTGTATCGCATCGCGACAAACAACGGCGTATCTGTCAACCAATTGATGACATGGAACGGTCTTAAATCAGATCTCATTTTCCCTGGTCAACAATTCTCTGTAAAAGGTGCCAACGCAGCATCGGTTGCAAACAGTGCACCAGCCGCTAAACCAAAAGCATCAACATCTGCACCAGTGACGAAACAGTCTACGTCTACAACGCAAACCCAAGCTCCGGCTTCAGGTAAGACGATGACTGTGGAAGCAACGGCTTACACGCCATACTGTGCAGGATGCTCAGGAATCACGGCAACAGGAATCGACGTTCGTTCGAACCCGAACCAAAAAGTCATCGCGGTTGACCCTTCAGTCATCCCACTCGGCTCTAAAGTTTATGTCGAAGGCTACGGCGAAGCAATCGCTGGAGATACTGGTGGCGCCATCAAAGGTAACAAGATTGACCTATTGATGCCGACACAAGAGCAAGCGCTCAACTTCGGTCGTAAATCAGTCCAAATCACAATCTTAAACTAATCGATTTACCCCAAAAACACCGCAAGCGCGGTGTTTTTTGTGTTGTAGACGCGGTATCTGTAAACGAGCATTTTGTTTTGCCCATCATCGGGTAAACTAGAGGATAAAGGAGGCGTCGAGATGGTCCCAACTGAAATCATCATCAGTATTCTCGGTATCGTGCTGATTGTCTTGAACGTCACGTTCGCCGTCACCATCATCTTTTTCGAGCGGCGTGACATCGGTTCGACGTGGGCTTGGTTGCTCGTGCTGTTTTTTATCCCACTGCTCGGTTTCTTCATCTACATCTTCTTCGGACGGTTAATCAAATCGAACAACTTTTATCAGGTCGACGAGGAGCGTCGTCACGAGTACGCCAAACACGTCGACGACCAATTGACCGAGCTTGATGCGCATAAAGGGCTGTTCGCTCATGACCCGCTCTTGTCAAAATATCGAAGGCTCGCCCGCTTGAACTTATCCTCCACAAATGCGCTCGTGACGTATCATAATGCGATTCAGGTCATCCATGATGGCGAGCAGAAGTTCGAGACGTTATTCCATGACATCGAGATAGCGACGCAGGAAATCAACATCCAGTACTATATCATTCAAAATGACTCGCTCGGCCAAGCGCTCATCGAGGCACTCACGCGCCGTGCCAAGGAAGGCGTCAAAGTACGTCTGCTCTATGACGCCGTCGGCTCACGGGGATTGCGACGTTCCCATTTCAAACAGCTCCTCGCGCACGGCGGCGAGGTGAAGTCGTTCTTCCCGTCACGCCTCGGTATCAACTTCCGCGTCAACAACCGGAATCACCGAAAGCTATGTATCATCGATGGGGAAGTCGGCTATATCGGCGGTTTCAACGTCGGGAATGAATACCTCGGGACGAACCGTCAGTTCGGCTATTGGCGCGATGTGCATCTGCGGATGAGAGGGGAGGCGGTTCGTGAATTGCTCGAGCGTTTCCTCCTCGATTGGAACCGTGCCGTACCGACGAAACACCGGGCCGAGAAAGAGGACTTCCTTTGGCCGACTTCTCTACTCGAGACGTCCCGGTCACCGGTACAAATTGTCACATCTGGCCCGAACTCGTCGACCGAGCACTTGAAAAATATGCTCGTCAAGATGATCACCGAGGCGAAAGAGACGATTTACATCCAGACCCCGTATTTCATCCCTGACGCTAGCTTCCTTGACGCCTGCCGTAACGCGCTCATGTCTGGGACGAAAATCCGCCTGATGATTCCGAACAAGCCGGATCACATGTTTGTCTATTGGGCGACGTATACGAATGCGGCCGAGCTCGTCCGCTACGGTGCCGAAGTATATACGTATGAAGGTGGGTTCCTCCATGCGAAGACGCTCGTCATCGATGGCGAGGTCGCCTCGATCGGCACGACGAACATCGACGCGCGCAGTTTCCGTCTCAATTTCGAGATCTCAGCGCTCGTCTATGACGAAGTCGTTGCCCAGTCTGTCATCGATGCATTCAATCGAGACCTCGCATGTGCCGACAGGTTAACGATTGAGCGTTATGAGACACGAACGAAATGGATCCGTTTCAAAGAGAGCGTGTCACGCTTGCTCAGCCCAATTCTTTAAAAAAGACCAGTCAGACCGTCCGGGAGTGCCCGGCGAACTGACTGGTCTCTTATTTTTTGAGCGTCTGGGTGACATGTCGTTCGAACGCCTCTACGATGGGTACCGGGGCTTCTTTCTCCCCGTACTCGGCGGCCTCGAGCCAGACGGCGAAGCGACTTCCTTCGCTGAATCCGATGCGTTCGAACCATTCCATGACCGTCTCTTCACGATGGCGAGGATGGGCCTGTTCGAGCCGGCGCCCGGCATCGAGCAAGCGGACGTGCCGTGGGTCCCGTGTGACGCGACGCCCGGCATCCGTTGCCTGATGACGCTGCTTCGGTACCGTCACATCCTCTTGAATCTCTTTACGGCGTTGCAAATAGATGAACAAGGCGACCAACCCGACCAAAAGGACGAGAAAAGCCAAAATCAAGAACAGCGATTGATTCGTCGCCGATTCGAGCAACGTCTCATTCGAAATCGTCTCAGCATCGATGTTCGGATTGTCCGGCACGAGAATCCGGTTGACGCGGTCGGTCGGATCCAAGTTGAACCCATCGAACCAACCCCCGATCCACACGAAGATGGGACGAATCCAGGCGACGAGGTTACCGAACAATAACTCTTTGATTGTCCGGATGATCACAGCCAGTCCGAGACCGACGGCGAGGGCGACGACGAGCGTCGACAGCATCCGTTTATAGTCACGGCGGTAATATAGGCTCCGCTGCCAAAACAAGAACAAGAACGGGAAGACGATCATTGCGAGCGGCTGCGACGCCGGCGGGAACAACCAATCGACGATCAAGAAGAGCACGCTGGCGATCGCGTAACGGTCCGTCCAGTCGAGCGTCCGGATAAAGGCATGGACGTACGTGAACAAGAGCAACGTCACGCTCATCTCATAAGAAAACCAAAGGGCGGCGATGCTGAGTGCCGTCTGGACACCGAGTTGCCAGTTGCGCGGCAAGCGGAGCGTCAAGAGAAAGACGAGCGGAAACGCATGACCGACATAGAAAGCGGCGAATACCCACCAAAGTAGTCTCATCGGCCGTCACCTCCGAGCCGTAAAATCGATTGGCTGCCGCCGTATTTGGCGACTTTCCGTTCGAACAGCGACCGGGCGAGCGGGAAATCACGCTCCGATAGACAGGCGAGCGTCGTCATGACCTTGCGGAAGTGCGTCTCACCGCTCCCCGGGGCGAGATCATAAGTGATCCCTTCCTTCGTCAATGTCGGAACAATCAGCCCGTAGCTTGCGTTCTCTTTTTCGAAGTCGCGACATAGCGCTGCCGCCTGCGAGATCAACCGCTCCATCTGATGGGTAAGGGCGCGTCCGTCTTTCGTCAGCAAGTCGAGCACGACGACATATTCGTTCGCTTGGACGGGTTGCTCGGTACGGGCGAGCAGTTCGCCGGTCTTCGCATAGGCCGACCAATAAAGTTGCCGCATCGGCTGGCCGTGATATGGCGCCACCGACTGGAACGTCTCCGGGTCACGGTAAGCGCTATGTCGGACCATCTCTTCCCCTGGTAACGTAGGCGGGCGCTTCGGAATCGGATAAGGCAGGAATTCAGGGAAGACATAACCGATGCGGTCGAGCGGGTCTTCCTTATAGAGTGAGAACATACGGAGCGGGTCACGAATCTCCATACCGATCGCCTCCATGCGGATCGGTCCGCGTCGAATTGCTTTGAGCGGGAGCGTATAGGCGACGGCCGCCTCGCGTCCGACATAGTTCTCTTGGCGCCAGAAGGCGTGTTCCTCCGACTCGACGGTCGGATGGAGATATCCTGACAGACGGACGACACCGAGCGGGACAGGAGCAGTTGAAACCAATTTGATTGTATACGTCTCTTCATCGTTCGGGAACAGCTTCAGCTCGTCGGTCACTTCGACATGTACGTATTCAGCGAGCCGGAACAACAGCTCCGGCATGATGAGCGCATACAGGCTAAAGCCGATAATCACACTCGCGAAGAAGACGTTGCCGTATAGGGCGGTGAACACCCCGACGACGAACAAGAGCCACATATACCCGGACTCGAGGTAGCGAGGGCTGACGAGTTGCATATCACACCTCTGACGGGACCGGGATGGTCTCCAAAACAGACTTAATCAATTTAGACGGCTTCGTCTTGAGCGACGCCTCGACCGTCAAGACGATGCGGTGCCCGAGAATCGGCAAAGCGAGCGCGCGGATGTCTTCCGGTGATACGTAATCCCGTCCATCCATATAGGCATGCGCCCGAGCCGCCATCGTGTAGGCGAGCGTCGCTCGTGGACTTGGTCCGACCTCAATATCCCGGTGATGACGAAGCGCCTCTACGAAATCAAGGAGATAATCCTCCATCGCCTCGTGGAACAAGACGTCACGGACGGCTTGCTGCATCTCGGCAAGTTCGGTCTGTTGCAACGTGAAAGGAGCCGCACTCAAATGCTCGTTCCGAAGCAACCGGCGTTCCGACTCCCGAGACAACGGGGCGAGCGACAGTTTGAACAAGAAGCGGTCGAGTTGAGCCTGTGGCAACGGGAACGTCCCTTGCCCATCGAACGGGTTTTGCGTCGCGATGACGAAGAACGGGTCCGGTAGACGAAGCGACACCTCACCGAGCGTCACTTGTCGCTCCTGCATCGCCTCCAACAGGGCCGACTGCGTCCGTGGTGTCGTCCGGTTAATCTCATCGACGAGTAAGATTGACGTGAAAATCGGTCCAGTCCGGCGCTCGAACGTGCCCGTCGTCGGATTGAACAGCTCCATCCCTAAGATGTCACTCGGTAGCGTGTCCGGTGTACATTGCACGCGTTGGAACGCGGCCGAGACCGACGTCGCCAAGCTTCGCGCGAGAGTCGTCTTGCCGGTCCCAGGCCGGTCCTCGAGCAGAACGTGGCCCCCGGAGAGAAGGGCGATCGTCGACAGCTTAATCGCCTTCGACTGCCCAATCACTAAATCGTTTAAATGTGTCGTCCATTGTTGCACCATAATGTAAGTCCCCCGTCTATTTTCTGAATATTTATAAAAATCATAGCACACTCGCGGACTGAGATGGAACGCTAAAGAACGGTGCTGCCAAATATGTAGGTTACCATGTTCAATCCGAAGAAGACGTTTTCGTTTTCTTACGGCTCGGGAACTCGAAAATCAAGTAATACAAGACGATCATACTCGTGAATGGATTCAAGGCACTGACCCAGGCCGGCCCATCGAACAAAATATACGTAAGTGTGATGAGGACGGATGATCCGAATAATAACTTTGAGAACATAGGCGATGTCTCTCCTTTGAATCTCAATATGGAATAGGTTGACTATATCATGGCACTTCCGCAATAACTGCCCGACAAAAAAACTGACCTGCCTGTATGAGGCAAGTCAGTCATCGTTTCGGTGTATCCAAATAGCGTTCAAAATGCCGCTCCAACCAGTCCTGGAAGAACGACATGAATGTACAGATGCCCCAATAAATCAAGGCGACGACCAAGTAGACGGTCATATAATCGAATTCCCGGCCCCCGACGATTTTCGCCTTGTTGAAAATTTCCGGAACGGTGATCATGGCGGCGAGCGAACTCGCTTTAATCAAATCGAGGAACACGTTCGAAAGCGGGGGGAGGGCAATCCGAGTCGCCTGCGGCAAGATGACCCCTTTCAGCGTCAGCCACTTGTTCATCCCGAGCGAGCGGGCCGCCTCGACCTGTCCCGGATCAACGGCACGGATCGCAGCCCGGACGATTTCCGCGATATAGGCCGCCGAGTTCAGACTAAACCCGATGATTGCCGCCGTCAGCGCTGCGAACTCGATGCCGATGAATGGAAACCCTGAGTATAAGATGAACAGGATAATCAAAATCGGTACACCCCGCATGAACGAGATATAGAACGTCGACGGGAACCGAAGCAACCGGGACGGTGACAGTTTCCCAAGGGCGAGCACGAGACCGAGCAACAAGCCGAAGAACATGCTGACAAATGAGATCCAAAGCGTGTTCGGCAAACCGCCTAGCAGATAAGGGAACGAGCGCACAGCCAGGTCGACGTCAAAAATCGCTTCCCATTTCACACCTTCGAACATAAGTGCTTAGTCCAATTCGACGATGGTCGCGTCGACGTCTGGTTCGACCGAGACATCGGCACCGTTATAGAACGTTTCCGACAACTCTTTCACCGTGCCGTCTTCAAGCATCTCGGTAAGGACGCGGTCGATGTTCTCTTGAAGCTCTGCGTTTTCCTTATCCATCAAGAACGCAACTTCCTGTGGGTTATAGGCGATATCCGGGTGAATCGTGATGTCGAACTCCGGGAAGAAGGCGAGGGCGAGCGTCTGGAGATAGTAGTCGTTCAAGATGACGTCGGTCCGTCCTGTCGAGACGTCACGGAGGTACTGGTCGTTCGTGGCGTTGTCATAGATGACTTCCTCCGCCCCGTATTGACGTGCTACGTCCATGAAGACGGTCGTCGCTTCTCCAGCGGCCTTTTTGCCTTTCAAGTCCTCAAGTGACTCGATACCTGATAGATCGCTCTTGCGAACGATGGCCGTCCCGTACGTGTACTTGTATGGCGTCGAGAAGGCAAACTTCTCTTTCCGGTCGTCTGTGACCGAGATATCGTTTGCGGCGACGTCGACTTGTCCGTTTTGAACGCTCGTCAACATGTTGTCGAACGCCATCTCTTTGAATTGGACCTCGAGGTCGAGACGTTTCCCGACCTCTTTCATGAGCTCGACGTCAAACCCCGTCAACGTATCGCTATCTTCTTCACGGAACGAGGCCGGATAGAGCGTACCGGCCGTACCGACCGTGAGCGTACCGTCTTCTTTGATTTCGTCCCAGCGCGAAGTTTCGGCCTGATCGGTGCTAGAATCACCACACGCCGCGAGCGGGACAGCCAATAATAGGGATGCTGCCAAACCTTTTGTCATACGTTTCATTCAAGTTCCTCCTTAAGTTATCATCTGTCTAAAAATAGCATGACATACGCTTACAGGCAACTCCTAAGAGCGGATGAACAGCGTTAAAGTTATTTTTGAAACATAAATCCATAAAGCGCTAACATGTTAATGAATGAAGGATTCAATCGAATGACACAGTTTAGTAATTATGATGAAACAGATCAATAGATGTCGGTTTGAACAATACGGTTTAAGTAAAAATATCATCGTGTTGATCAGCCGACTCCGACGCATGTGAACTTTAATAATTCATGTATGATAGATAGTAAAGGCATATTCGTAACATATTAAAATGAGGAGAGGAGGGCACACATGGAAAAATGGGAGAGATGGACAGTCAATCCAGAGATACCGGCCAAACTATATCTGCAGGCTCTAATTGATGATAAAGACGGATTAAGACTTGTGTTTATGGATACGCATGAGAACACGTATACATTCTTGTTTGACGGACTAGTGCTGTCGTATCGACATACAGACGAAGGAACGCTTATTAGAACGCTAGAACATTTATACAAACATTATGACATTGATTTTTTTAGCAATTGGACACTCTTTCAAGTGACCGATTCCAGCTATTTAAAATGGCTAGCTGAAGAATCAACAAACATTTACGAAGCGGTTTATAATATTCAGCATTACGTGTTTCTGACATCAAATGATGTAATTGAAGTGTTGTCGACAGACCCACCGACTTTGATTTCATGACCGCCATTTTACGGCTAGTCTAGTGAGACCATTTGGTTTTGGGATGGAGCGGTCATTACATATGAAGGGAGAAAGATGCAATGGAAGAAGCACCGAACATCTCGATCAAAGCGTTAGATGAGTATTCCATCAGCGTCGTAAACGAAGCCAATAATGCGTTTCCAGTCATCGGGAAAATCATCCCGAGCTTTTGTGACGGGGTTTGGATGTATGAGGAACAGTTATATGAGAAAGCCCATGAGACGAGCTTCCCAGACGATTCACTAGACTGGCATGAATACATCAACAGTGAGGACAAACAAGTATTCTTGGCATTCGACGAGACGACATGTATTGGACAAATCCGTGTGGTGAAAGACTGGAACCGTTTTGCTTATATCGAGAACATCGCGGTCCGTGGCAGCTATCGCAACAGCGGGCTTGGGCATTTGCTGATAGAAGCTGCGCAGACGTGGGCAAAAAAGCAATCGTTGCTGGGATTGTCGCTCGAAGCGCAGAACGATAACGTGATCGCGTGTCGATTTTATGTGAAAGAAGGGTTCGCGCTCGGCGGTGTCGATACGCTCAAACAGACCGGCAATCCGAACATCGACATGACGTTGTATTGGTACAAGATTTTCTGATTTTTTTCGAGAGGAGAGATGTCATATCTGACATCAATTTTCTTTATTTTCCTTTTAGTTAACATAACATATATTATCAGTAAAAATAAAACTCCGTCTCAATCCTTTAGTATACTTAAAGTAGTGAGACGGAATTTGAAATTTGAGAAAAGGGATTCAAGATCGTGTAAAACGAATCAAAGTGACACCTGGTTCCGGTTCGAACTCGGCGCTCGGTTCAAATCCGAGCTTCGTGTACAGCTTCTTGGCCGGACCGTTATGTTTTCCCGTATGCACATAGACAAGCTTGTCTTCATGCAAGCTGAGCACATGTGCGAGCAACGTCGTCGCGAGCCTCGCCCTGAAATACGTCGGATCGATACATAATTTCGTGACCTCGACCGTGGTCTCGGCTGCTTCGACCGTAATGAATCCGATCAACCGCTCATCGTTATATAAGCCATAGCTCGTCCCAGGCAGATTTTGAATCACTTCGACCGTCTCATAACGCGCTGGAATCTCATCGAATCCGATTAGCTCGGCCTCGACCGCATAAGCGTTCCGTTGAATCTCGAGCATCTGCTCGGCCAGTTGATAATCTGTCGTCTGAATCTCGCGTAACTCCATCTATCAGCACCTCCGGTTTATCGTGAAAATAGACGTGCTTGCTTGCGTTTGGCACGCTTCAGCGCCAAATAGAGCCGGTGTGTCCCAGCGACAGGCTGTCCGTGTCCGACGAACGTGTGGCGCGGTGCCAGGTCGATCAACTTCTCCGCATGCTCGACTGCTGCCCGTTTGTCCCATGTCGCGACGCCCGGGAGCGGGAACAACGGGCGTACATCCCCTGCCACGGCGACTCCCCCACGTGTCTGGAACGCGTCACCAGCAAACAAGTTCCGCTCCTTTTCATCGAAATAGGCGATGGAGCCTGGCGTATGACCCGCTGCCGGATAGACCCTCAGACCGAACAAGCGCTCACCTGGGTCGAGCAATTTATCCGGCAAGGAGTGGATTGTTGGGAGCGATCCTTTTAGTTTGAGTGACCGCTCATCCGGGTCGGTCGTCTTGTCCCCTTCGAGGAGACGAGCATCGCGCCTCGAGACGTAAAGCTCGGCGTGCGGATGCGCTTTCAAGATGGCGTCAACACCACCGACGTGATCGCCATGGGCGTGCGTCAGCAATATGGCGAGCAGCGGACGCTCCTGTGCCTCGATATAAGCTAAAATCGCTTCCGCATTGCGCTCGAGGGCGGTGTCAATCAAGATGAGTCCGAGCTCCCGTTCAATCAACTGGACGTTAATCGGTAATACAGGCGCATAGAATGTCAGTTGATGGACGTGATCAATCCGTGTGACTTTCATAGTATCCCCTCCCTTAATCAAACAACGTGATCCAATCTTCTTGCCATCTAGCTTCAAAACACATATAAAGCTGTTCCTGCGTGTTCCGTGCGGTCGATAAAGGTGGTAAGTTGTCCCGCGTGAAGAACGCGACCTCGCTCGTCTCATGGCTCACCTGCGCCTCTCCACCAATCAGCTCGCATTCGATGAACAGTTTATAATAATGCTGCGACAGCGGTGGATGGTCGTGATGATGCATGTCGAACAACGCGAGTAGCCGTACTGGTACGACATCAAACCCGGCCTCTTCCTCAATCTCCTTAATGATATTTTGGGCTGGGGACAACCCGACCTCACAAAAACCACCTGGTAACGTCCAAAGCCCGTCCGACCGCTCTTTGACGAGCAAGAGCGCATCGTCCCGGAAGACGACACCGCGTACGTCGAGTTTCGGTGTCGGGTATCCATCGACGTGCGTCAGTTTCGTGACCTCCTCCAAGGCGAGGTCTGACTGTCGTTCGAACATCTCGGTCGCGATTCGTTGAAGTTCGACGTAACGTTCTCGATCGAACTCGTCTTTCGCAAACGTCAAGCCGGCCTGTGCCAGAGCCTGGAGCCGTTTGGCCCAGTCGAGCCATTGAGACATAGTGATCCCCCCATGATTTTTCCTCTTACCCCATTCGCCAAACGATGTACTTGTTCCTTTTAGGAATACCCGCTCCCATAAGAAAGTACCTACCCTCCCCGTGATATACTGAAATGAGAACGGTGGCAAAGGAGGAACGATATGTCGATTGCAGTGTTATCCCAGTTCAAAGAAGACTTGGACGGCTATACCGAACGGCAGTTGCGCTATCAGGCAGCAGCAGACGTCTGGTCAATCGGGCAGATGTACGACCATATCATCGTGGTGGCCGAGGAATATGCAGACGAGATTGAACGGTGTCTCGCCTCACACGAAGAGCAACCGCTCGGAAAGACCGAATTCGGTGAACGATTGTTTCAGGCCGGTGGGTTCCCTCCGATTAAAATTCGTTTACCTGATGAGATGAACCAACCACCGAACAACACGGACAAGCGGGAGACGCTCGAGCGACGACTCGACGAATTGTCTGCGCGTTTGAAGCGACTTGAACCGCTCGTCCGCTCAGCGAACCGTGACGTCAAAGCACGGCATGGCGGCTTTGGCTGGCTGAACGCACAGGAATGGTACGACCTCATCGAGATGCATAGCCGTCATCATTTGCGCCAACAGGCCGATTTGGAGCGCTATCTGATAAAGGCGGAGCTTTGAATCCATAAGAAAAACCCTGTAGCAAAGACAATCGTCTCTGGTACAGGGTTTTGTTCGATCTCAATCGAGGTACACGTCCTCAATCTCACCGAACGTCTCTTCATCAAATACGAATGAGCCGTTGGCGTAGCGGTCCAAGAGCGTCAATTGCTTCGTCTTGACCGTCTTCGCTTTCTCTTTCCCGATGATGTGGAGCGTTTCATCGTCATGCACCGGGAGCACACGACGAATCTGGTGCGGTTTCGATTTGACTTCGCGGATGAGCATCGTCCCGCGCAAGTTGCGGTTCGTGCAGTCGAACTGATCCTCGAGCTTCATCTTCTTGACCGCTCCACGTTGCGTCACGAGGACGAACAGCGGCGGTGTGAAGAAGGCAAAGGCATCGGCGACCACATCGCCATCTTTCAAGTTCATCGCTTTGACGCCGGCGGCACGTTGGCCGACGACCGGAACGTCGTCTTCTTTGAACCAGAGGCCATAGCCGCGCTCAGAGACGAGGAACAGTTGTCCTGGACCGTCACTGATGCCCGCGAAGACGACCTCGTCGTCACCTTTTAACTTGAGCGCCATGAGCGCTTTCGACTTGCGTTGGGCGTCATAGTCACGGAGCGGCGTCCGTTTGACCATGCCTTCACGCGTGACGAACAGGCAATGCGCGTCGGTCTCGAACGTCGAGACGACATCGGCCGAGACGACTTGTTCGCCTTCGATCGGCACAAGGTTGGCGACATGCTGACCGGCGTCTTTCCATTTCGACTCTGGAATCTGATGGACCGGGATGAGCAAGTAACTGCCTTTGTTCGTCCAGACGAGCAAGTGGTCCGTCGTCATCGCCTGGGTGACGAGGACGGGACGGTCTTTCTGCTTCATCTCCGGCATCTCGTCGCTCGAGGCGCCATATGAGCGCATCGATGAACGTTTGACGTAACCGTCGCGGCTGACGAACACCATCGTCTCTTCGACGGCGATCATGACCTCTGTCTTCAGTTTCAACTCTTCGACCTCGGACTCGATGACCGAGCGCCGTGCGTCGCCGAACTCGTCACGGAGTGCGGTCAACTCTTTCGAGATGAGCTTCCGTTTCGTCGCGTCGACGTTCAAGATGTTGGCGAGGCGAGCAATCTCTTTTTGGAGCGCCTTCGCCTCTTTTTGGAGCTCGACGATATCCGTGTTCGTCAACCGATACAGTTGGAGCATGACGACCGCTTCGGCTTGACGGTCCGTGAACGAGAACCGCTCCATGAGCTTCTGTTTCGCCTCGGACTTGTCTTTGGCCGAACGGATGAGTTCGAGCGTCTCGTCTAGGACCGAGATGGCCTGTTCGAGCGCGTCGACGATTTCGGCGCGTTTCTTCGCCTGGTCGAGCTCGAACGTCGTGCGACGGGTGACGACCTCTTCGACGTGCTTCAAGTACGCGTCGATGATCGACAAGAGTCCCATCTGTTTCGGTGTCCGGTTGACGATGGCGACCATGTTGTAGTTGTAGGCGAGCTGCAGATCGGTATGCTTCAAGAAGAAATGGAGCACACCTTCCGCATCGGCTTCCTTCTTCAACTCGATGACGACGCGGACGCCGGTCCGGTCGGTCTCGTCACGGACTTCGGCGACACCTTCAACTTTGCGGTCGAGACGGAGCTCTTCCATCTTCTTGACGAGGTTCGCCTTGTTCACCTCATACGGGAGTTCGGTGATGGTGATCTGTTCACGGCCGCCCTTAAGTGGCTCGATGACCGATTTGGCACGGATGATGACCTTGCCTTTGCCGGTCTCGAACGCCTTCAAGATGCCGTCTTTGCCCATGACGATCCCGCCAGACGGGAAGTCAGGTCCTTGCATATAACGGAATGCGTCATTCGTCGTCTCGACCTCACCTTTCAAGCGGGCGATGGCGAGGTTGAGCACCTCGGTCAAGTTATGCGGCGGAATCTCGGTCGCATAACCGGCAGAGATCCCCGTCGTCCCGTTCATGAGCAGGTTCGGGAGGAGTGACGGCAAAACGAGCGGCTCTTCGGTCGAATCGTCAAAGTTCGGCGTATAGTCGACCGTGTTCTTAGAGATCGACGTCAGCATGACGCCGGCAATCTTCGACAGACGGGCCTCGGTATACCGCATCGCGGCGGCCGAGTCGCCGTCCATCGAGCCGTTGTTCCCGTGCATGTCGATGAGCGGGTAACGCAACTTCCAGTCCTGCGATAGGCGTACCATCGCCTCATAGACGGAACTATCACCGTGCGGGTGATAGTTACCGATGACGTTCCCGACCGTCTTGGCCGATTTGCGGTACGGTTTCTCGTTCGTGTTGCCTTCATGGTGCATCGCATACAGGATGCGGCGTTGAACGGGTTTGAGCCCGTCGCGCGCGTCCGGGAGGGCCCGGTCCTGGATGATATATTTCGAGTAACGCCCGAAGCGGTCACCGACGACCTGTTCGAGCGACAAGTTTAAAATATGTTGAATCGTCGACATCGTTACATCACTTCCTCAATCGCTTTAGTCACGTGTTCATTGGCGATGATTGAATCATCTTCCTGGAGGCCGAAGGCGACGTTCTCCTCGATCCATTCACGGCGATGGGCGACATTGTCTCCCATGAGCACCGAGACACGCTTGTCGGCGACGGCAGCGTCGTCGACCGTGACACGGATGAGCGTCCGTGTGTCCGGGTTCATCGTCGTCTCCCACAGCTGGTCGGCGTTCATCTCACCGAGACCTTTGTAGCGCTGGAGGATATAGCCCTTCTTATACACTTTGACGAGCTTCTCGAGCGCCTCTTCGTCCCAGGCGTACTCGAACTGTTCCGACTTGCCTTTCCCTTTCGAGATGCGATAGAGCGGCGGCAAGGCGACGAACACTTTGCCGGCCTCGACGAGCGGGCGCATATAACGGAAGAAGAACGTCAACAGGAGCACTTGGATGTGGGCCCCGTCCGTATCGGCATCAGTCATGATGATGATTTTGTCGAAATTGCAGTCCTCAAGGTCGAAGTCATGGCCGACCCCGGCACCGATCGCGTGGATGATCGTATTGATTTCCTCATTCTTCATGATGTCCTGGAGTTTCGACTTCTCCGAGTTGATGACCTTCCCGCGCAGCGGCAGGATGGCCTGGAATGTCCGGTCACGACCCTGTTTAGCCGAACCGCCGGCCGAGTCACCCTCGACGAGGAACAGTTCGTTCTTGGCGGCGTTCTTCGACGTCGCCGGCGTCAGTTTTCCGTTCAAGATGCTCGAACGTTTCTTCTTCTTGCCGTTGCGCGCCTCTTCCCGGGCTTTCCGGGCGGCTTCACGGGCCTGGGCGGCGCGGATCGCCTTCTTGATGAGCATCGTCGCCATCTGCGGGTTCTCCTCGAGGAAAATCGTCAGTTGTTTGGCCATGACACCATCAGCGCTCGTACGTGCCTCGGGCGAACCGAGTTTCGATTTCGTCTGCCCCTCGAACTGGAGGAATTCTTCCGGGATCCGTACCGAGACGATGAGCGTCAAGCCTTCGCGGACGTCACCGCCGTCGAGGTTCTTGTCTTTTTCTTTCAACAATCCGTTCTTACGGGCGTATTCATTCACGATGCGGGTCATCGCCGTCTTGGCGCCGACCTCGTGTGTGCCGCCGTCACGAGTCCGGACGTTGTTGACGAACGAGAGGACGTTCTCAGAATAGGCGTCCGTGAACTGGAAGGCGAGCTCTAGCTCGATATCGTTCTCCGTCCCTTCGAAGTAGACGATCGGATGGAGCGTCGCCTTGTCGTCGTTCAAATATTGGACGAACTCGGCAATCCCTTCCTCGTAATGGAACGTCTCTTCTTTATCCGAACGCTCGTCCGTCAACGTGATCGTCAATCCTTTTAACAGGAATGCCGATTCACGGAGCCGTTCAGCGAGCGTGTCGTAGTTATATGTCGTCGTCGAGAAGATCGAGGCGTCCGGTTTGAAGTAGACGCTCGTCCCCGTCTGACGCGTCTTTCCGGTCTCGAGGAGCGTCGTCTGCGGAATCCCGCCGTCGGCAAACGTCTGCTCGAACACTTTGCCGTCGCGATAAATCGTGACGAGGACCTTGCTCGAGAGTGCGTTCACGACCGAGGCGCCGACCCCGTGGAGTCCACCTGACGTCTTGTAGCCACCTTGGCCGAACTTACCGCCGGCGTGGAGGACCGTGAAGATGACCTCTGGCGTCGGTTTGCCGGAGGCGTGCATCCCGGTCGGCATACCACGCCCGTGGTCGCGTACCGTGATCGCGTCATCTTTATGGATGGTCACGTCGATTTGGCCACCGAATCCGGCGAGCGCCTCATCGATCGCGTTATCGACGATCTCATAGACGAGATGGTGCAAGCCGCGATGGTCGGTCGAACCGATATACATCCCCGGACGTTTCCGAACAGCAGTCAGTCCTTCGAGCACCTGGATGGCGTCTTCATTGTAATTAAATAAGTCTGTTGACATCTTCGTCACCTCAATTTCGAACACACGTTCGTTTTTCTATCCTATTGTATAGCTGTTTTTAGATTCTGGCAAGCCTCCCTCCGCGAGCGGGGCTCGTGAAAAAAAGGAGACCTACCAAGGAGGTAGGTCTTAACCGAGAAGGCGGGCGTGCTCGACATAGATGCATCGATTTTCGATGTAGTCGAGTCCGGCATCGCGAGCGATCCGCTCGGCGTCCGGGCTGGTGAGCCCGAGCTGGTTGAAGACGAGACCGACATCCCCATGTCGGACGGCATCTTCGGCCACGCCGGCCAAATACTCATTGCGTCGGAAGACGTCGACGATATCGACGCGCCCCGGGATGCTCTCGACCGTCGGATAGACTTTGCGTCCGTTCCACGTCTCGAGCGTTGGATTGACAGGGATGACTGTGTAACCTTGCAAGATCAAATAGTCTGCGATTTGGTTCGCGGTCTTGTTCGGGTTCGCTGACACGCCGACGACAGCAATCGTCTTCGCCTCGGTGAGCCATTGTTTCAAACGTTGATCGTCCATCCTGAAATCCCCCTTTTGTTTACGTTCTCAGTGTACCTTTACCTGAATCACCGTTTCAAGCTTTATTTTCTTTTATCATACAACTGTAACTCTTTCAAATTTTTAAAACAAATCAATTGGTTCACCATAACTTATTATGTAAACCGGATTATATGACGTTATTTCTCCGGATCACAGGTCGATGTGTGTCTCGGATGAAAATGAAGTGTGAACAAACGTTGCGTGAAATAGATATTTCACGCAATCATAATGACGTATTCAAGACGTTTTCGAGGTTGGGATTGACTTGATTCTCGAACGCCCATGGGCAAATCGATGACAGTTCGGTATACTAAGATTCAGGAGGTGTTCGCGTGGGAACTGCCTATGAGGAACGTCGCGGTACACTATATAATTACCGCATCACTTTTTACGGGAACGCGCTCGCTTGGCTCATCCACGTCGTGTTCTTGATCACGTTTTGGCAACTCGGCGTCACGGTACTCGCCTGGTCGAATCTACTCAGCATTCTCTATTACACGTTATCCTTTTATTTTGTACATAAACGATTGTATCGGGCGTTCTTCGTCGGTCTGTTCGTCGAAGTCGTCTATAACGCGATTATCTCGACGGTCGTGCTCGGTTGGGGTGCGAACGTCCACTATTTCATCATCATGGTCGCCTATGGCGTATTCTTCATGCCGAACGTCAGTCGGTCCATCCGGATTGCCTCGACGATGCTCGCCATGACGATTTACGGTTTCCTCTACCTGAACGTGACGACAGGGACGCAACCGCTCACGTCGTCGTTCGAGCAAATATTTGGCCTCTTTTGCCTCTTGTCGACGATTGCTTTGATTGCTGGGTTATCTTTCGTCTTCGAAGGTTCCGTCGTCGAGGTGACGTCCGAGCTTGAACGGACGAACGAACGGTTGCATACGCTCGCCTCAAGGGACGGGCTGACCGGTTTGTATAACCGGACGACGGGTTACCGTTTGGTCGAAGATGAGATTCGCGAAGCCGCCATCAATGGACGGCCATATGCCGTCGCCCTCGGGGACATTGACCATTTCAAGGCGTTCAATGAGCAACACGGTCATGACTGCGGCGATCTCGTCCTCAAACAAGTCGCCTCCGCGCTTGCCCGAACCGATGGGATTGCCATCCGTTGGGGCGGCGAGGAGTTCCTCATCTTCTTGACGGATAAGTCAGCTACAGAAGCCACGGAGACGATTGACCGCTTGCGGCAACGCATTAAATCACTCGAGACGATTTATGACGGCCGCCGACTCAGCGTGACGATGACGTTCGGCGTCACGACGCGGAGCGGATTCGAGGCCGTCGACACACTCGTCAAAGAGGCGGACGACAGGCTCCGGGCCGGCAAACAGGAAGGCAAGGACCGAATCGTCACGTCAATCCATCAGTAAGCAAGGAGAGATCTTTTGAGTATATTTCGCAAGCTCGGACAAGCGCCGACCAAGACCATGACGAAACGCTTTAACTTGAGCGGCTACGAATGCATGCCCAGCTTCATTCAACGTTTCCTGAACCACCTGGCTGCCAAACACTACTCCGAACAGACCGCGCAGCGCTATCTCTATGACTTTTTAGACTTTTTCCGTTGGGTCGAGGCCGCCAGCGCATCCGAGGTCGACCCAGCGTCGGTCGAGATTGACTCGTTCGTCGAGTTCGACCACGCGGGGGCCGAGGCGTACGCGACATATCTCGCTCTCGAGCTCGACAACGCGCCGAGTGTCATCAACCGCAAACTGTCCACGATGCAGTCACTGTTCAACCATTTGATTGAGACGGGCGTGACGGCCCATAACCCGTTCCAGGCAGTCGAGCGGCCGAAGCGCGCCAAACGCAACCCGGTCTATTTGACGGAGCAGGAATGGCTCGACTTCTCGACGCTCGTCCGTAGCAACGTCGGCATGTCCGACCGCGAGGCGAGTTGGTACGAGCGTAACCGGGACCGGGATTTCTTGATGATTCAATTGCTCGGGTTGACCGGGATGCGCGTCTCGGAACTCGTCGGCCTCGATTGGAACGATATCGACCGCGAGAGCGGGACGATTCGCGTCATCGGGAAAGGCAATAAGGAACGGGTCATCCCGATCGCCTCGCCGCTCGAGCCGCTCCTCGACGCCTATCGACGTCACGGGTCAGGTCCGCTGTTCCACTCGGAGCGAGGCAAGCGCATCTCGGTGCGGACGGTGCAACATACGTTGAAGGGGCACATCGACCGCTTGAAACCGTATTTGCCGTTTTTGACGCATAAACAGGTCACGCCGCATAAACTCCGGCATACGTTCGCTTCCCGGCTCGCCATGAGCGGAATCGATGTGTTGACGATTCAGCAGTTGCTCGGCCACGAATCAGTGGCGACGACACAAGTCTATGCCCATATCGGCGACGAGAAGAAAAAACAAGCTGTGATAGGTTTACGATAACTTATTATGTAAACCATTATAAAACACCTGAATCAATCACATCGATTGGTTCAGGTGTTTTCGTTATAATTGCTTCGTCGATAGAATCACAATCGTCTCATCGAGGACCGTATAATAGGCATCTTCGAACGTTTGCCGCTCGTTTGTCTCGAGATTGAACACGGTCACACCCCCACCTGTCTCATCTGCCGCCGACTCATGGATGAAATAGTTCGAGGCGAGCACGCGCTCGAATGGAGCCGTGTCGAGGAAGCGGGCACCGGTCGTCGCGTCAATCAATTCGGTGTGGTCCGTTGATTCTTCCACTTTAATGAAAATCGTCGAACTAACATCGTCATATGTGAAGTCAATCGGCTCGTAGGCGCCCCAGTCGACCACCGCCACCTCGCGGAGCACGTCCGGAGCGGTCAATTCATAAATCGTCTCCTCGTTCGCCTCGTCGACGAAAGTCGAGAACCGAAGTCGCTTGTCCCGTTCACCCAAGTATTGGACCGTGTCCCCTTCCCCGTGCAGACGAATCAAGTCCTCGAACGGAATCTCGTTTTGACGGGACCTGATCGCCTCGACCGCCTCGTCGAGCGAACAAATCAGAATCGCCTCCGAATGGTCGATCGCATCGTCCGGGGAGACCCGACCGTCTTCGAGTGCCTCGTAATAGGCAAACTCGTCCAAGCGGGCGTTGCAGACGATATATGGAATGCCATCGAGCTCGGTCGAGAACAGATAGAGCTCACGGAAATTCCCGGCATGTCCGACGAGTCGCTCGTCACGGATTCGCTCTTGGAACGACGTCTCCGTATCATACAACCATGCCTCATCGGTATCTCCGAAACTCGTCAGGAAGAGGAAGTAACGGTCCGCGAGAACCCAATAGAGCGTGCTGTTACCACGTTTCTCGAACGTCGCGAGCACATCTTCTCGTCCAGAGCGATAGTCGAACGCAATCAACTCCGTGCGGACGACACCCGTCCGGTCTGGTATCTCATTCAAGAAATAGACGCGGGCGTCACTGACGAAAAGCTTCGAGATCCCATAGTCTTCATAGGCGCGATGACTGATCGGCGTGACGGTACCGTCCGCTTCATCATAGCGATAGATCGAGAAACTCGTCTCGCCGGTCTTCTCTCGATAGTAGATGGACGTTTCGGTGACGGCGATCAAATCCTCATGGCTGATTGGCATGGCACGTGCGTCAACGATTCTCATAGGGCACCTCTCTCATAGGAAGATTCAACCGGCTCGACGGTGACGATACCGGGTGGTCGTTTCGGGAATGAAATCCGCAAATGGGCGAACTCGATGATGGATTGGTGAGGATCGGTCTTCTCGACCCAACGGACGCGTTGGCGGTTCGCCAACGCGTGGCCAATCTTTTCTTCAATTTGGAACTGGGAAATGCCACGATAGGCGACTTCTTGGATATAGGTCGATTCATCAGGCTCGAACTGTTGCCAAATGCCCATCACGAGCTGTCCGAGCGATGAGACCCGTCGCTCAGGCAAACGGACCGTCCGGAGCGTCTGCTCCACTTCCTTCAAACATTCGAGCGGGTCGTCCGCGACGGCGAACAACCGCTTAGCCGAGTTGTTCATGACTCGGTAACGTCGTTTCCCGCTCTCGAGCCGGAGCACTTGTGCATACGGCTCAACCGGAACCCCGTGGAAAAACGTATCTGTCCCACCCCAGGAATAGCCGAAGGCAGGGTCGAATTTCTGAATCGTCTTCATGAAGGCGAGCATGAAATCCTCGACCTCGCGACGCTCAAGCCGTAACCATTCGGCGAGCGCGAGCGTGCCGCGGTCCTTTTTGATGCGATGCACCGGGAAGAATAGGTCCCCTTCGGCCAGTCGATGCGGTTTGAGCTCGGTCCCGTCGGCGCGATAGTCCGTCGCCGGACGACCGCTCCGGCCCGCATAGATAATCCATTCGTCCTCGGTGCTTTCGAACGCGTAGGCTTGGTGCGCCCAAGGTGGTGTCACATATAGGGCCGGATACTCTTCATACGTCTCGAGGTGCAGATAGGAGCGGTCGGTCCACAGTTGCGCGAGCAAGCGCACGATTTCTCCCGTCTCTGATTCTTTCGGTGCGATATAGTTGCCGGTATTGCCGATATACGTCAAGACATGGAAGTCATAGGCGTGATACAAGTGTCGGACGATGCGCTCGAACACGGCGGCAATCATCCGTTCGAACAGCGGATGGTCCTCGTTCCGGTCGACCGATGTCGCATCGACCGTGCACATGAGCCACCCCATGCGGACGTACAGGCGAATCCGGAGCGGATACGAGATCAATGGGGATGATGACGCATGAATCTCCGTCAGACCGAGGTTGGCCATGTTCTCGACTTGTAACGTGAATCCGCTACGCCTCAGTTGTTCCTCCATCTTCTTTTTCCAATTGATCGTCTCCATTCACATTCACTCGCTTTCCGTGGCCATCGTTCTCGTGTGGCTCATTGTGAAATTTTTCCCGTTTCTTGATTCATACAAACGCCTTTCCGTCAGCATGTTCACGGAGACGTTTGAACGCCTCGTCGAGAATGGCGCGGGACGTCCCGAAATTGAGGCGTTCGAACGTCTGGCCCGACTCGCCGAACGGGCGACCTGGCGACAAGAACAGGCGGACGTCCTCATGCAGCCACTTCTTTCGCGCTTCCGGTTCTAAGTTGAGCGCCGCGAAGTCGATCCAAAGGAGATAACTCGCCTCAGGCAGGAACGTCTTCAATTGGGGCAATTCTTCCTGGAACCGCTCGACGAGGTAACTCGCCTGCTCCTCGAGTTCGGCCGTCAACTGGTCGAGCCAACGTTCGGCCCGCGGGTCCGCATAGGCGGCGGTGATGGCCGTGTTCGCGAACGGTGTAGGCAGCACATGGTGTTTGTTCTGTACTTGGATGATCCGCTTGCGCATCGCATCGTCCGGACAGATGATATACGATGCGAACAACCCGGCGATATTGAACGCCTTCGATGGGGCACTCACCGTGATGACATCGTCATCGAGGCGGTTGAGAGCGGTGTGTCGTTGTGACGGATAAGTCAAGTCGGCATGAATCTCATCCGCGACGAGGATGACGTCATGGCGACGCGCCAGTTCGACAACTTGCTTCAGCTCGGCCTCGGTCCATACCCGTCCGACCGGGTTATGCGGCGAGCAGAGCAAGAACAGTTTCGCCTTGCGCATCTGCGTCTCAAGCGCATCAAAGTCCATCTCGTAGCGGCCATCAGTTTGACGGAGCGGGGCATCGAGCAACTCCCGTTTCAACCCGGTCACCAGTTCATGAAACGGTGGGTAGACGGGCGATTGGATGACGATTCCGTCTCCTTCCTCGGTCAACGCCTCGACGATGTGTGTCAATCCAGGCACAACGCCGTTCGAGAACAGTACGTGATCGGCATCGACCTTGAGCTTGTGACGGCGGTCGTACCATGAACTCACGGCGGCTTGCGCGTCTCTCGAGAACAGCGTATACCCGAACTCCCCTGTCGCTGCCCGTGCCGTGAGCGCCTCTGAGATGGACGGCGCTGTGCGGATATCGATGTCTGCGACCCAGAGCGGCAGGACGTCGTCCTTGACGTGGAACCACCGGTCGAGCCCGTCCCATTTCACCGAATCTGTTCCCGTCCGGTCAAGCGATTGATGTAAGATTGATTTCATGTTCATCCCTCCTACTCCTACTGTAACAAAAAACGAGCGCATGAGTCCGCAAAACGATGGCAGATTCGGGGCGTGTCGGCTATAATCGACCAAGATACTTCAAGGAGGTGAACCCGATGACCGTGACCGTCATCCGCCATAAACGCCGGAAACGAGCAGCTTTTTTCGTGACACCGGACGGCATCGAGCTGCGGATTCCGGCGCGACTCCCGAACCGGGTCGTCGAGACGATTTTATCGAATCATGCCGGCTGGATCGCGGAACGCCTCGCGGCACTACCTAAGCGTGACGTCTTGCCCGATGACAGACTGCTTCTTCATGGGGAGACGTTCCCGCTCATCAAATGTGATTCCGAGACGACGTTCCGCTTCGATGGCGAGCGATTCTATTGTCCACTCGCGTGGGACGAGTCCTCGCTTCGGGAAGCGTATGTGGCCTGGCTCCGCGAACGGGCTCTCACTTATGTCACGACGCGTGCGCCCCATTATGAACGTATGCTCGGCGTGAAGGCGAACCGGATTCGCATCGGCCATCAAAAGACGCGCTGGGGGTCGTGCAGTTCGACCGGTACGATTTCCATCAACGTCCGGCTCATGCTCGCTCCAAAAGAAGTAATGGATTACGTCATCGCCCACGAATGGGCCCATCTCGTCCATTTCGACCACTCGAAAGCGTTCTGGTCGACGCTCGCATCAGTCTATCCTGATGTCACCGGCGCGATGGCCTGGTTGAAACAGTATGGCCATACACTGCAAATCAAAAAAACCAATTGAACGTGCCCTTCTCACGGGGCATGTCCGATTGGTTTTTTAGATGGCGGACGTGAACCGCTCGGCCGTGCCGTTCAGTGATTCGGCCGACTGTTCGATATGTGCGAACCGCTCGAGCGTCTGTTCCATGATGCGCACACTCTCTTGGATGTCTGCACTGGAGCGAGTGACACCGTCGACGATCGAGACGAGTTCTTTGTTCATCCCGTCCGTGTTCGCACGCACTTCGATGACGGCACGTTCGACGAGACGTGACAAGCTCCGGACCTCGGTCGCGACGACATTGAAACCGAGTCCGTGCTCCCCTGCCCGCGCGGCCTCGATGGCGGCGTTGAGTGACAACAGGTTCGTTTGGGCGGCAATCTCTTTAATCGTACTGGCGATTTTCGTGATCTCGGCTGCCTGCTCCTGCAAGTTCGCAAGCATCTTCAAGTTCTGATTCGAGTCCGCGTCGAGCCGTTCGATTGTCTGCTTCAGCTGTTGACTCTCCTCCATGCCACGACGGGCCCGGTCGTCAAGGTTATCGGCCATGTCACGAAACGAGCGCGCATATTCCTCAATCGTTTGTTGGCGACTCGTGATGTCGGAGGCGATTTTTACGACACCGACGACCTCGTCTTGTTCATAAATTGGCATATACGTCGCCTCGAGCCAAATCGAGTCACCTCGGGCGTCAATCCGTTCGATTTTGTCGGCCGAACTGAATCCGTCGAACAGCTTGTTCCAAAACGCTTGATAGTCGGGGCTGCTGACGAAACTTGGTGTGCAGAACAAGTGATGGTGCATCCCAATCATTTCATCACGTTTATATTTCATCGCCTTGGCGAACAGATCGTTCACATCGACGACGCGTCGTTGACGGTCGAATCGGATCATCGCCACGTTGGCTTCGAGGGCGCGGAGCACGTCAGGGGATGAGAGGCTAGCGGTTGTTGTCAGTTGCATTCCGATTATTCCTACCTTCTTTTCTCGATTTCCTGTAGTGCTTTCCTCCTGTAATGTAGCGGAATTCTAGTGTACCTTGTGCGAAAAGTCCTGAATAGCATCAGTTTTTGAAATCGAGTCAATATCTTGAATTTGAAGTGTTTTCCAGTCATTCTCGATGAGACCACAATCAAAAGGACCCGTGCTTTGCACGAGCCCTCAATCATTTCGATTTATCGAAGATGGCTTGCAACCGAGTGACCAGTTCGGCCGTGAGTTCGCCCCGGCTGTCCTTCGGATTGATGCCGCCGATTATCTGTTCTTCGTACCAAATCCCGAAGTCGAGCGAACGCTCGGGCGCATCGTCCGGCGTATAGACGAACGTCGCTCTCACATCCGGGTCCCGCTCGATTGGAACGGGTTGGTCTTCCCATTCAACCTCATCCGTCGTTCGATCAAGCTGAGTAATCGTCTCAGCGTCGGTAATGGTGCGTATCGGTCCATAGGCACCATCCGAGTTTAACGGCTGATAGTCGATGCGAGACGGATCCAAGTCTTCCTCGCTACTGGCACAACCGCCAAGAAGCAGTCCCATACAGATGACACATCCTGACAACATGCGTTTCAACAGGGCATCCCTCCTCGATTTACGTCCAATCCATTCATTCGAACGCCTGCGGGAACAGCTGTTGGAACGTCACCGCCCCGGCGCTCGACAGTTTGAACACTTTCCCGGTCTTCACGTCCTTCACATAGACATCGACTTTTTTCGACCGTTGCTGATAACTGACTTCGAACTGTTGACCGAGATTCCCACGCAACAGCGTCAAATACTTATAGTCATTCATTTCACCACTCTTCGTCGACGGGCGCGCGGTCTCGACGGCTTCGACCAACCGATCATAAGCTTTGCCGCTCACGTTCACAGCATCAGGGTAAGGGAGCGGGACTTCCCGGTGATACGGATACTGATGGAGGTAAGCGACCGCTATCTCGTCTTGATCTGCAGAATCGGTCAAGAGAGGGCTCGTTCGATAGCGCATCGACACGGTTTTTGTTACGTTTTGTCCGTCCACGTCAATCGTGACGTCATATAGCGGATAGGCTGTCATCGGTTCCATCGTGCCACCGTTATGGATTCGACGGAAGGTTAAACTGTCAGCCCCGTTGAGCAAATCGGCATCTTGTAAAATGGAGGAGGAATAGCGAGCCTTGTCTCCACCATAAGACTGGAGCAGATGAGGCATGTTCGTGGCCTTATCTCGTCCTAATGCGATAAACACATCGGACGGTCTAAGGTTCGGCAAAAAGTGGAAAGATGGGGTAAAGTACCCCCCTTCTTCAATCCCAATCTCGACCGTGCCACTAAATCCAGGCGAAATCCTCATAAGTGTGACCGGATACGGTTCGATGTCTTGTTCATTGTCATAGAAGGCGTCCGGCTTATGTAACGCAGCCCGTTCATTTTCGGTCGCGATATAGACGGTCGGAAGAGCAGACATTTCAGTTCCGACCTCGTCTTTCAAGTAGGCAGGTCTTTCTGCAAGCTCGACGGCCCGATACCCTTCCATCCCGTCCATCCGGTCTGATTTACAGAGCGCATAGATTGTATCCCCCTCGACATAGGTCACTTCATTAAAACTATATCCATAATAGTCATCATTCATAAGCGGGGCCCGGGTCGCATACGCCATTCCAAGCACGGAAAACGTCTCTCCATTCAGTTCGGACAGGGGTTCACCGTCTTCACATTGGTTCAATATGGCTTCGGCATCCACTACAGGCTCCTGACTGTTCATCGTAACCCGCTCGGCCTGCCAATGCTCCTCGATATGGCCATAGCGGACGACGTCAACGTCTTCCGAGCAGCCTGCCGTCAACCATAACAGTGACAATGCCATCAACGCTCGTTTTTTCATATTCAACCCACTCATTTCTTCTTCAAGTCAGGGAAGTAGGACAAGAACGTCTCGGCCCCTTCGCTCGTCAGTTTGTACGTTTCGTCGGTCGAGCGGTCGGTCACGTAAATATCCAGCTTCTTCGAGCGCTGTTTATACGTCACCTCGAACTCTTGTCCCTTGTGTCCATCGACGATTGTTAAAAGCGGATAGTCGCCTTCATCACCTTGACGCTTCGTCGGTTCAGCGGAATTGATCGCTTGGACGAGGTCATCCATCTCGTTCCCCGCTGCTTTTAAAAGAACCGGGTATGACAACGGAGATTCCGGGTTGAACGGCTGTTGATGAAGATAAACGAGCGGACCGACCACAAGTGGCATGTAGTCTTCGTCAGGTTGCGTCTCGAGCTGCTTTCGTTCCGCTGTCGATAATAAGTCAGAAGTGCGGTATGTGAACGTCATCGTCTCATTGACGACTTTTCCATCACGAGTATAGGTGAACTCATACAATGGATAAGTCTGGTCCGGGACGAGCTCCGCCTCGAGGGGGATGCGCTCGACGCTCAACGCTTCATATGTAAGCCCTTCTGCGGTTTGGTCAATCATCGACTCGAGTGGAGTCACCGAGAAATAAAGATCCGCAAACATGAGCAGCAAATACGGTTTCTCAGTAATCGTGTCGTAACCGATCGCTACTTTGATATCTTTCATGCTGGCCATCGACGGATCGAACGAGAACAACGGATATGGACTCGGCATTCCCCCGATTTCTACTTCAATCTCACCGTACAGAGCCGGGGAAAAGGCGACGAGCGTTTCGAGGAACGGTTCAATCGGGTTGCCTGACTCGTTCAATTCATCGGCATCCCGTAAGGCGGTTTTGGCGGACTTATCGGCCGGACCGACGACTGGATAACGACCGATCGGTGTCCCTGTTGATACGTCCACATCGTCAGGGAACGACTCGATCACTTCCGCCGAGTAGCGGTTCGAGGCCATGTCACGACAAAGCACATAATTCTCATCCCCTTTCATATATGATACGGCCTTGAACGCATACTCCTCACCCGTGTCCGTCATCGGATAGCGGTTCGCCACGATCGTATCGAACACGATCAAGTCGCCTTCCAGCTCGGTCGTCAACTTACCGCTACAGGCTTCAAGCGTCTCATCGGCTGAATGAAGGGAAATCAACTCCTCCTTGGCATACTTGCTGACGGTCCAATGCGCGTCGACGTAAGACAAGTTTACGACGTCCGGCTTTTCCACACCGCAACCAACCAATAAGCCTGTGGATAGTACAAATAAACCGACTAACTTTTTCAAATCATCCGCCCCTCACCATTTATTTGTACCAATTTTACCATTATATTACTTTAGGAGGGAACACGAAAAAACCCGTCCGACGACCTGGACGGGTTCAATGACCGTTACACAGTTTTATCGATGGCTCGGGTCAATCTCGTCTCGACATCGCGTGCTACAGCTTGGAGCGACTCATCCTCGATCAGTTCGATCAGTTTCGTCGGCTTTGGCATCCCGACATGGGTCGACCCGTCTTTCGTGAAGACGGCGAGCTTGCATGGGAGGAAATAACCGCCTTCCCGGTGCGCCGTGATGACTTTTTTCGCTTCTTTTGGATTGCACACTTCGAGGATGCGGTAGTCCCCATCAATCGCTTGACCTTTCTCTTCGAGCGTCTCACTCAAATTGAAGTCCCAAAGCACCCCGAACTCTTCCTCTTTGAGCGTCGTTTTCAGTTTCTCGACGACCGCTTCGACCGTCTGATCGGTCTTGACCGTGTAATCAAACATGTGAACCTCTCCTAAGATGTAGTCTCTCTCGTTTTGTACCCGAAGTGAGGACCGACAAATTGTCTGTTTGGTCGAAAAAAGTATATGTGATTTGAAACATATTCGATGTCCGTCACGTATGTATGAGAGAAAATAAAGAAGTCCAACCTTACGTAAAGGAGAAGTGGTTGCCGTGACGGTCACCGTATTCACACATACAAGCTGCAGTTCTTCCCGTAAGACGATCGATTGGTTACGCGAACAGAACATCCCGTTCATCGAGAAAAAATTGACCGACCAAGGGATGTCATTCACCGAGTTCAAAGATATGCTCCGCCTCACCGAGAACGGGACGACCGACCTGCTGTCCGTCCAAAAGAGCGTGTATAAACAAGCGGCGGATCAACTCGACGAGATGTCGCTCCGTGAGCTGTACAGTTTCGTGGCGTCGCATCCCCAGATTTTAAAAAGTCCCATCGTCGTCGACGACAACCGGATTCAAATCGGGTTCAGCGAGAAAGAGATCCGGACGTTCATCCCGCGCCATGACCGCATCGCCGAATTGAAACGATTACTCGACAACAAGTAAGAGCCCTGCCGAAGCAGAGCTCTTTTCTTATGCCTTCTTGAGTCGGGCCGCCAAGCGGTTGCCGAACGATTGAATCGATTGGACGAGCAGAATCAAGACGAAGATGGTCACGTACATGACCTCCGGCTCGAATCGAAGATGCCCGTACTGATAGGCGATATCGCCGAGTCCACCGGCCCCGACGAGTCCGGCCATCGCGGTCGCCCCGATCAAACCGATCGTCGCGATCGTCAAACCGAGCACAATCGAGGAGCGGGCCTCCCGAATCAATACGTACCAGATGATTTTCCGGGTCGAGATGCCCATCGCCTCATACGCCTCGACGACGCCGCGGTCGACCTCGAGCAGCGCCGACTCCATGAGTCGCGCGATATACGGGGCCGTGAACACGATTAGCGGTAACAGCACGCCTTGGACGCCGATCGTCGTTCCCATGATGAAGCGGGTGAACGGGAGGATGAAGAATAAGAGAATGATGAATGGGATTGAACGGACGACGTTGATGACGCTCGACAAGATGCCGTAGAAATAACGGTTGGCGAGCCGCCCGTGCGGTCGCGTCAAGACGAGCAGCGTCCCGAGCGGCAGTCCGATCAACGTCGAGATGACGAGCGCGATGCCGGTCATCGTGAGCGTCTGAATCGTCCCCGTCCAAATCAAGTCACCCCAATTTTCCCAAAACTGAAGCATGGTTCGTCACCTCCTTCACTTTCACACCGCTCGCCTCTAAGAAACGGACGGCTTGGTCGGTCTGGGCCTTATCGCCGTCCAAATGGACGAGCAGATTACCGACGAGACCACCTTTCAACTTTTTGATGCCGCCCCCGATGATGTTCGGCAGTAAGCCGAACCGTTTCGTCAATTGGGCGAGCACGGCCTGTTCACTTTGATGGCCGATGAACGACAAGTTGACGAGCGTCCCGTGCGTGCTCAATTCGTCGACGACCTCTTTCGGGACATCGAGGTTCGTTTTCAAGAATTTGCGCGTCGTCGCATGCTGCGGGTCAGAGAACACGTCGAGCACGTTCCCTTCTTCGATGATCCGGCCGGCCTCGATAACCGCGACCCGGTCGCAGATGCGCTCGATGACTTCCATCTCGTGGGTGATGAGGAAAATCGTCAGCCCGAGCTCGCGGTTGATGTCGAGCAACAGGTCGAGGATCGACTCGGTCGTCTCTGGGTCGAGCGCGCTCGTCGCCTCGTCGCTGAGCAAGATGTCCGGCTCATGCGCGAGGGCGCGGGCGATGGCGACACGTTGCTTCTGTCCGCCCGACAATTGCTCCGGGTAATGTTTCCGATGGTCCGTCAATCCGACGATGTCGAGATACTTGTCGACACGCTCACGGATCGTGCGCTTATCAAGCCCCTCGAGACGGAGCGGGATGGCGACGTTCTCTTCGACGGTCGCCGTCTTCAGCAGGTTGTAATGTTGGAAAATCATCCCGATGCGATGACGCAGCTTCGAGAGCCCTCGTTTGTCGAGTCTCGTGATGTCCTGTCCTTCGATTTCGACCTGGCCCGACGTCGGGCGTTCGAGCAGGTTGATCATACGGATGAGCGTGCTCTTGCCGGCCCCGCTTCGCCCGATGATACCGAAGATTTCGCCTTTATCGATGGTGAGCGAGACGTCGTCGAGTGCGGTGACGGCACTTTTATTTACCGTGAACGTCTTCGTGATGCCTTTAAGTGCGATCATAGGCCCTCCTTAAAACGCCGGGACGATCGAGCCGTCGAACGTCTCTTCGATGAACGTCCGGACCTCGTCCGAGTGATAGTACGATTTGAGCGTGGCGACGACTTCGTCATCCTTGTTGTCGGTGCGGACGACGACGTAGTTCGGATACGGGTTGTCGACCGTGTCCTCGTGGAACAAAGCGTCCTCGTTGATGGACAGGCCGGCACCCATCGCGAAGTTCGTGTTGATGGCCGCGAGCGCGACTTCCGGGAGCTGGGTCGGGAGCTGCGACGCCTCGAGCTCGATGAATTCAAGGTTGAGCGGGTTCTCGGCAATATCGCGTTTCGTCGCCTTGTCCGTCAAGCCTTCCTTCAGCGTGATGAGTCCCGCTGTCTCATACAGACGTAGCGCCCGCAACTCGTTCGCCGGGTCGTTCGGGACAGCGACCTTGTCGCCTTCTTTTAAATCTTTAATGTCCGTCAACTTCTCTGAGTAGAGACCCATCGGGAAGGCGACGGTCTTGAACACGTCGTCGATTTTATAGTCTTTATCGGCTTTTTGCAGTTCGAGGAATGAGAGCGTCTGATAGCTGTTGACGTCGAGGCTGCCCTCGGCGAGCGCTGTGTTCGGCGTATTGTAGTCGTTGAACACCTTGATATCAAGCTCGAGTCCGTCTTCGGCCGCGAGTTCTTTCACTTTCTCGGCGATCTGTTGGTGCGGCCCGCCCGTGACGCCGATCGTGAGCGACTCCGTGCTGAGCGCCTCACTTGCGTCCGATTGTCCGCATGCTGAGAGCGCGATGGCGGCGAGTAGTGATGTTCCTGCAAGTACTGTTTTCTGTTTGATGTTCATTTGTTTTCCTCCTCCAAAATGAAAGCCCGCTACTCATTCAGAGTGGCGGGCACGACAAGTCAAAGTCGGACACGCTCATCTCCCAGACGATTTCGTCTGTTGGAATTAGCACCATGATCATTACGATCTGGTTGCCGGGTTTCACAGGGCCAGTCCCTCCACCACTCTTGATAAGCAATCGGTCTATTTAGTTGTTATCATCTTACTTTTAATTGGTTTAATTGTAAATAGATAATTGTAAATTTTCAAAAATTATTTTCAGAAAATCTTTATCGAGCGGTGCCGGCAATTGTTGCAGCTCGGTCTCCGTCATGACGGAGTCGACCAGTACCGGGATGTCGCTCGACCCGACCCCGAGCGCCGCGAGCGTCGTCGGGGCACCGAACCGTTTCAACCAGGCTTCCAAATACGGGGCATCGGCCGAGCGCCGCAAGCGCTCTTGGACGATTAGGCCGAAGCCGACCTTGTCTCCGTGCAAGAATGAGTGGGTCGACTCGAACCGGCTGAGCGAGTTATGGACCGCATGGCCTACGGCGACGCGTGTCCCGGCGTCACCAAAGCCACCGACGGCGCCGCCGATGGCGAGCACGTGATCGACCGCGAAGCGGACGTCGTCACTATACGACTCAAAAGCGTGCTCGCTCAATTCAAGTTCGACGAGACGCCCGCACTGTTCGGCCAAGACGAGTCCGGTGTTGACGCCGGCGTCAGCTGAGCTGTCACCACTCAAATAACGGGCCTCGTAAAACTTCGCGACCGTGTCGATGACACCTGCCCGGAAGTATTCATATGGTGAGCGAGAGATGACCCGTGAGTCGACGATGACCCGTTCGATGACGACGCGGAACATGTCGTAGCGGTCGTAGCTCCCGTCCTCCTGATAGACGACGCTGAGCGGTGTGAACGCCGCACAGTTGGAGGCGAGCGTTGGGACGACGATGAGCGGGACGTTCCGTTGATAGGCGACAAGTTTGGCCGTATCGACGAGCTTGCCGCCGCCGATGGCGATTAACACGTCGGCGTCAAACGGTTTGAGCCGTTCGACTTCCGAGTCCGTGCACTCCCCGCTGAACCTTGTTGCCGGATAGTCCGCGATTCCCGGATCGATTTCCCGAACGATGCCATATCCGTTCTGACCGTGCAGGACGTGGGCACGTCGGCCGTCGACTAAGTCATCGAGACGGTCGAGCGCGTCATCGGCGTGGTCATATTCAAGGACGGCCTGACGAATCATGCCCGCACCTCCTCATAGGCGGCAAACAACCGCTCGATTCGTTCGACGGCCTCGTCAATCTTCGGTTCCGGTGAGACGAGGCCGAAGCGGACGTATCCGTTCCCTTCCGAGCCGAAGAAATAGCCCGGGGTGACGGCGACACCGGCTTCATGCAGCAGTTTCCGCGAGAACGACTTGGCATCACCCTCAGGCACTTTCGCCCAGACGAAGAACGAGCCTTCCGGCGGTTCGACGGCCCAGCCGGCCCGGTTCAACCCGTCGATCAGGCGATCACGCCGTGCCTCGTACAGTCGTGCCAAGTCATCGCGAATAGTACGGGGCGCCTCGAGTGCGGCGACGGCCGCCGCCTGGATGGCCGAGAACACGCTGACGTGGACGTGGTCCTGATACGTGTTGATCGCCTCGATGATGTCCGCGTTCCCGACGGCGAAGGCGACGCGCCAACCGGACATGTTGAACGCTTTCGACATCGTATATACCTCGATGCCCACTTCTTTCGCCCCTTCCGCCTGCAGGAAACTCGGCGGGACATGTCCATCGAATCCGATGCTGCCGTATGCGAAATCGTGGACGACCATCAAGTCCCGCTCCCGGGCGAAACGGACGGTATCGTCAAAGAAAGCGGGTGAGGCGACGGCTCCGGTCGGATTGCTCGGGTAGTTTAAATACATGAGTCTTGCCTCTTGCGTATCGAGCGTCTCATAGTCCGGCAAGAAGCCGTTCTCTTCCCGGAGGACGAGGTCACGGACGACGGCACCGGCGAGGCGTGCCCCCGAGATGTAATCAGGATAGCCGGGATTCGGTAGCAAAATCCCGTCGCCAGGTTCGAGTACGCATTGCGGCAACGTGATGAGACCTGATTTTGAGCCGATGAGAATCGCTACTTCTGTCTCGGGATCAAGTTCGACTCCATACTCATTCAAATAGAACGTCGCCACTGCTTGCTTCAGGCGGGCCTGACCGCGGAACGGACCGTATTGATGGGTCGAGGCGTCGAGGAGCGCCGTCTGAAGCGCGTCACAGATCGGCTCAGGCGTCGGCAGGTCAGGCGTCCCTTGTCCGAGTCGGATGATGTCGCGGCCGGCTTGTTCGAGTTCGGCCACCTCGTTCGCGAGTCCGACGAAATGTTGAGGTGGTAACGTTTTAAGTAGATGTGAGCGTCTGTCAGTCATGAATAGTCCTCCTATGCAAAAAACACCCCTTTCCGAGGAAAGGGGTGTCGAGATACGGACGTATTCAAACAACCACCTTTCCATCTCTCAAGGTCACCTTGCTGGAATTAGCACAGTATTGAAACAATCTGTTGCTGAAGCTTCATCGGGCCAGTCCCTCCGCTTCTCTTGATAGAAAGTGTTTTATATGCGATTTGTCTTTTTGTAATATGTCACTTAGTTAACCAAACGTTACCAATCTTGTCAATCCTTTTTTGAAAAAGAGCATGTCCTCTTGAATCCCGATAAAAAAACGTTCATAGTGAAAGTGAACGTTATTCTACAAAATTTAAAACATGAGGGGATGGACCATTGGAACTAAACCGTCAATTGATTTGGAAGTTGAGCGTGATCGGCCTGATCTTGCTCGTGCTCTGGAAAGTCATCAGCGAACCGGATACGATTTCGCAGATGATGCATTATACGTTCCAGTTGCTGACGCCGATTATTATGGGAATCGCCATCGCGCTGCTCCTGAATACCGTCCTGTCCTATATAGAAGAACGGTTTCAACTAAAACGATATCAAGGCTTGCTGATCGTCTATATCATTTTTATCGGGATTCTCGTCATCTCTGCGGTGACACTGTTCCCACGCATTTATTCGAGCCTCGCCTCGCTCATCGAGGAACTCCCGTCCTACATCCGTCAGATTGACGGGTATCTCTCACAGTTGAACACGTATTTGAAAGAGTATAACGCGACAGTCGCCCAGGCCATCGATTTCAGCCGGTTCGAGGAGCGCTACTCGGGCTGGGTCGAGACGGCCGTCTTGTCGTCGGTCAGCTACGTGTCGAGCTTCACGATGACGCTCATTAACTTCTTGATTGGGATCGTCATCTCGATTTATCTTTTAAAAGACAAAGAGATTTTTGCCCGCATGTTCAAGCGGCTGTTGTATGCGATGTTCCCGGTCGCGTCAGCCAAGACGACGATCGACATCTTCCAAGAGATGGATTATATCTTCAAACGCTATATCATCGGGAAGTCGCTCGACTGCCTCATCATCGGGGTGCTGGCCGTCGCCGGTCTGTTGATTATCGGTGCGCCATACGCGCTTCTGCTCGGCGTCATCGTCGGTGTCTTGAACTTCATCCCGTACGTCGGGCCGCTGCTCGGGATTATCCCGGCGTTCATCATCACTTACTTCTATGACCCGTTCACGGCGCTCATCGTCCTCTTGTTCATCTTCTTGTTGCAACAATTCGACGGACTCTGGCTCGGGCCAAAGATTCTCGGCGACAGCGTCGGCATCACGCCGTTCTGGGTCATCACGTCGATCATCATCGGCGGCAGCCTGTTCGGCCTCGTCGGAATGTTCATCAGCGTGCCGGTCACGGCGATGATTCAAGTCGTGTTCTCGCGCTTGATCGACTACCGGCTCAGTCGCAAGAACTTGAATGAATTGTTATGACACATTGACGATTTAGGTTGACACATTTCACAGAAATATCATAATCTTGAAGAGAAGACAGTCCAATGCAGAAAGGAGAGGTACCGATGTCAGTCATTCAACGCTCGCACGTCCAAGTCCATATTGACCGGCAGGCGCCTCTCCGTGATTTGAATCCGTGACGTTCCCCTGCCTTCCGAGGCATGTCTAAGATCGTAGGGACGCGTATGCCTTTGTGCATGTTGCGTCCCTTTTTTCATTCCAATAATTAAAGCAGGTGAACCTAATGATTCAATCACTCAAACGACTCGACCGCAATATTTGGATCCGTTTCCTCGGGGAGACGATCACCGGCGTCATGATGTTCATGATCGCGCCGTTCCTCGTCCTCTATTACAGTGACAAGCTCGACAGTTATATCCAGGTCGGTGTCATCATGGCGACCGGTCCAATCATGGCCCTCATCGGTTCGGTCGTCGGCGGACGGCTCGCGGATTTGTATGGCCGCAAACCGATCATGATGATCGCCATCCTCGGCGATGCGCTCGCGCTCGTAGGTTTCGCGTTCGCCGAGACGTTTTGGCCGCTCCTCCTTTTGAACGCCATGCTCGGCTTGACGAACTCGTTGTTCCATCCGGCCGCGAGCGCGATGGTGGCGGACGTGACCGAACCTGAACAGATGAACGAGGCGTTCGGCCTGTTGCGGATGGGCCATAACATCGGGGCTGCGCTCGGTCCGCTCCTCGGCAGTGCCGTCCTGTTCATCGACCGGCAGTATATCTTCTTCTCGGCGTCATTCGTCTTTATCCTTTATGCGCTCGTCCTCGGCCGCTTCATCCGGGAGTCGCTCCCGGAGACAACTGAGGCCGACACGCCGTCGAACCGAGACGTGCTACGGGTGTTCTATAACGACAAGGTCTTCCTCGTCTTCATCTTCGCCGGTGTGTTCATCTCGATGGGCTTCTCGCTCATCGAGAGCATGCTGCCGCTGTTCTTGCGTGAGTCGATGCCGTCGTTCACTGACCGTGAGAACCCGTTCGCCTATATGCTCGCCTTGAACGGTATCATGGTCGTGTTGTTCCAGTTCCCGATTGCCTCGAAACTCGGGCGCAAGCCGTTCGGCAACGTCATGCTCGCCGGGGCGACCATCTTCGGGGTCGGCATGATCCTGATTGCGGTCATGCCGCGTCTCCTCTACTCCCTCGGGACACCGTACCTCGTCCTCGTCAGCGTCTTGCTCGCGGTATACGCGTTCTATACGCTCGGTGAGATGATCATGTCCCCGGTCCAACAGACGTTCATCGCCTTGATCGCTCCGGAGAATATGCGTGGGGCCTATAACGGGGCCGCCAGTATCCAATGGTTGATCGGCGGGGTGACGGCTCCAATCATGGCGAGCCTATTCTTCGATCAGCGGGCCGGTCATATCGCCTTAATCCTCGTCGGGGCGGCCAGCTGTGTGTCAGGCCTCATCTACTGGCAGCTCGGACGTCGCGTCAGTGCGGCCGAAGCGAAACAAAAGACGGCTTGACCTATATAAATCACACTGAACCTAGTCGTTTAGTGTGATTTTTTAATTCGTTGCAAATTCGTTAAATTTTGAATATTTGCTTCTATTATTCTTTACAAACATAATGATTCTTTTTATGATAATACGGTTAAGGAGGGATCTTTCATGGAAAGGATCGATAAACAGAAAATTGTGGACAGCGTGCCACAAAAAGGTTTTTTCGGACAGCCTAAAGGGTTGTTCACGCTATTCTTCACTGAGTTTTGGGAACGGTTCTCGTATTACGGGATGCGTGCCATCCTCGTCTTCTACATGTATTACGAGGTATCAGATGGCGGTCTCGGTCTCGACCAGAACGTCGCCTTGTCCATCATGTCGGTGTATGGCGCACTCGTCTACATGTCGGGGGTCATCGGGGGATGGCTCGCTGACCGTGTGTTCGGGACGTCCCGGTCCGTCTTCTTCGGCGGTGTGTTCATCATGCTCGGTCATATCGTACTGTCGATTCCTGGTAGCCTGACGTTCTTGTTCATCTCGATGGCGTTGATCGTCATCGGGACCGGTCTCTTAAAACCGAACGTCTCGAGTATCGTCGGTGACCTGTACAATGAGACGGACCGTCGTCGTGACGCCGGGTTCAGTATCTTCTATATGGGGATCAACCTCGGTGCCTTCATCTCGCCTTTGATCGTCGGTGGGGTTCAAAAGAGTTATGGCTTCCATTGGGGCTTCGCCCTCGCCGCGGTCGGGATGTTCATCGGTCTCGTCGTCTTCATGGTCACGAAGAAAAAGAATCTCGGTCTCGCCGGTTCATACGTACCGAACCCGTTGACGCCGTCTGAAAAGAAAAACGCGATCAAGTATACGACGATCGCAGTCGTCCTCATCGGTGGTCTGTTGGCTGTCTTGATTCCACAAGGATTGTTCACGATTAACACGTTCATCGGTCTCGTCGGTGTGTTCGGGATCGCGATTCCGACGATTTATTTCATCGTCATGTATCGTAGCCCGAAAACGACGGAAGTCGAGCGGTCACGGATTATCGCCTATATCCCGCTCTTCATCGCCTCGGTCATGTTCTGGGCGATTCAAGAGCAAGGCGCGACGATTTTGGCCAGCTATGCCGATAAGCGGACCGACCTTGAATTTTTAGGGTTCACGCTGTCACCTGCCTGGTTCCAGTCGCTCAACCCGTTATTCATCATCATGCTCGCTCCGGTGTTCGCATGGCTTTGGGTCCGACTCGGTGACCGTGAGCCGAGCATCCCGACGAAGTTTGCCTTCGGGATTTTGTTCGCAGGGTTAAGTTTCTTGGTGATCTTGCTCCCGGCCTACTTCGGTGGCCCCGACACGCTCGTCAACCCGCTCTGGCTCGTCCTCAGTTACTTCATCGTCGTGCTCGGTGAGCTCAGCCTGTCGCCGGTCGGTCTGTCGGCGACGACGAAACTCGCCCCGGCCGCCTTCTCGGCCCAGACGATGTCACTCTGGTTCTTGTCGAACGCGGCGGCACAAGGGATTAACGCCCAGCTCGTTCGTTTCTATTCACCAGAGAACGAGATGCTCTACTTCGGGATTATCGGTGGAGCAGCGATTGTACTCAGTATGATTTTGTTCGCTCTCGCCCCGGTCATCAAAAAGTATATGCGCGGGATTCATTAAGCGTAAAAGCCCATTCCTCGGCCGAGGAATGGGCTTTTGTATACGTTGCTTATTTACGGACTTGGATGAGCGACAAGTAGCGGTCAATCAAGTCATGGTTGAAGTAATCATGGAACCGGTCCGACTTGAGCGATTGAATTGACTCATGGAACGTCGCCGGGAGTGACGAGATGCCTTGGCTCTCGATTTGCTTCGCCGAGTACTCGAACAAGTCGTCCTCGTTCGGTGCCGACGGCTCGAGCTGTTGCTCGATGCCCTCGAGTCCGGCATAAATCAATGCCGCAAGCGCGAAGTACGGGTTCGCACTCGGGTCTGGGTTACGGACTTCGACGCGCGTCGCGCTTCCACGTGACGCCGGGATCCGAATCATCGAACTGCGGTTCGACGGGCTCCAACAGATGTTAACCGGTGCCTCGAAACCTGGCACGAGACGCTCATACGACTCTGGGAGCGGGTTCGTGAAGATGGCCGTCGCGCGGGCATGCTTCAGAATCCCTTCGATGAAGTGACGGGCCGTGAGCGATAGACCGTAGTCTGACTCCGGCTCTTCGAATGCGTTCACCGTCGGGTTGCCGTCCTTGTCGTTCTTCCATACCGAGATGTTGAGGTGCATCCCCGAACCGTTCACGTCACGGAGCGGTTTCGGCAAGAACGATACTTTTGCACCTTTCTCTTGGGCTGCCAATTGAACGATTTCTTTGAAGAACTGGATGTTGTCGGCCGTGTGGAGCGCGTCATCATATTTGATCCCGATTTCGTGCTGGGCCGGTGCGACTTCGTGGTGGACCGCCTCGATGTTGAACCCGACTTCGCTCAAGCGGTTGGCGATATGTTGGCGGACCTCATACCCTTTGTCTTCCGAACGTGTCGAGAAGTAACCCGCCTCATCGTAAAATTCACCATTCTCGTCGAAGATGAAGAATTCTGGCTCGGCGCCGACGAAAATCGAGTAGCCGTCACGTGCAGCCCGCTCGAGGGCATCTTTCAAGACGTTGCGCGGGTCGAACTCGTAACGTTCGCCGTCCGGTGTGCAGACGTCACAGAAGAAGGCGAGAATGCTCTCGTCCCCATCCTGCTCGTAGCGTGGACAATCTAAATCCGGTCTCAAGAATAGGTCTGAGTTTTTGATGGAAGAAAAACCGGCGATGGATGAACCGTCAAACATCGTCTTCCCTTCAAAGACTTCCGGCAACAATTTTGCAGAGAGAGTCAGTAGCTTCAAGTCTCCAAGCACGTCGGAGAAGTACATGTGGATTTGTGTGATCCCATTCTCCTGAACCGTTTTTTCAATCTCTTCTTGCTTCTTCCTGTTGCCATCCTTGTCTGTTCCGAATAGATTAGCCATGATTCTAAAAAACCTCACTTAAGTTATTTGACAGATCAACACTGTCATGACGTATCCTTGCGTACGCTTCTCCTTAAGTCATAACCGACTTTAAAAATTGTTAAACCCCTAATTTTATTCTTTAGGTTGAAAGTGGCTCATTCCGTTGCCACTTGTTATGATGGGGAGAGACTGAAAAGAGAGGAAGAACGCTGTGAATATTTTTATGACCGGTGCGACCGGATTTTTGGGAGGACGGCTCGCCCGCGAGCTGATTCATTGTGGGCATACGCTGTGCGTCCTCGCCCGTACACCTGAGAAAATGGAGGCGATGTTCTCACGGGACGAACTTCGCTCCATCACCGTCCTAGCCGGGGATTTGACGGCCCCGTTCCTTGGAGCAGACGAGCGGTTCATCACCGACCATGACCGTTCCATCGACTTGGTGCTCCACATGGCGGCCCTCGTCAAATTCGATGAGGAGCTCCGTGAGGAACTGTTCGAGACGAATTTGACCGGGACGAGACAAGCGCTCGCGCTCGCAAAGGCGCTGCATTGCCCTCGCTTCTTCCACGTCAGCACGGCGTACACGCTCGGAGCACGCGAGGTCGGCGATGAGACGTTGTATGCGACCGACCAGACGTTCCATAATCCGTACGAGGAGAGCAAGGCGCACGCCGAACAGGCCGTCTGGGCGGAACGGGACCAGCTCGACGTCTCGATTTTCCGTCCCGCCATCATCGTTGGGGACTCGAAGACCGGCGAGGCCGACTCGAAGTTCACGATGTACGGCTATATGCGCGCCCTCGAGGTGTTCAAGCGCCGTCTCGAGCGCCGCGGGGCACCGGATGGACCGATTCGTCTGCTCGGCTCGGAGACCGGCACGTCGAACCTCGTCCCGGTCGATTACGTGGCCGATGTGCTCCTCGCCGCCATCGAACACGCCAAGCCGGACACGATTTATAACGTGACGAACGATGACCCGCCGCGCAATGTGACCATGCTCGACTATATGAAGCAAGCGCTCGCGTTCCCGCACTTGAAGATCACCGAGACGCCGACGTCTTCGCTCAGCCAAGCCGAACAGACGTTCAACGAGATGGTGAAAGTGTTCAACCCTTACTTGAATCGCAATATCGCGTTCGACGACGCCAACACGAAACGTCTGTTAGAGGACGCCGGGTACAAACCGCTCGACTTGAACGAGCGTTCGCTGCGCCGGATCGTGAACGCCTATTACGAGACAAAATGACGAAAAGAGCCGGGACTGACGAGGTCAGTTCCGGCTCTTTTTATGGTTTGTCGCAGACGAGGACGATTTTCCCGGCCTGAATCTCTCCTTCGAGCGATTCGACCATCTCTTTCGTCAGACCGAGGCTCTCGAGCTGCTCGATCCGGTCATCCGAATTTTTTGTAAACTTCGACATGAGTGACTCCCACAGCCCTTTTTCAGTGATGCGGTATGGTTGCACACCCGCTTCTGCAGCGAGCCGCACCGTCAATTCTTCATCTCTCGCAAATAAGTAAATGTGCTCGTTGACACATCCCCCTGACACCATCCCGTTCACTTCATGGTCGACCGAGGTCATATCCCGCACGATTCTTGTTTCTAACATATTCATCCTCCTAAACGTCCGCTGATCTAAAATCGAATAATATACTATTCCCGAAAAATGAGTCACAAAACCCATTTCGTTCAGCGATTTGAAAAAGAGGGGTTCAAGAAAACGTGGCAGTCCAGTCCTCGATTCCGAAATGGTCGACGATGCCTTGGATGCGGGTCCGTTCGTCCGATTCAGACGACACCTCTTCGCGACTGACCCGAACGATATTAATGCCGGTCTGCCAGTCGATCTTTCCAGACCGATAGCCTGCTTGTTGTAACAACCCGGCAACAATCTCGAGCTTCTCGCGCTCGGTCGATTTCAACGTATGGCTCACTCTCACGCGTGACACTCCTTCCCGTTCCAAACCGTATTGTATCATAGGGGCGGACAACAGATGCGACACCGATTTCTTTGATGCTATACTACATATAATGAGACAAGGAGTGATGTTGATGCCGAGACAGGATATGAACACGATCATGCTCGACTATATGAATGAGAAAGAAGATTACGAGGCGTTCGCAGCCAAGCTGAAGTTACTCCTCAGCGAGCTGTTGAACGACGCCGGCATCCAGTTCCACTCGATCGTCGCCCGGGCGAAGGAAGCCGAGAGCCTGTATGCCAAGTTATCCCGCAAACCGTATCAATACCGGTCGTTGCGCGACGTCCAGGATTTGGCGGGGATTCGGATCGTGACCTATTTCCACGACGATGTCCGTGCCGTGGCCCAAATCCTCGAGGATGAGTTCCGGATAGACCGCGAACAGTCGATTGATAAATCCACGTTGCTCGACCCGAATGAGTTCGGTTATTTGTCGGTCCATTACGTCGTCGGCTTGAGCGACACGCGGCTCGCCCTCGGGGAGTACCGTCGCTATGAGGACAAAGAAGCCGAGATTCAAGTCCGGTCCATCTTGCAGCACGCGTGG
The DNA here is from genome assembly GCF_018618375.1 of Exiguobacterium sp. E4787. Classification (NCBI taxonomy): domain Bacteria; kingdom Bacillati; phylum Bacillota; class Bacilli; order Caryophanales; genus Exiguobacterium; species Exiguobacterium sp. E4787. The sequence continues at coordinate 37,511 of NZ_JACSLY010000008.1, read as the reverse complement.
GCCGAAATCGAGCATGACCTCGGTTATAAGAACCCGAACGCCGTGCCACCGGAAATCAAGCGCAGCTTCAGCCGTGTCGCCGGGCTCCTCGAGATTGCCGACTCCGAGTTCGTCAATATCCGCAAACAGTTGCGGACGTTCGAACAAGAGACCGTCGAACGGATCGTCGAATCGCCCGATAAGGTGAGTATCACGCGAGATAATTTGAATTACTATATCGCCAATGACGTCACCGTCGAGAAGCTTGACAACGCCATCTTCCAGAGCGATTGGCTGCTCGACACCGACTTGTCGACGATCATCGAGCTGACGCGTATGTTCCATTACGCGGAGATTCGCACGTTCCAGGACTTGAGCGACACGCTCGACCTTTACTTCAATCGGGCTATCCAATGTGCGACGCTGTTGCCATCGTCTCTCCTGCCCCGTCAAGGGATGGGTGTCGTCTATGCCGTCCTCGCGAAATTGCTCGCAGAAGGCGATGACCAGCAGATCGAGTTCTTCTTCCGACGCTTCTATCCGGATTTGAAACATTACGACGAGGTCATCCAAGAACTTCGTACCCGCGAAGAGCCATCATAACTTTACAGACATCATGTTTTTGTTGTAGAATGTTTTTATGTTCTGAAATATATGCAAATAATGATATTTTATGTAGGAGGTATTCTTGAGGATGACAACACCTGTACAAACAGCATCCCGCCGTCAGCTCGTCGCCGATGCTGAGCGAGGGATTCGCATGAACTATCGCGGAGTGAAAAAGAACCTCCGGTCGATGTTCTCACAATACTTGACGCGAAACGAATTTTTCATTCTCCGCTCGCTTTGTCAAAACAGTCCTCAAATCGCCTCGGCTCTATCAAACGAGTTCCAATTCTCGGCTTCGATGATTACCGCTCTCGCGGATGAACTCACGAAAAAAGGGTTGATCTCCCGCGAACGCAGCGAACGTGATCGTCGTGTCGTCGAATTGCAAGCGACTGAAGAAGGCCGTGCCCTGTTCGAGACACTGGAAGACATGAAAATCGAGTATTTGATGGACGTGTTCACCGATTTCTCAGATGACGAATTGATTCTTCTGTCAAGACTGCTTGACCGAATGGACGCATAAGAACGACTGGGCCGATTATTGCGGCCTGGTCGTTTTTTGTTTCGCCACGCTACAACAAAAAACCCGAGTATGGTTGGACCACACTCGGGTTCATTCTTGATTTAAGACTTGACGATCGCCGTGACGACGATTCGGTCCCGGTATCCATACTCTGGGTCATAAGGGCCCGTACAAGTGATTAGCTGGAGCCGTTCCGCCTGGGTCGCCGCAAAAATCGAGGCGAGCGGGACGTCTTCGAGCCGATACCGTTCGACGGAAACGACTTCATACGCGATTGCCTTTTTGCCACGCTGGAGCGTCACCGATTCTCCGAGGCGTAAGTCGCCAAGGTTCGCGAAGATGGCCGGACCACTGAGGTCATCGAGATGACCAGATAATACCACGTTTCCGGTCGCCCCTGCTTTCGCCCCGTACCGATACCAGCCGACCTCATCTGTCTCCGTCGGAGTATCCATCCGGTCGAGTCGGTCTTTCCCGACCGGTTGGATGACCGCGTTGACATCAATTGACGGAATCTTCAGTCGTTTTGGGATAAATGTGTCGGTACGGAATGACTGCCGATCAATTTCGGTCGTTTCTAGGACGAGCGGTTCGGCGAAGCCGACCGTCGTCAATTTCGCGTCCGCATCCGGTGCGTCTGCGCCCGGTGCAATCATAAGGAACGATAACGTTCCGATGAAGAGTAGTTTAAGCGTCTTGCTTCTGACGACGAAAGACGTAGAAGCCAGCTGCTGCTGCACCAAGAACCGCTGCTGCGAGCAACCAGTTCATCGATGCTGTCTGAGCGAGACCACCTTGACCTGTGTCAGGTGCTCCAGCCATTTCCCCACCGTCTGCTGCGAGAAGGACTTCAAACGCTGGTTCGCCTTCAAGGAGTCCGATGGCGAATGCCGTGTAGTTTTTACCGCCTTCGAGAGCGACACCGTCAAGTGCCTTCACGACGTCAGTCGCGCCGGCCGGACGAACTTCAAGGTCATACGTGCCAGCGTCGAGTGTACCGTAGTCACTTACTGCTTTGAACTCGAGGTTCGAGAAGAGTGGGTCGCCGCCTTTAGGAGCGACATCGACTGCCGGTGCGTCAGGTGCGAAGTGAGCGACGCGGACTTTCGATTTTCCATCTTCGAAGTTCGCATCGTCTTCCATTGCTGCGATCTCGATGTTTTCAAGTTGACCGATTGCTGCCGCTGTGTAGAATTTGCCTGCTTCGATTGAGAGGTCTGCCGCAACGACGACCGTCTCTGTATCACCAGCTGGCTTGATTTCCACGTTGTAATCTCCAGCCGGGAGAGTCAAGTAGTCTGTGAGCGCTTTAAACTCTGCGCCTTCGACCGCGACTTCACCATTGACGTACACATCTACTGCAGGTGCGTCAGGTGAAGCGTGGAGTACACGTACCATCGCGTTCTCGTGTCCATCTGCACTGACCGGCACGATGAGTGCGAACGCCAAGGCGAGTGTACCAAGTAAAGACATCAATTTCTTCATGTGAAATTTCCTCCTTTTTCTGCTTGGGTTGACCGATTGACTGTATACAACAAGTTTGATGCGGTGCTGCAATGTGTGCTACATCTGATTGCTATGTAGCTGGTGACATCTTAAATTTAAGACAACGGAGCAACGGCGTAAAGGTGACGGTATGCTCTCAATATGCCGCTCAGCACATTTGAAAGAAACCGCTTTCTTTACATTAACCAGACTTCCCCTTCCCTATTGTTTAAAAACCCCGTAACGCGTAACGTTACGGGGTTGAATGTGCTTTTGCCCAGTCGATGTCATTTACGAACACCGCATCGACGCCGAGTTGACTGAACCGCTCTAGGTCGTGGACTGTTTTCACGGTATAGGGACGTACGGAGAGACCTTCGTCCTGAAGATGAAGAATCTCTTCATCGGTCATCGTCAGGACATTCGGATGAACGGCGGTCGCGCCGACTTTCTTGCAATATGCGACGAGGTCATATAGCGGTTGTGCCAACAATACGGCACACTCAATTTCTGGCGCCAATTGGTTCAAACGCTGGAGCGTCGAATGGTTAAAAGAAGAGAACATGACTTGTCCAACTGGAAGACGCTGGTTTCGAATGGTGTCAATCAAGAGTTGTTCAATACCAGGATACCGCTCGATATCCGTCTTGACCTCGAGATTGAGGACCATCGATGTCCCTCGGCACAGATCGATCAGTTCGTCTAACGTCGGAATCTGTTCTTGGATAGCGAACGTGACACCGGCATTATAGCCTCGCAGCTCTGATAAAGTCATATCGGCGACACGTCCACGCCCATCTGTCGTCCGATTGATCGTCTCATCGTGGATAAGGACGAGCTTTCCGTCCTTTGTCATGTGCACGTCCGCCTCAATCCCATCGCTTTGTGCTTCGAGTGCTGCCCGGAACGCCGTCATCGTATTCTCCGGATGATGGGCCATCACCCCTCGGTGCGCGAAAAGTTTCATTCGTTTTCGCCTCAGTTCGTTTTGTATTTGTTCGTCAAATAGCGGATGAGCGGGCGGACCGAGATGTCCTCTCCGGTCACTTGCTTGATGAGTTCGTTCGGGGTCAGCGCTTTACCATGGCGGTGGACATTGTCCTCGAGCCATTGTTTGATTGGACCGAACGTGCCCGTGCTGATGAGCGACTCGAAGTCAGGATGCTCGTTCTTGAGTGATTCCGTCAATTGAGCGGCGTAAATCAGACCGAGGGCGTAACTCGGGAAGTAACCGAACGACCCGCCGGCCCAGTGAACGTCTTGTAGGACGCCTTTCGAATCACTCGGCACATCGACACCTAGATATTCCTTATAGAGCGCGTTCCATGCCGCTGGCAAATCCTCGACCGACAAATCACCTTGGATGAGTTGCTTTTCAAGCTCATAGCGGATGATGATATGCAGGCTGTATGTCAGTTCGTCCGCCTCGATCCGGATGAGAGACGGTTTCGCCTCGTTCACGCCGGCATAGAACGTATCAAAATCTATGTTCTGCAACTGTGGATGCTCGGATTGAAGGCGCGGATAGACGCTCTTCAAAAACACCTCGCTTCGTCCGACAAAGTTTTCAAAGAAGAGGGACTGTGACTCATGGATGCCCATCGAGGCACCGCCCCCGAGACCGAGTTCGTCGAGTTCAGAGTCGATTTGCTGTTCGTACGTCGCGTGCCCGGCCTCGTGCATCGTACCGAACAAGGCGTTACGGAAATCGGTCTCATCATATTTCGTCGTGATGCGCACATCGCGACGGTTGATCGTGATCTCGAACGGATGCACCGTGGCATCGAGACGGCCGCGCGTCAAATCATAGTCGACGACACGCATCCAGTCCTCACACAGTCGTTGCTGAACGGCCTTGTCCATCGACCAGTCGAGCACTTGGACCGGTTCAGGCAGCTGACGGATCAGCGGGACGAGCTCGTCGCGAAGCGTCCGGAACAATTCATCGAGCTGGTCGACGGTCATCCCTGGCTCATAATCGTAAAGGAGGGCGTCATACGGATGCGATTCGTAGCCGAAATAGTCGGCGAACTTCCGCTGAAATCCGATGATTTTCTCGAGATATGGGGCGAACATGTGCCAGTCATTCTGATCCTTCGCTTTCTCCCACGCCGTCTCAGCCTCAGAGACGAGCGTCACATACGCCTGATATTCTGAGGACGGGATTTTGGCATTCCGTTCATATTGGGTTTTGGCGACCGCGACCGAACGCAACTCGATCGGTGTCAAGTCCTCCGTCTCGGTCATCTCGGCCAACAGTGCCTTGAAGGATTCGCTCGTCTGGCGTTTGAACGCCTCGGTCGACAGATAACCGATTGTCTCGGCCCGTAGCGGTGCCGACTGTTCCGGCATCTGGGTACGCATGTCCCAATACAGTAAAGAAATCGCCTCGTCGAAGGCACGCAATTGTTTGAAATGGTCACGCCACTGCTTTGTTAGTTCCATTCTGATTCCACCCCTATGACAGTTATATCGTTACTTCTTTACTTTAATATAGACGACCCGCGTTGCCTATTGTTTCGGCACATCGATTTTCCGATCATAGGCGAGCGGTTGTGTCGCCGGTCCTTCCAACACGTTTCCTTTCGTGTCGAACCGTGAACCGTGGCACGGACAATCCCATGAGCGTTCCGCATCGTTCCAATTGACGGTACATCCCATATGGGTGCATCGTGTCGAGACGAGATGGCATTCGTTGTCGAGGTCACGGTACGCGCCGACCTTCTTGCCGTTTACCTGGACGATCCCGCCTTCATCAAGTTGCAGGTCGTCGAGTGTACCCGGTCTTTCCAGTGACCCTTTGACGAATTGAACGGCCGTGTCGAGGTTCGTCTTTAAGAATTGCCCGACGTCGGCCGGTTTCAATTTCGAGCGTTGTGGGTCCAATAAGTCGTTGAACCGATTCGGGCGCCCGGTCAGTCGATCGGCCAGCAACAGTCCGCCGGCAATCCCGTTCGTCATCCCCCATTTGGCGAACCCGGTGGCGACGAACACGTCCGGCTCACGGCTGAACATTTGCCCGATGTACGGGAGGTGGTCCAACGTGATCAGATCCTGGGATGACCAGCGGAAACTCGCTTTCTTGGCCCCGAACGAATCATGGGCGAAGCGGTCCAAGCGGTCATAGCGCGAGCGGGTCTCGGTGACGTGTCCGCTCAAGTGTCCTTCGCCTCCGACGAGCATATACGTCTTGTCGCCATCCTTGAACGTACGGAACGACCGGCTCGGCTGATCGACACTCAAATACATACCGTCCGGGACGCTCTGTTCCGTCTCACAAGCGACGATATAGGAACGCTCGACCTCAAACTTCGAGAAGTACAGCCCCCGGATGTCGTTGAACGGGTAATGGGTGGCGACCACGACCTGATTCGCCTGGACCCGTCGCCCTGTCGACGTCGTGACGATCGGGCGCGGTCCCGAACTGATTTCGGTCGCCCGTGTCTTCTCGTGGAGTCTCCCGCCAGCCGCGACGAAGCGGTTGGCGAGCTCGTGTAAGTATTTGACCGGATGCATCTGGGCCTGGTCGCGAATGACGATCGCTTGTTTGACCTCGAACGGGAGGACCGCCTTCACTTCCTCGGTCGCGTCTCCCCCGGGCAGCTCAAGTTGTGCATACGCCTCGCGCTCAGCGACGAGTTGACTCGACCCATCGATTGAATATAAATATGAATCTTTTGTCTCGAAATCGATGTCGAACCCGGCCTCGACCTGTTGCCGCAAATAGGCGAGTCCCTGCTCGTTGAACTCGTAATAGAGGCGCGCCGTCTCTTGATTGAACGTCCGAATCAATTTGGAATAGACGGTCCCATGCTGAACGGAACATTTCGCGGTCGTGTGGCCGGTCGTCCCCCGGCCGATTTCAGTCGCTTCGAGCAAGACGACTTGCTTGCCGCGCTGTTGCAACTCATATGCCGTGACGAGCCCGGCGATTCCTGCCCCGATGACGACAATGTCACACGAAATAGAGCTCTCAAGTCGCGGATAAGGTGTTGCCGCATTGTGCTGACGCCAGAGTGAATTGGTGAACGGATGACGATGCATAAACGTACCCCCTCTAAATAAGATAAGTGTCTGTTACTGTGTATACCCCTTCCGATTCATTTCATACGCCTCAATTATTGACCTGATTCTTGATTTTGAAGACGATTTCAGGAGGCCTCATCCATTATGGTAGAAAAGTAAACAATGAAGGAGCGATTATCTAGTGAAACGAAACCGCAGACATCGAAGAAACACGTACATCATGAGGCGACTCTTTGTCGGCCTCGCCATGATTGGATTACTTGCCATCATCCCTGCATTGATCGGCTTTAAACAAGAAGCAGAACCGAAAACCGTTGCGCCGGCCGCGGCCGCCGTACCGGTCAAACAAGGACCGTCGTTCCCCGAGATTCCAATCAAACCATGGACGACTCAACCGCTCGTGTCGCCCGACACGGCCGAACTTCTCGTCGGGTCGATGGCGTTCGTCAATTTGACAGATGGCCAGGTGCTGATTGACAAGAATGGTGCCGACCGCGTCTTCCCGGCCAGTACGACCAAACTGATGACCGCACTTCTCGCTTATGAGAAGGCCGTCGCCGAGAAAGAACTCGATCAAAACGTCGTCATCGTCAAAAAATCTACTTTGGATATCCCATGGGACAGCCATATTGTCCATCTCGCGGTCGGTGACCGCTTGACCGTTCGCCAGGCCTTATACGCGACATTGCTCGAATCAGGAAATGACGCGGCCAATAGTCTAGCCGAGTACGTGAGCGGCTCGACGAATGAGTTCGTCGAACTGATGAACGCACGCGCCCAAGTGCTTGGACTGACCGGGACCCAGTTCCGGAATGCCCATGGCTACTCCGACCCGAATCATTATACGACCGCGCTCGACATGGCTCGCATCACGTATGCGTTCGGCACTTATCCTGAACTCGTCGAGATTGCCGGAACGTATGAATATGAGGCAAAGTTTAAAGATGCTGCCGGAAATCAAAAGCGACGCTGGTGGTATCATCTCGGATCGGCCGTCAATGAACGGAGCATTCATTACTCGAAACTCGTCACAGCGACCAAGACCGGCTATACCGACGAATCGGGCTATACGATGGTGTTCTTGATGGAGCGGGATGGGAAACAATATGCCTTGGTAACGATGCAAGCCAAATCCGGGCAGACGTTCCCGACGATGCGTTCTGTCGAAAAAATCGCGTTCAATCTCACCACCGAATGATTTAAGCAATCAAACGACGGTTTCTCTCTGCAAAGGGAGAAGCCGTCGTTTGCGTTTAAAGACATAAAATATGACGAGTTATATGACAAATAGATGACACAGAAGTGTCACGAACATAACTAATTGTCAGAATGTTTAAACTTTAATCACGAAAAATAATGCACTCATCCGTTGATACTATGCGCTTTAGAGCCGTTTTTATGAAAACATGACAGTTTGCAATGATTTCCGTGGTCCGTTATGGTTAGTCACAAGTTCGCCTAGTCATTCAAGTTTGACTCATTTGTGTGAGACACACACATGATTGAACCGTGATTGATTGAATCGACACAATTGAAAGCAAACAGGAGGTAATCAAATGTTATGGCAAGAATGGGTATCCATCGCGCTTTACCTCGTGATGATGCTCCTCATCGGATACGTCGCTTATAAACGGACGACCGATTCATCAGATTATATGTTAGGTGGCCGCAAGATGGGGCCAGGTGTTACCGCCATGTCAGCCGGAGCTTCGGATATGAGTGGTTGGATGTTAATGGGACTTCCGGGCGCAATGTATGCCACGGGATTATCAGCGATTTGGTTAGCCGTTGGATTGGTCATCGGAGCTTACTTGAACTACTTGTTAGTCGCTCCCCGTCTACGTGTCTTCACAGAGATGGCAAATGACTCGATCACGATTCCTGACTTTTTAGAGAATCGGTTCCGAGATCACTCGAACTGGCTACGGATCCTGTCTGCATCCGTCATCATCATCTTTTTCACGTTCTATACGTCAGCTGGACTTGTCTCTGGCGGGAAGTTGTTTGAAAGCTCATTCGGGCTCGACTATCAGACAGGTGTCATCGTGACGATTAGCGTCGTCGCACTATATACACTGTTCGGCGGTTTCACAGCCGTCAGTTGGACGGACTTTGCGCAAGGTGTCATCATGTTCCTCGCTCTCGTCCTCGTCCCAGTCGTCGCCTTGACTGACGTCGGTGGTGTCTCGAACGCCGTCGATACGGCTTCGACAATCAACACGGAATTGTTCGACCTGTTCAAAGGAACAACGACGCTCGGAATTATCGGTCTCCTCGCTTGGGGACTTGGGTACTTCGGTCAACCGCACATCATCGTCCGCTTTATGGCGATTCGTGATGTGAAATCATTGAAGACGGCACGCCGTATCGGTATGGGCTGGATGACAGTCTCAATCATCGGTGCCGTCATGACTGGACTTGTCGGGATCGCCTACTTCCGTGGTCAAGGCAATCCTCTCGCTGACCCGGAGACGGTGTTCATCCGTTTCTCAGAAGTATTGTTCCACCCGTTCATCACTGGATTCTTGCTCGCTGCAATTCTGGCAGCGGTCATGTCGACGGTATCGTCGCAGCTTCTCGTGACATCTTCGGCTTTGACAGAAGACTTCTATCGCAAGTTCTTCAATAAAGATGCCAGTGAAAAAACGATGGTCCTCGCCGGTCGAATCGGCGTCTTGACGGTCGGACTTGTCGCGACACTCATGTCGCTCAGCCCGTCGAACACGATTTTGACGCTCGTCGGTTATGCTTGGGCCGGTTTTGGCTCAGCGTTCGGTCCAGCGATTCTCTTGTCACTCTACTGGAACAAGATGACGCGCCAAGGTGCACTTGCCGGTATCCTCGTCGGGGCCATCACGGTCATCGTTTGGATCGTCACCGGACTCTCGACGGTCATCTATGAAATGGTGCCAGGCTTCTTCCTCAGTATGCTCGCCATCGTGCTCGTCAGTACGTTCACGAGCCAAAGTGAGCAGAAACGGATCAACCGTGAATTCAGTGAGATGGAAGCTGAACTCGCCGTTGCGAAAAAAGAATAACATCAATCAAAAAACGCGGGCCGTTCGGCTCGCGTTTTTTGTTGCGCACGGTCACGTATCCTTATTCTAACGCGGCTCGTTTTATAAATGACTGTGACAATGGATTAAAGAAAAAACCACAGACATCTTGTCTGTGGTCTGAATAAATTACATCGCTCTCGCCATGAACCATAGTTGAATGAAGAATGGCACGAGGACGAGCACGAGCATCGCGTTGCGCATCCGACGATTCCGGTTCCAATAATACGCCATCAAGACGAACGGATGAAGCGCCGTCAGCTGGTAAGGGTTGAACCAGAACCAAGTGAGCAACAAGACGATAAAGAAATATAGGACCGAGCGCTGTTTCGTGGCACGCCATTCTCGCCACATATCGAACGCCCCTTTGAAGAACACAATAAACGTTACTACCCAAAATACCATCACAATCACACTATTCAATGATTAGACCACCTTCATGAGACATTTTCGATATAGAATCCGCCCCAGTAGATATGCCGATACGTGTACTCTTTCCCACTCTCTGCCGTGATGATAATTTCATCCTCTGTCAACACGAGCACGTGTACTGGAATCTCACCTTTTCGAAGCATCGGACTGAACAATTGGAACTGCTTGTTCAACCACTTCCGTTCTGTGAAGTCACGGTAATGGTGTAAGGCGAGCGAAGGATGGACCAAGAACACGCCTAGCACAAAGGCGATGGCCCCTGGCGATGCTGAGACTTCAAGCAGTAAAGAGAAGACGAGGACGAGCGATAGCACCGCATAGCCGAATTCGAGTAACTCCATCAACGAAGCCCGGCTCGCAATCACGTACTGCATGACACGGAACGCCACATACAGCAACAGACTGACCGCCACATACTGGGAAAACGGGGCACTGCTCATCGAAACGTCTAGATAGAACAAGACCGGTAGTAACATAACCCACTTCCATAATTGTAAGGCGAGGTAAAACAATGTTTGATCGATGAAACGACGATTGTGTACGAGCCGTTGCATATCCATGTTTCCCACCTCCGATTAAAAGATGTGACCTTAACCGTATCATTCCCTGAATCAAAGAATGATAACAAGCATTTACACGTCAACCGGATATTTCTTTTCGTTCGATAAGCGTGGCGTTTAACAGCCCCCCGAGAAGGATGACCGAGGCCGCCAAATAAAACCAGATCAGCAAGATGATGAAGGCACCAAGTTGACCGTAAAACTGTTCATAGTTTGCATACTGTGAATAGTAGCTGAAGACGTTCGAAACTGTCAAGATGCCGATGGTAGCAAACGCCGCCCCGGCCCAACTGTCACGGAATGTTCCGCGATGGCTCGGCAACCACTTATAGACGAGCAAGAAGACGCTGAACAGGACGAGCGTGCCGACAATCCAACGGAAATAGAACCAGATTTGCGCATAGCGTTCGACGATGTCGTCAATAAAGATGATATGTGTCGCCAACTCCCTGAGCGCGGTCTCGATGACCGGGATCAGTAGCGAGAATGGCAAGACGAACATGAGCGCGAGCGTCACGGCGATGTCTTGCAAGACGCCCCGCCAGAACGCTTTGTTTCGGATCAGTCGATAGGCGTCGTTCAAGGAGCGAACGAGCGATTGGACGGCCATCGAAGAGATCCAAAGTGCCGGTAAGATGCTGAGCGAGGCCAAGCGTAGTCTCGAATCATCAAAAATGGCCTCGATGTTCCCTTGTAACAATCGATAACTCGCCTCGGGCATCACCAAGGACAACGCCGAGATGACGTCTCCGCTCGAGAACGGCAGCCACCCGACGATACCGAGGACGAACAATAGAAATGGGAATGTGGACAGGATGAAATAGTAAGCCAACATCGCGGCTTGATCGAAGAATCGTTCGGCAAAAAATCGTTTGAATGTGTGAAGAAAGGGTTGTATCATGTCGTGCGCTCTTTTCTATTTTTATTATATAAATACGGTACGTGAAATAAAAAGATTCAACAAGCAAAGGCAAGGCTGGCGCTGTGCGTCAATCCTTGCCTTACGCTCAACTAATATTCTCTCGTTTCGCTTCCCATGCTTCGACGTGCTCTTTCCCTGGCAGCTCGACGTCGTCCCGATTGAACACCGGATCGCGCCCTGCTCGTTTCTGGGCCACGTAATCATCAAGCAACAGTTTTGCGACTTTACTGAGCCGGAAGATGGCGTACATGTTGACGAGTGCCATCAGACCCATGAAGATGTCGGCGATCGACCAGACAAGCCCGGCCGAACGGACCGAACCGAACAACACCATCCCGATGACGGCAATCCGGTAAATGACGAGATACACTTTCCGTTCCGAGATGAACTCGATGTTCGTCTCCCCGTAATAATAGTTTGCCAAGATCGAGCTGAAGGCGAACAATAAAATCGCGATCGTCATGAGCGATGTCGCGACCGGCCCGATCTCGGTGAGGAGCGCCTCTTGGGCAAGTTCGATGCCTTGGAAATCTTCTGAACCCGGCACGCCGGAGATGAGGACGATCATCGCCGTCGCCGTACAAATAAAGAGCGTATCGACGAACACGCTGAGTGACTGAATGAGACCTTGCTTGACCGGGTGACTGACCTCGGCGGTCGCAGCCGCGTTCGGGGCCGACCCCATCCCCGCCTCGTTCGAGAACAAGCCTCGGCGAATCCCTTGCAAGACGGCCGCACCGACCGCTCCGCCAAGCAGTTGTCGGAACCCGAGCACACCTTCTGAGAAAATGGCCGAGAATACGGCCGGGACGACCTCCAAATTCGTCAAGACGACCCACAGGGCGAGCAAGATATAACCGCCAGCCATGATTGGGACGATAATCCCTGACAGCGTCGAGATGGACCGGATCCCACCGAAGATGACGATCCCCGTCACGACGGCCAAAATAATTCCGATCCAAAGCGTATCGATCTCGAAGACGTTGTTGACCGACAAGGCGATCGTGTTGGCCTGGACCGAGTTGAATGCAAATCCAAACGCGAACGTGATCAGAATGGCGAACACGACGCCGAGCCATCGCTGGCCGAGCGCCCGTTCGATATAGTAGGCCGGTCCGCCGCGCCACGCCTTGCCGTCATGCACTTTGTACACTTGGGCGAGCGTGCTCTCAACGAACGCTGACGCCGAACCGATCAACGCGATGAGCCACATCCAAAACACGGCACCCGGTCCCCCGAGTGCGATCGCGGTCGAGACGCCGGCGATATTCCCGGTCCCGACCCGTGCTGCCGTCCCGATGGCGAACGCCTGGAACGACGATACTTGTCCTTTTTCGTGCTTGATCCCTTTGACGAATAACAGCTTGAACATCTCGGGCAGCATCCGGAACTGGACGAACCCCATCCGAATCGTGAAATAAAGCCCACCGGCAATCAATACAAAAATAAGTACGTACGTCCATAACAAATCATTCGCCTGCATGACGAGCTCGCGAATGTCCATGCGCATCCCCTCCTTTTACGGAGTTATTACCCGCTCGACGGACCGCAGAAACGAGACGGTCAGCGCGAAGCCTCTTCTAGTATGCGTTCACAGAGCGCATGCGTCGTCAGACTATCAGCAGCGAGCACCGACTCGTTCGGTTCGCCGTTCAGTAGCTTGATGAACGCATCGATCATCGTCGTGAAGCCGCGACGCATAAGGTTCGACTCCCACGGACTCAGAGCCCGCTCGAGCATGCCGTCGCGCGTGAAGTCATACACGCGCTCGACGTCGCGGGTCACCCGCTTCAGACTCGGAGACATCACTTCCATCACTTCTTCCGTACAGCCGTTGTCGCGGTTCATGATCCCGAGCGCTTCGATCCCATCCGCCGTGAATTGAATCTGCAACTGTTTCAGCGTCTCTCCTTCATAGCGCGTCCGCACCGACAAATTCTCAACCGGTGCGAGCCCCGTCAAGTAACGGAGCGTGTCGACGACGTGGACGAAATCCTCGATAATGAACTCTCGGAGCGTCGCCGGTTGATACGTGCGATTCTTTTGAATGAGGACGAGGTTTTGGTCCGTGACTTCCTTCAAGGCCGCCGTCGCCGTCGCGAAACGACGATTGAAGCCGGTGACGAGTTCGACCCCGTTGTCTGCCGCGAGCCGCACGAGCCGCTCCGTCTCGTCGAGCGAGAACGTGACCGGCTTATCGATGAACACATGGACGCCCCGTTCGAGCACGTAGCCGACCTGGTCCGCGTGGGCCGACGTCGTCGAATGGATCAACACGCCATCCACCTCATCGAGCGGCACGTCTTGTAACGACCGGTAATGGCCGCTGAATCGGTATTTGTCGACGAGCTGCCCCGCTTTCGCCTCATCTCTCGAAACGAGATAGACGTCCACCCCTTCTAATCCGGCATAAACCGGTAAATACGCTTTTTTCGCGACATCCCCTAACCCAACAACCACGATCTTCATTTCAACATCTCTCCTCTTCGATGGACTGAACAAAACCCCATGGCGTACGCCCGGGGTCGATGGTTCACTTAATGGACGGCAAGAATCTCAAAACTCGTGATCGGCTTGCGAATCGCATCCGACACGATTTGATATAGGTCGGCGAGTTGCTCATTATCCTTTAAATCTGGCGTCCGGTCGAGCTCGACTTCACACGTTCGTGTCGTCTGTTCCTTATCTTGAAACGCATATTCAATCGTATATGTCTGCATGATATGTCTCCTCTCAAGCGATGTATACGTATGTATAGCCTGAAACGAAATGATTGAAACGCCTCGGGTGTGCGACTCAAATCGCTCGAGAGCCCCCTGTTCGACCCGTTCTCCCCCCATTGTACCATTCGTACCTAGGGCGACGCCTCCCCCATCTGTGACAAAATCTGTCTCGTTTGTCGGAAGCACGATTAAAACCGCCTCCAATCCGTTTGCTTGAAAATGTGGGCGAAGATTCCTAGAATGGACAAGTATGCATCAGAGACATAGGAGTTTTAACATGAAAAACAATCTTACTTATCTTGCCTTCCCGCTGGCCATGCTGTTGTTGGCCGGTTGCACGAACGAGACAGAACCGAATCCCGAGTCGAAGACGGAACCTCAGGAACAGGTTACCGTTGAGACGGAGCCCCCTGACCAGACCGAAACGAACGATCACTTCACGGGCTACGACTTGATTGAAGTCGAGGGTGGAGATTTGTCAGGCGACCGCGAGCATAATGTCGTCGTCGATATCGGATACGGGGAACGCGAGTACTGGGCGTTCACGAACGAGCACGGACAACTCGTGAAAGTGCTCGCCGACGAGATCGTCTTGCAAGATGATGAGCTCGAGGACGTCACGTCTTCGGGTCGCTATTATTCAGACGAGGCGAAAGTGCCTGGTGTCGAGCATCGCGACCTCGACGAAGGGCACGTCATCGCCGATTCGCTCGGCGGCGTCTCGAACGCCTTCAACATCACTCCGCAAGACAGCACGCTCAACCGCCACGGGGACCAGGCGTACATGGAGAGCGTGATCCGGAGCGCAGGCGGCGCGACCGACTTCGAGGCCATCATCACCTATCCGGATACGGAGACGCAAATCCCTTCACACTATGAGTACACATACACTGTCAAAGGAAATGTTATTACCGATTCGTTCGACAACGTGAACCCGGACGAGGTGAACGAGTCGCTCGGGCTGACCGAGAGTGCGACTGAAGCCGAGTCCGTGTCTGAAGACGGTGACGTCGCGAGCATCGATATGAATGGGAACGGCCAAGTGACGATCCAAGAAGCAAAAGATGCCGGGTTCAGCATGCCGATCACAAGCGATCATTGGCTCTATCCTTACATGCATGACAATGATGGCGACGGGATGGTCGGAGAATAAGCTATCGGGATCACCCACAACGATATGAAAGAATCATCGACGTCACGCTCTTCCTGATCAAAGGGAGAGCGTTTTTTTATGGCGCGTCGATATGAGATTGAATTGTCGGCCCTTCGATATTGTAAAACATAAAATCAAGCAAAAAAAGGACCATAGACGAGTGTCTACGATCCTTCGACCAATTGTTATTTTGAGTCAGCCGACTCAACAGGACGTCTCGGCGGACGCTTGCCGAAAAACTGGTAGTACTGTTTATAACATTCCATCCGTTATCAATCACCATCTCTTGATATCCATACGAAGTAAAATGATTGGGTTGACACCATTAATTATCCACCTAGTCTGCAATGCAGTGTGCAATGCAATATAAATACGATTCTGTGCAATATGGTTTATATAATTTAATAAAACAAATCATTATCCTGTATTATAATAGTAACTCTATACTTAAACGATGCCTTTATACATAAACGCTAAATATCTTGGGTATTCGGATTTCATGGTGGAAAAGGGCTTATAAATCACCCTTCTCCAAATTCTTAATAAGTGTGGAAAAATCGACACCAAAGTTGTCTGTAATGTCGTGATCATTCACTTCATACCAATTGAAAGTATCGTATAACATAGCTTTATTGAAAGCACTTGAATTAAATCGTGGCTTACGCTTTTTATGGAGCTTCTCATTGAAAAGGATTTTGGCTCGTAAGGCATCAAACGAGTAACCTCTACCCATTCGCTCTACCTGCCTAATAATGCTGTTAATTGACTCCGTATAAGCATTAGTGAGCCTTTTATCAAAGTAGTTGAATATTTCGACATGCCAGTTGTCTACGGCTCTCACGAGGTCTTTATATGCGTCTTTAGAGTTGCTGGACATGCAACGGTGTCTCCATTGACTATAACGAAGATGACCTTCATCTGGATCAGGAGTATCCCATATCCAGTAAAACTCTTCTTTGAGTTCATAGGCTTCTTTTAAAGCAGGAAGATTACCTAACCAAGTATCTAAGAGGAATGATTCACGTTCATTTAGATCGTGTTTACTCTTTAGAAGGATAAACCTTTCACGCATAAGGGTACGTCTTTCTTTTTGGCTCATATGGGCTTTCAAAGACTTTCTGACGTTATCTAAGGCTTGATTAGCCATTCTAACTACATGAAACTTATCTACGACAACTTTAGCGTGTGGAAGGATAGTGTTCACTGCATCTTTGTAGGGCTTCCACATATCCATTGTGACGTACTCAATGTAAGTCCTGTCACTGATTTCTGAAAGACGTTGGATGACTGTTTCCTTGTTACGGTTAGGCTTGATGTCATAAATAGTCCTGCGTTCAATATTAGTCAATACAAGCCGAGGTCTACGGATAATATGTATCTCGTCTATCCCAAGCCACTTAGGAGTTTCAAACTGGTATTCACGTTCTTTGAGTGCCACATAGTCCTTAAAAACGTTCCTAATGGTTTTCTCGTCAACACCAACGCTTTCTGCGACTTCTACAAAGGTCTTAGACATGGATTGCTCTTGAATGGACTTTAAAAGCCTTTTGGTCATACTACGCTTTTCATCTACAGATATTAGGCGTTCCCAGAAGGTAGATCCGCATTCACGACACTTGTATCGTCTACGGTTCAATTGTAAGCCCACTCGCTTTAAACGAATGGGCAAATCCATAATTAGTTGATTTCTTGAACTGTGTTTGTACAACTTGTCAAAACCACATTCAGGACAACGTTCAGGTGGTCCGACTGCTTCAACTTTAAACATCATATCGGTTTCATTTTCTTGTGGCGGTTCTATTGTTTTAATGTCTGGTAGGGATAATAAGTCTGACATATTATTCATCCTTTATTACTCTGCGGTGTTAAGGTATCAATTATAGATTTGATGTCGAAATCATCAGTGTTAAATTATTTTTGTGACCACAAATGCACTTAGAAAATCCCTTAAAGCATTAGCTGGTTCACTTGAATAGGGAGTTGTAAAAAAGTTCCCTTAGCCTGCACAACAAGATAATTTCGAAATATCTTTATCGAACGTAAGTGCAGCTAATTTTAGCCCTTCAGCCATTGTTAAATATGGTGCTAGGGTTTCTGTTAAATCTTCTATCGTTAAGCCAAATTTAACAGCTAATGATGCTGCATAGATGACATCTCCTGCATTCTCAGATACAATATGAACCCCTAATACTTTTAGTGTTTCTGCATCTGCTACTAGTTTAAATACACCGGTTGTTTCACGGTTTACAATTGCTCTTGGAACAGCATCTAAAGGTAATACAGATGTCTTCACATCATACCCTTTCTCTTTTGCTTGTTCTTCTGTTAAACCAACCGTTGCAACCGTCGGATTCGTAAACGTAACAGCAGGAACTACCGATAAATCTATTTTTTTGTTTAATCTACCAATAGCATTATCAGTAATAATTCCACCTTCATAGGCTGCTACATATACAAATTGTGGTCCTAAAGTCACATCTCCTGCTGCATAAATCTTTTCATTACTTGTTTGACCAAAATCATTGATCAGGATTTCATTATTTTTTCCAGTTTCAACACCTGCTGCACTTAAATTTAAAGAATCCGTATTTGGTTTTCTTCCAGTGGCAACAAGTAACTGATCTGATTCAATGACTTCTCTACTGCCATTTACTGTTACGTAAACCCTTTTTATCTCTCCACTTTGTTCAACACGCTCAAAAGTTGCCCCTTTGACAAGGTTTATACCCTGTTCAATTAACGCTTTTTCAACTGACTCTGAAATCTCATGATCATACTCCTTTAAAAGTCGCTCACTTCTTTGCATAAGCGTTATTTCTGAACCTAAATGATGAAATAGTTGTCCAAGCTCCATTCCAATGTATCCTGAACCAATTACAGTTAATCGTTTTGGTATTTTCTTTAACTCAAGAAGTGTTGTACTAGTTAAATAGTCCATTTTTTCAAGTCCTGAAATTTGGGGCAACGAAGGCGATGCACCTGTTGCAATTAAAAAGCGTTTTGCAGATAACTTTGCCCCATTGACCTCAACCGTACTAGCATCAACGAATTTTGCTTCACCTTTAATTAAATCAAAATTATATTCATCAATTAAATCCATATATTTTTGATTCCGAAGTTCGCTCACCAATTTATCCTTTTGCGTGATTAAACTAGCTAAATCCACTTCTCCAGCGGATGTTTGTAAACCTATAAACGGATTGTCTTTTGATAAATGATTGATTTCCCCTGCCCTAAGAAGAGTTTTTGACGGAACACAGCCAATATTCACACAGGTTCCCCCAACCGTTCCACGCTCAATCATTCCAACTTTTGCACCGTATTCTATAGCTTTAATTGCCGAAGAAAAGGCAGCAGCACCAGAACCAATAATAAGAAGGTCATAATTGTCTTCATTAATTAACGCCACGTTTTCTAGTGATGATACTTCTTCAATTTCTCCGGCTTGGTAATTTGCTTCATCAATCGCCTTTATTGCACTTTCAACCTCAATATCATCGGGCAGTTCAAATACTGCTTCACCACGACGATAACTAGACTCAATATTTTTAGCACCTATCTTTTCAAGTGCTGATTCTACGTGTTTTTCACAACCCGTACAAGTCATTCCTGAAATGTTTACCTTAAATTTATTCATAAAAAAGCTCCTTTCGTTAATTAATCTCTCATGTTAATGTTTCTATTATTGGACACGAATGTAATTGCTTTTCATCTGGACATCGTTGTTTTAAGTCGTCTAACATAGTTTCAATTCGTTTTAAATCCTCTATTTGTTTTTGCACTTCCTTTTGTTTTTTAGAAACAAATTCGAACATATCTTGACAACGAACTTCATCTTTATCTACAACACCAAGTAATTTATAAATCTCGCTTAAAGAAAAACCAAGTTCCTGTATTCGTTTAATAAACCCAACACGCTTAACGTCATCATATGAATATATCCGATAACCAGCTTCCGTTCGGTGAGGTTCTTGTAATAAATTTTTTCGCTCGTAATATCTGATCGTTTCTTTATTAACTCCACATTTATCTGCAAACTCACTAATGCGATAAATCATCTTATTTCACCCCATGAATATTATAAACCGTGTACCATAGTACACGGTCAAGTAAATTGGACTATTTTATTTTTTTCCCAAAGTATCACTCGTATGTGATTGATACTTTTATATAATATTATTGATTATCCTAACATCCCACCAGAAAATCCGATTTAAACACCAGTTGTTTTTAAACTATTAAGAAAGTAATTCCACTATATATTCCGAAGACCCATAATAATCAACTGGTATTTAAAACGCTTGACCAGGCAATCGTACGATTGCATCAAGAACACCCACTGATTCATAGTGATCGTGGATTCCAATACACCTCTAAGGCGTTCAAGCGTAAATTAGAGGCGGCAGGAATGACTCAAAGTATGTCACGGGTTGGTCGCTGTATTGATAATGGACCAATGGAATCTTTTTTCGGCACGTTAAAATGTGAAAAGTATTATTTACATAAGTATCAGACCTTTGAAGAACTTAACATTGCCATAAATGAGTACATCTATTTTTATAATCACGAAAGATACCAGAAACGATTAAACGGCCTCAGCCCTAAAGAATATAGAGCGAAAGCCGCTTAAATCACTTTTATTATTTCCACTGTCTACTTGACGGGGGGCAGTTCAGATTATTTTTTAATAATTTATTAAACTCAAAAGGGCACTAAACGTTTCGTTCTCTGCCATGATGTATACCCCTAATCCAACAAAGACTATAGGGATAATCCATCTTCCGTATTTCTCCAAAACTTCAGAAACATGTCTGAAGGAAGCTAAACGATATCCTACAAAACACCAGACAGCAACCATTATAAAGAAGATAATAACCGTAATTACCAGTTCATTCACACTTAAAGTTGTAAAATAAGGCACATAGATGCCGATATTGTCCCCGCCATTAGCGAATGTGATGAAGGCTACACTCATAAATAGTTTGTTAAATCTCCCTGAGTTTAAACTGGAGAGGATCGCACCTTCATCTTCATCTTCACCCTTAATAAACAGTTTAATCCCTAAATAGATCGGAATTAAACCAAGCAATCCAACCCATTTTTCTGGAATCAACATGACGCCAAAAGTTCCCAAAAGACTGATCAAAACCAGCAAGGCAAAACCTAAGTATTGCCCAATGACTATATCTTTAGGGTAGATCCGGTTACTCTTTGTCTGCGCGTTCATCTTTAAACCGCCAGTCGCTCTAGCCTGTGCATTTGCCTGAGAGAACAGCAGCATCAAAACAAAAATATCATCAATATTGGTTACTAAGAAAGCCCCAATTGCGGAAATAATAGTCAAAGCCACTTTTATCAACTCCATGGTAAGTTATTAAAACATTCACACGTATGTTTGAATGTTATGAATAGGTTCTCCCCTGCTTAGTGTAAATATACGGGAAGTAGCTCCCCTATCCAGTGAAGAGCAAAATATAGCAATATCCCTACAAAAAAGAAAAGAATAACGACTCTGTCTTCAGTGGCACTAACAACAGGCAGCAAGTCAACGGTAGATATGTATAGAAATATTCCTGCTGTAATGGAAAGAGCTATCGCGAGGATGCTGCTATCTACCATAAAAAATTGTGTTAGAGACACGGCTGCGATCGCGCCTGTTATCGTTGATAGACCCAATAAGAAAGATGCTCCTATCGCCTTCTTCTTGCTTTCAAAGCTTGCAAATACGATGGAAGAAATCGTTAAACCATCCGGAATTTTATGTATTAATACAGCAATCAATACAACAAATCCTATTCTCTCGTCTATTTTGAAACTGGCTACAATAGAGACACCATCAAAAAACGTGTGAACCAGCATGCCCAATAAAGCACTAAAGGTTGTGCTTTGAGAATGAGAATGTTTATGAGTCTCTTCTCCGAAATGAAAATGGGGTGCAAGAAACTGCTGGAACAAAAAGATCAAACCAAATCCAATAACAATATATAGGGCACTGGATTCCTGAATTTCTAATGCTTCTGGTATTAAATCCATAATCGCAATAGCGAAAAGTATCCCGGCGCTCAGCGCCATTAAGCCATTTAAGCCCCTTCTAGACCAATTTTTTTTAAGAAAGATCACAAAGCCACCCAGGACATTTGCGAAAGCCGCAGTTAGGACGTAAAACAAAATGTCCATTAATTCCCCCACTCCATTAAATGAAAAGTTTAACCTGCACTTATGAAAAGTGCCGGTCTGCTGCATTCACATTATTTCTTTTTATTCAGCATGTGAATGGCGTGCCCCATCACACCTTCCGCCGCTTCCATCAATGGCTCAGGCAACGTTGGATGGGCATGGATTGTAAGGCTTAGATCTTCGGCAGTTGCTCCAGATTCAATGGCAAAAACTGCTTCAGCAATAAGCGACGATACTTCTGGTCCTACCATCTGTGCGCCTAACACCCTTTTGCTGTTCTTCTCGGCTACAATCTGCACAAAGCCATCTGCATCTGAAACAGATAATGCCCTTCCGTTCGCTTGGAATGGAAAACGGCTGGAAACCGTTTCGTATCCCTGTTCTTTTGCTTCTTTCTCTGTTAATCCTGTGTAGGCAACTTCAGGATCACTGAAGATAACAAAAGGCATGGCTTGAAAATCAATGATGCTGTTTTGTCCGCTAATCACTTCTGCAGCTACTTTTCCTTCGTAGCTAGCTTTATGGGCAAGGAGGTATCCGCCAGCACAGTCACCTATTGCATAAACATGCTCCACGTTTGTCTGGCATTTCTCATTTATCTTAATAAAACCACGCTCGTCTAATTCTACTCCGATATTTTCCAACCCAATTTTCCCTGTGTTCGGCTTTCTTCCTATAGAAACTAAGCAATAATCTCCGTTAACCACTTCTTCCTTGCCATCAACCTGTACACGAACTTTTACTTCATCCCCTGTGTTTTCTCCGCCTTGGACCAGAGCATTGGTTACAACTGTGATACCTAGTTCTTTTAGATGCCGTTTTACCACATTTGTAAGCATAGGATCGGTACCTGGAAGAATCGTGTTGGACCCTTCGAGAATGGTCACTTTTGATCCGAATTTGGCATAAGCAGTGCCCAGCTCCAAACCAATATAACCACCGCCTACCACAACTAAATGTTTTGGTACTTCCTGCAGCACCAATGCCTCAGTGGAAGAAATGATTCTTTCTTTATCAAATGGCATACTTTTTAGTTCGAAAGGCAAAGATCCTATCGCAAGGATTAAATCTTTGTAGGAATATACTTGTTCTTCGTTATTCATTTTGATTTTAGCCGTATAGGGTTTAGTAAGATAGGCTTCTCCACTGATTACCTCTACTCCATTGCCTTTCAGTAAGGTCTTAACCCCGCTGGTTAACTTATTCACGATGCCGTCTTTCCACTTTACTACTTCCGGCATATCTACTTGAACTTCACCAGAAACCTTGATGCCCATTGCACTGGCGTGTTGAATATGTTTTACCCGCTCAGATGCACTAATAAGAGCTTTTGATGGGATACACCCCCGGTTAAGGCAAACGCCCCCTAGTTCTGCTTTATCTACCAGAACCACTTTTTTCCCCAACTGGGCCGCCCGTATGGCCGCCACATAACCTCCAGATCCTGCTCCTATTACTAACAAATCGACATCTTTTGTCATTTTAGCTTCCTCCTCCGGTGATTTCAGAATGAAATAAACGAACGGTCTTTCACGAAAAAACAGAACCGTTTTCGTGCAATATGTAATCCTAAAACTGCTGTGAACCAACCTGTAACGTATACCCATTTTTAATCATTTTTAATGTAACTAACCCCCAAATTTCTATACATGGTAAGAAAAAGGGCTTTCCAGACAACCAGAAAGCCCTTTTCCCTTTTATTCCTTGACCCGCATAAGCCGCATACTATTTAACGCTACCAGAAGAGTTGCCCCCATGTCTGAAAGGATGGCAATCCAAAGTGTTAACCAGCCCGGTATGACCAATAGCAAGGCAATAAATTTAATGGCAATTGCAAAGGTGATGTTAGCTTTGATGATATTTAGGGATTTACGGCTTAGTTTCACAGTGAATGGAAGTTTTCTTAAATCATCTCCCATTAAAGCAACGTCTGCCGTTTCCAGTGCTGTATCTGTACCAGCTCCACCCATTGCAATCCCAACGGTAGAAGCTGCTAACGCAGGGGCATCATTGACACCATCTCCAATCATGGCTACTTTTCCGTACTCGGATCTCAATTGTTTAATATAGTTTAATTTGTCCTCTGGCATCAGTTCTGCCTGAATATCCGATACGCCAACATGGCCGCCGATCGCATTCGCGGTACCTTGGTTATCGCCTGTAAGCATAATGGTCTTTTTGATGCCAAGTTGATGCAATTTCTGAATAACGTCTTTACTTGATTCACGTACTTCATCCGCTACCGCAATCACAGCAAGTATTTCTTTTTCAGTTCCGACCACCATAGCTGTCTTGCCTTGGTTTTGAAGAGTAGTAACATTTTGCTCTAAGTCTTTATCGAAATCATTAGTCAATAATTCCTTAAAGAGTTTCGGGCTACCGATGTAATAAGTCGTCCCGTTTACGATACCCTTTATACCCTTTCCTGTGATAGAAGAGAAATCCTCTACCTGTACGTCAGAATAATTAATGTTCTCCGCTTCTGCTTTTTTCATAATGGCTGAAGCAAGAGGATGCTGGGAACGATATTCTAATGCAGTAATGATGGACAGCAATTCTTTTTCATTTGCCTGCTTGTTCAACACATTAAAATCAGTTACCACTGGGACACCTTTTGTTAGTGTGCCCGTTTTATCAAATGCAATGGCCTTTAAGGCACCCATTTCTTCTAGATAAATACCGCCTTTTATAAGAACGCCCTTTTTCGCTGCATTCCCGATTGCTGAAACAATGGAAATCGGAGTGGAAATAACCAATGCACAAGGACAGCCGACAACAAGAACAGCTAATCCTTGATAAATCCATGTTTCCCAACTGCCATCAAAGAATAATGGAGGGACTATAGCGACTAAAGCTGCAATGACCATAATGACTGGCGTATAATATTTCGCGAATTTTTCGACAAATGCTTGAGATGGGGCACGTTCTCCCTGTGCTTCCTCTACAAGATGAATAATTTTTGCAATCGTTGTGTCTTCTACCAGCTTAGTTATTTTTACCTCAAGCAAGCCTTCTTCATTTAAAGTACCTGCAAACACTTCATCATCAACCGTTTTCGCAACAGGAACAGACTCGCCCGTAATGGCCGCCTGGTTAACAGCCGAATAGCCGCTTACTACAGTCCCGTCCATGGCAATCTTCTGGCCGGGTTTCACGATCATAATATCACCAATGGCAATGTCATCCACATGGATCATCATTTCTTGCCCATTTCGTCTAACGAGTGCCTCTTTTGGTGCAATATCCATTAATGAACGAATGGATTGTCTTGCTTTATCCATAGAGAATCGTTCAAGAGCTTCACTAATCGCAAAGAGAATGACAACAATGGCCACTTCTCCCCATTCCCCAATGATAGCGCCACCTATAACAGCCACTGTCATAAGGGTTTTCATGTCAAACTCAAAGCGAAACAAGTTTTGCAAACCGACTTTGAAAAGCGATAATCCTCCGATCAACATGGATGCTAAAAATAATAATGTAGTAACGAGGTTCTCTTCCCCATTCACACTCTGGGACAGGTAACCGAACGCAATCAATAAGGACGCAAAGAGCAGCGTACTGTGCTTTTTATAAAATGGCACTTTATCTTCTTTCGTATCTTCTTTTACCTCTTGTGATGCTTGGCGAGCAGATTTTTCAGGTGTCACTTTGAGATTCTCAAATGCACCTGCTTTTTCTAGTTCTTCTATCGTTGCATTACCATAAACAACAATTTTAGATGCACCAAAATTTACTTTTGCATCCTCAACTCCAGATAGCTGTTTTACATTTTTTTCGAATTTACCCGCGCAGTTTGCGCAAGTAAAACCTTGTACACGATAGGCCTTCATTTCTTGTTCAGATGTTATTGCCTTTTGATCAGACATTGACATTCACTTCTTTCTTATGTTCTAGTACAATCATCATTATTTGTCTAATATGTTCATCGTCTAACGAATAAAACGCTAGTTTTCCTTCTTTTCTATATCTTACAATCCCCTGCTTATGAAGGGTCCTTAAATGATGAGAAGCATTTGCCACCGTAATACCAATAATATTTGCTATATCACACACACATAACTCTTCATCTTGACACAAAGCATAGGTAATCTTTGCCCTATTTTCATCCGCAATTGCTTTTAACATTTGGGCAACACTAACAATATCGATTGTTTTTAAATCACCTTGTATTCGATTGACCTTTTCCTCGTCATAACAAAAAATTTCACAAGTATCTTTCTTATTCACATTATCACCCCATTGATATTCAAGTGTTCACTTGAATATAGTATATACCTTTCCTTGGTCAATATTCAAGTGAATATTTGAATGAAAAACATAAAATGATTTTTCTAATAGTAATTCCCGTTAACGAACGTTAGAAAGACATATTTGTTTATCTTTTCACAAAAAATGAAAAGGGCTTTAAATAGTCCTTTTCATTTTGTCTTAATTGTCCATTAACTCATCTTTTTATCAATGTTCGTTTTTTATATTTGATGAGTAAGCAAACGAACAGAGGTCCTTAATGATGAAATTGGATATACACGAGTCTCAAACAACTTGGATTCACAGTCAGATAAATAAAAGAATTGGTAATACTGAAACTATTCATTCAAAGAGAAAGGAAATGAATTTCACTTACTCAGCCGCACCTCAAGCTATACCTTTATTTTCCTGATGTTCCCAATAGAGCAGTTCCTCTACAGTAGAGAACACAGAAAAAATACTTACGACAGAGGAAAAACATCAAGACGTCCGAGCCGGGCACCACGGAATCAAGTGCGGCGACTATTACAGAAGGACCTGTCGATATCAAATATGGGGATTGCGAGTATTGTGCGTCCACGAATGAGCATTGTAAATTGATCCGTGTCACGTCAGACGGTCGTTAAGGTTTCAGGCGTCGAATACAGTAAGCTCGACAGGTGACATGTTATCCGTAAGGACGGCGGCGCGATTGACTTTAAAATGATCATCACATATCTAGATACGAAAACTTATATTACATCACATTACCAATACACATATACGGTCAAAAGAAATGTGGTTACCGACTCGTTCGACAAGGTCAATCCGGACGAGTTGAACGAGGCACTCACAGAAAGTGAGTTGGAATCCCCAGCCACGAACGAGCCTGCTGGTGATGAGATACGAATGGAGACGGTCAGGTGACGATTCAATAGGCGAAAGACGCCGGTTTCACGATGCCGATAATGAGCGACCATTGGCTTTATCCTTATATGCGTGATAACGACAATGACGGGATGGTCGGGGAATGATTTCAACCCAAAAATTAAAACAATGATGATTGTAAAAAAGACATTCTCCATTTCTAAGAGAATGTCTTTTTATATTCATTTACGTTTTCGATTCACTTTATCGAGCCGAATTTTCTCAATTAACGCGTGGATGATTTGCTCATCTCTTCCACCGAAATCTTTATTGAAGGGAATCCGCTCTCCTTCGAACATGAAGTAATCGAGCAGGTACGGGACTCGAGGTGTTGCGTGGCCCCACGTGTGCTCCGAGCAACGTTCCCACACCTCGGCTTCGAACTCTTTTGAATAGCGCATATGCTCGACGGCAGCCTTGACCTCCGATTTCTTCAGGACAAAATAGTCTTCAAAGACGAATTTACCGAGAAGCTCATACCACATCTCCTCGCGGACCCGTTCTTTAATCGCTTCTACATCGACTTCAACATGATACGGGGCCTCTTCTTCATTCTTGATGACATCCCTTGCTTCCCCTGTCACCGACTCCGGATGCAGCTCCCACCCTTCAGGCATCCGTTCTTTGATGAACTGTTCGAGCGCCTCCTCACTGATCCGATATCCTTTTTTACGTGACTCGAGCGGTTCTGCCTGGATCACGCCTTTTCGTACCCAGTTGCGGACCGTCTCCTTATGGCTTGTGAGCTTGTTCTTCGATAAGATTTCAAATGCCTCATCAATCGTATACATGATAAGCCTCCTTTTAACACAACGATGATTTTATTAAATAATACCATGACCATTGTATTAAAGTAAGCTGTTACTTTAATCGGTTTCAAATTGATAAGAAATTACTAAATGGATACCAAACAAAAACACCATTCCGGAGAATGGTGTACCTCTAGAAAATTGTTTTCATTTCTTAAAAAATATTTTTAATACTTATTATACTGCTTAACGAGACTTATCTCCTACTTGCGAATACGTTTGAGTAACTTTAAGTCCAGTTGACGTAGAAGCATCCCATCTCACTTTACTTGTTATTGACATATCAAATGACATTAATCCAATTCCGTTATAGCCACCGACAGTAACGTTGTATAATCCCATAGCGTTAATATCGTATCCGATTTTTTCAGCACGTGAATCAATTGCTTGCGAAGAAGCTTTGATTGCTGTCGGAAAAATACTCGACGTCCCACTAGTACTGTGCCCAGTTAATCTTAAGCCATCAGATCTTGTGGTATAGGTAGTCACAAGACCACAAGTAGAATCAGGGTACAATAACGCACGGATACTATATGCAATTTTATAAGAATATGTACCAAAACTTCGTGTTAATTGAAGACTTTGAACAGTAGCTTTATTTTGAGGAGTTTTTGCCAATTCAACTAATTCGTTTGATGTCACCACTGTAATTTCTGCTCCAGTTTTAGGAAGTGTATACGTCACTTTAGAATTCCCTCCTAAATTTTCATCATCAGCGATAGAAAAAACAGAGATTTCCTCTTCTAACAATTCGTTATATTGATTAAGAACTTCTGGGCTAGTATTTTTAATTAATGTTAATTCTTCTGGAAGTAAACCTTCATTTGATGAGAGTACAGAATAACTGAAAGATTTAGAGTTGTTTATTTTAGTCAACTTTTGATTAGTTTTGCTAGCTTTTTTCTTATCCATTATTTCTTTACTTTCTTGTGAAAATTCACTCAAGCTATCAATAAAGTAGTTTACATTTTCTTCAGCGCCAACTGATGGGATAAATAGATTAGCAGAAAGTAAAGTTGCTAAAGTTAAAGTGGAAATTTTTTTCATTTTATTCCTCTGCTTTTGAGTTATAATAAGTATTAAAGAAGCAAATAGCCTCTATTTCTTTCTTACAGAATAATATTAGAACATTATTTTCTTTTAATAAACAAATTTTAGGATTTTTTTGGATTTGATTAATAATAAATACCTTTTTTATTCATCTTTATTGCTTATATGCGTAGGATTAACAAGTAATATCCTTCTTGAAAAATTAGGTATGTTTTCAAACAGTACATTTAGCATCTTAAGTATTCCTATTGGTTCAGTTGATAATTATTTTTATCCCGGATTATTTTTATTGTTTTTGACCACGATAGGTCTGTATTTATTGCCCTTCTCATTCCTTCTTATTAAATGAGAAAAAAGCCACTATTAGTTTCACATTCTTAGTAGCAGTTATAATCTTCCCTCACATTCCATTTTAATTTTTCAGTAAGTAAATGCTGGTTAGCATTAATCTTGGCGAGTGCGTCTGCTAGTTCGTCATCACTGACCTATGAGAAGTTTAAACCCTTCGGGAAGAACTAGCGGAGAAGACTGTTGAGGTTCACATCGCTCCCCTGCTACCGTGATGAATAAGGGTCGGCGAAATAAAGTGGCATGCCAAGTGAGGACCGGATGCGCTCGTAACAGCTGAACGCCTTGCCTCAGTCCGTCGTCGCCGTCATGAATGTACCCCTCTGGGAAGACGCCATGGAACGTGTTGATCACCTCCAAAATCGAGGCCGCACTGCGGTTCGCGATTGGTAGGACGAGGTAGAACCGGTCCTTGCGCTCGATGAACGTCGCGACGCAAGCCTCCGACCTCCCGCGGCCGGTCCGAGACGGTCAGCCCGACGTTGATGCGCCCGACGATCTGTTCCGGGGACCAGGTCGCCCGCAGTTTCTCGATGATCGTCAGACGCATCATGTCGTCGAGCTTCGTCTTAGCGCCACAGTTCTCTTTCGCCCTCGCATAGCGTTCCTGTGCACGTTCCGATTTTTACCCGGGGTTCCGTCTGATCTCCCGCGAGACGGTCGAGGACTGCCGCCCAAGCCCCAGATAGGTCTCTATTTCCACGCGCTCGGTTGTGGTAAGATGGGTATAGCTCATGGCGACTCCTCCGTCTGAATGTTTGCGTCGTAACTTCATTCTACACTAGGCCGCCGCTATGGGCTTTTTTTGCGTTCACGTTGGGGTATTGCACTTAATTTTATAATTCATCTAATATAAATAATGGTACGATTTACAACTTCCACTTTGAAACTATTGAATTATATTTAATCACAGAATGTCATAATTTTAAAAAAAGTATATCCATCCAAATAAATATACGTACAATAGTCAGTTGTTGAAGATACACTAAAATTTACGGATGCCGCTTGATTTAGTCCGATGCTCGCGTCCCCGTTTGTGGTAATTGTATTGTTATTATAAAAATCTCCGTTCACAATCAAAAAATTCGACCATCGTTTTGTAAATGCGTGTCTCGATTTTCCGTAACAGTTGGTTCGCTGGCACGAGTTCGTCGAACGTTACTATCTCCAATTGAGTTCGGTTGGTTTTCCGATTTTGTTGATTTCCTGATCATTCGATTCTCCTACATAACTGTTTCTATGTCCCTCATTATAAAAAAGCGATGACGTTACGAAAAAAAGGATTGATGCGTGGACCGACCAAGGGCACGGCGAGACTTCCAGGGGATCAGCAAGCAAAGGGAGGTCCAGCAGCGACAATGTCTCGATGCGGCTCCCTGTTTGTCCTCAGAAAAGCGAACTGTGCCCGGTCGGGCAAATAAAAAAGACTGCAGACAATGTGATGTCTACAATCTGAGACAGCACGGGCCGTCTTAAGAGTTCTGTAAAATCTTGATGTCGTTGACGATGTCCTCGATCGGCACGTCTTGGAATCCTTGATACGCCTTGATGATTTTCCCGTCCTGATCGACGAGATAGAACCACGTCGCGTGATCCACTTGGGTGCCTTCTGACGGTTTGCGGACGAGCGCTTTGAAGTTTTGTTGCGCAAACGCCTCAATCTCTTCTTGCGAATAGCCCGTCAAGAATTGCCAATCGGCTTTCGCCAAGTCGTAATCAGCCATGAACGCTTGAATCTTGTCCGGCGTATCGACGGTCGGGTCGACGCTGAACGACACGAATTGGACGTCTTCGACGCCTTCCTCGACGAGCGCTTCATTGAGTTTCGTCATGTTGTACGTCATCGGTGGACAGACCGTCTCACAGTTTGTGAACACGAAGTCGGCCATCCATACCTTCCCTTTCAAATCATCGAGACTGACCATCTCTTCATTTTGATTCATATAATTGAACGACTCGATCTCCCAATTGAGCGGGTCTTCAATTTCATTGCTGCACGCGGCGAGCACCGCCATCAGGCTAATCAAGCCAATGAGCATCCATTTCTTCACACGTTCCATCTCCTTCATTGTCAGTTGCGTCTCACGCGCCAGACGAGGAGCGTGATCAAAGTAAATGCCGTCAAGGCAAGGAACGGGATCGTGACGAACCCGAACCAGTTGATGTATTGCACGTTGCACGGTACGCCTTGCACGCACGGCTTGATATCGGCGAAACCGGGTACTTTTTGAACCAAATAATGGTACAGTGAAACCAGACCTCCGAGGATGGAGAGCGGCAATACATACTTCTTCACCGCTCGGTCGTCCGTGAACACGGCGACCCCGAGCAAGATGACGAGCGGATACATAAAGATGCGTTGAATCCAGCAGAGCTCACATGGCACGAACTCGCGAATCTCGCTGAAATAAAGGCTGCCGAGCGTCGCCGTGAGGGCGACGAGCCAAGCGAGATACAGACCATAACGGGTCAAGAATGAATGCTTCATGGCGTGCCTTGCTCAATCAATCGCTCAATCGTCTCGTAGTCGAACGGGTCTTCGAGCATGACGCCGTTAATCATGATCGATGGCGTGAACTGGACACCGTGCTCTTTGACAAGCCCGTCATCGAGACTCACCTGTTCGAGCACCGTCGAGTTTTCACTCAAATCGTCCTCGAGCTTCGCCACGTCGACCGATGTCGTCTCGCTCGCAATCTCTGTCAACCGCTCGACCGTGACCCATGCCTCGTCGTGCTGCTGACTCGCCGGTTGCGCGTCGTAGAGCGCCTTATGGAAATCCCAGAACGCGTCCGGGTCTTGTTCATACACCGACTCTGAAGCGAGCGATGCCAAAATCGACTCTTGTCCGTGGAACAGGACGTTGATGTAGCTGAAACTGATTTTTCCGGTGTCGATATAGTCTTCCTTCAACTTCGGATAGACCGTTTCGCCCCACTGTTTACAAGACGGGCATTTATAATCCCCGAACTCCACGACCGAGACGGGTGCGTCCGCATCGCCGAGCGTCGGCTGGCCTTCCGTCGACACGTGTTCTGTCGTCGCCGGTGCCGCCGTCTCGGCTTGTTCGGTCGGTTGATTCATCAGGACGACCACGACGGCCACCAAGGCGACCGCGAAGAGCGTCGCGATGACCAATAGTTTATTCTGTTTCATTATGTCTCACCTCTATTTATATCGATTCGTCTTTCATTATAACGAAAGCGCTATCTGTTT
Source organism: Exiguobacterium sp. E4787 (assembly GCF_018618375.1). Lineage (NCBI taxonomy): Bacteria > Bacillati > Bacillota > Bacilli > Caryophanales > Exiguobacterium > Exiguobacterium sp. E4787. The sequence goes on along the minus strand of NZ_JACSLY010000008.1, from coordinate 5,286 downwards.
CCACGAAATCGACCTTGTTTTTTCTCAACTTTACTTCATGTCATGGAAAAGATGACGATGACGTCGCATCAACTCGTGAACAAGCTCAGACAATCTTCATTCAAAAAAGAGTGTCTTTCCTAGTGAAATTATGTCTCGAGTTCACTATACCTAGACGATTCTTCATCCCTCTGTGAACGCTAGAATAAAATTGACAGTTTTTGCTCGATACGATTTTACACTATTGCCGAAAAATCAGAACAGAACTCCGATAGAGTAGTTGAGGCTATTTTATCTGGAGGGAATGGATTTGGAGGAAAAGTTAGTGTTACATATCAAGATTCATCAAATGTATCAGCAAAACATGAAAGTGGCTCAAATCGCACAGCACTAAAAATATCGAGACCGACGGTATATAAGTACCTGAAGATGACATATGAAGATGCCCTACATGAATTTGACGAGAAAGCCTGTTCACGAAAGAAGAAGCTCGATGCCTACCGAGACTGGATCATTGCATGGTTGGAGGAGTATCTGCATTTGAGCAGCGCACAAGTACATGACTGGTTACTTGAAAGATATCCCGACCTGTCGGTCGGATCGAGCACGGTCAGGACATACGTGAATGAAATCCGAGAAATCTATCAGATCGAAAAGAAAAGGGTCGTCCGCCATTACGAGGCCATCCCAGAACAACCGATGGGCAAGCAAATACAGGTGGACTGGGGTGAGACCAGACAACGGACTAAAGATGGAAAAATGATAAAGCTTTATTTCATCGCGTTCTTACTTACGCACTCTCGGATGAAATATGCCGAATGGAGAGAACGACCGTTCACCACCAAGGACACCATTCACTGCCACGAAAATGCGTTCCAATTTTATGGTGGGCGCCCTTCTGAAATCGTCTACGACCAGGATCACCTCATCGCAATCAACGAGAACGCAGGTGACGTCCTATTGACCAATGAGTTTCAAGCCTACGTGAACGAACGGAAGTTCAAGATTCATTTATGTCGCAGGGCCGACCCGGAGTCGAAGGGTATGATCGAGAACGTCGTGAAGTACATCAAACGGAACTTTGCGGACAGCCGAGTGTACCGGCATATCGAGGATTGGAACCACCGTTCCATGAGATGGTTGGAGAGGACTGGAAATCATAACGTCCATCAGACAACGAAAAAAAGACCAGCTGAAGTGTTCTCCGTCGAAAAACAACACTTACAACCGGTCTTATCGCTACTCTCTTTCGAAAGTATCCGTACCGAAAGTATAGCAAGGAACGTCAGCAAGGACAACACAATCCGTTATCGCTCAAACCGTTACACCGTCCCAATCGGGACCTACTCATCGGTCAAGAAGAAGGTGGTGTTCCTCGAGGTGACCGAACAGGAACGGTTATTGATTCGCGAATCTCCCGAGGGAGAAGTGATCGCAGACCACCGGGTCAGCAAAGAGAGCGGAAAACTGATTCAAAGCCGTGACCACCTTCGGGATCGTTCCAAAGGAATCGAAGAACTGAAGCAACAGGTCCTCACCTATTTCGAGGACAGAGGGGCGGCGTCCGATTATCTGGGTAGCTCTCAAAGCGTTACCCGAGATACCGACGTGACCAGTTCAACATCATTAGGGACGTCGCGACCATGTATCCTAATCACTTAACGATAGCACTGGAAAAGTGTTCGCAAGAGAGTCTGTTCAGCGCCAACGATTTCCGGGACGTGGTCCACTATCTCGCGATCCTCGCGGACGATGGGTGTGATACAAAACCCGATACCGAACGTCCGAAGAAATCCGGGATACAGGTCGCAACGAGGCCGATCCAAGCCTACACCGACATCCTGAAAGGGGTGACGGCAAAATGAGTCAAAGCGTTTCCGAGTTACAACAGGACTTTCGGCAGCTTCGTCTCGCCGAGACGGCTGACGCCCTCCCACAGATTTTGAGAGAGGCCGAAATGGCCTCCTGGACGTATATCGAATTTCTAAGTGCCATCACGAACCATGAACGCGCAAAACGAGACGCTAAAAGTTTGGAAAGACGAATGAAGTGGGCCCGATTCCCGTTCATCAAATCCCTCTCGGAGTTCAATTTAGTGGAACAGACCGCACTAACCGCCCGACAGCTGAAGCAGTTGAAACAACTCAACTGGCTCGAACAACAGTACAACCTGATCCTCTTGGGCCCTCCGGGCGTCGGAAAGACGTTTTTGGCTGTGGGGCTGGGAATCGAGGCGGTCAACCACGGGTTCAAGGTATACTTCGTCACGATGGGCGAACTCGTCCAACTATTAAAAAGTGAAGAGTTCTCAAGCAAGTCGAAGATCCAGTTAAAAAGGTTGCGAGATTCGGACCTGGTCATCATCGATGACCTGATGTACATGGCGATGGGCCAACGAGAAGCCAATCTCTTCTTCCATCTCGTCAACCACCTTTATGAGCGCAGCTCGATCATCCTGACCTCGAACAAAAGCCCCGATCAATGGGGCGAATTGATCGGAGACCAGGGCATCACGACTGCGATACTGGACCGCTTACTCCATCGCGTCGAAATCATACATAGTGATGACGACAGTCATCGGATGAGGAACCGAAAATCATTGTTTTCGGCAGAAGTGTAAAAGGCAAACGAGCAAAAAGTGTCAAAATCAACTTGACGTCTACACCCTCGCATATGACCACCCAGAAACATATCTCCACTAAAATCCTTTCTGAACAAACCCTATCCGCTTATAATGACAAAGGTCTACCTATTGTCGTTCTAAGGTTTGGTGCCATCTGTGCAGAAACGAATTCTTATGGGGTGGCGATCACATTAAACGCATGCTGAACTTCGACAATGTGACATGGGTTCACCTTGATGACTCCGTTCCTTAGGTCCATACCGATAATTTATTAGAAATGATTTACATAGTTTTATTACAAGGCATAGACGGAGAAGTCTACCACGCCATAAAACAGAATGTAGACAATCGCAATTCCCGTGTAAGATTAGCCATTGCCGCAAAAAAAGAAAATCATTGCTCCCAATTATCAAGTAAAAAGTGACCTATACATTCGATAAGATTCAAGCAATTGGATATAGACCGCGTAAAACATGCAAGCAGACGGTGGGAAAACTTCAAAAAAATCGGGAGAAGAATAAGGGTATGGTCTCATTTTTGAACACAAAAACACCATTCGCCCGATTAGTCAGGCTATTGACAAACCAAATCGCCCTTTGCGATTTGAACCGCTCCCCGTCAAGTAGACAGGGCAAATAATGAAAACCAATCTAAACGGCTTGAGACCTGTATTCGACAGGGCTCAAGCCGTTTAGTCGTTTCTAGAGTAGACCATGGTTGTAGAACGATATGTAGGTCTCGATGGCCGACGTGAGTTCGCTATAGACCTGGAACTCACGCAAGTAGTACATCTCGACTTTCAAAGTGCCCCAAAAACTCTCGATCGGGGCGTTGTCGAGACAACGACCAACTCAGGACATGTTGCCGATTAGTCCTGCGTCTTTCACCATACGTTTGAACCCTCTCGAGGTATATTGGAGCCCTCGGTCACTATGGATCATCGGACGCGCTCCTGGACGGAGCCCCGCGATGGCTGGCATCATCGTCTGGAAGACGATCCCGTTGTTGTTGGACCTTCCGATACGATAGGCGACGATCGATCCGTCGTACAGGTCGATGATCGCGCTCAGATACGCCTTCTTCCCGGTACCATATTTGAACTCGGTGACGTCGGTGCACCATTTCTCGTCCGGCCGAGACGCACCGAATTCTCGGTTCATCAGGTTCTCGGCCACATGCTGTGGCATCGACTTCTTATGTCTCTTCCGCTTCCCGCGGATGATCGATTGGATCCCATGGATATGCATCAGGCGATAGACTTGCTTTTCATTGAACGTGGACAGACCTTGTTGCCTGCGTAGCCGATTGATTGTCATCGTGACCCGACGGTAGCCGTATGTACGGTTCGCCTGGTCATAGAGTAGACGAATGTCCTCCAGGAGCTTCTCGTTCTCTTCTTGACGCACCGATACGGTGCGGTTCAACCATTTGTAATAGGCCGCACGTGAGATGCCAGCTGGGAAACCTGGGTCTATCAAGGATTGGCGGTTCTAATAGTGGGTTGCCCGTGTGCCTTAGTCATTTCGACGCCGATTTCGATTGTTTCCGCCATCGGTAATGCTGCCAAAAAAGGGGTCTTGATTAAAGGCGGCGTATACCTGGAAGAAATGGGCGCGCTGAAAGCTATTGCATTTGACAAAAACGGTACCCTGACCAAAGGTGTACCTGTCGTCACAGACTTTAAAATCACGAACAAGCAGGTAAACGAGAGAGAACTGCTTTCTATCGTGACGGCATTGGAATATCGTTCTCAGCATCCGTTGGCCTCTGCCATCATGAAAAAAGCGGACGAGGAAAACATACCTTACACCTCTATCAGAGTTGAGGACTTCTCTTCCATCACAGGAAAAGGCATTAAAGGAACGATAGACGGCACCACCTACTTTATCGGAAGCCCGCTTCTCTTTAACGAGCTAGGTGTTGAAAGTATTGATAATAATCTGGACCAAACCGTAACGGCTCTGCAACAGCAAGGTAAGACTTCGATGATTATCGGAACGAAACAAAGCATATTGGCGGTTATCGCCGTAGCCGACGAAGTCCGGGAATCCAGCAAAGAAATCATCCGGAAACTACATGATATGGGTATTAAAAAGACAATTATGCTGACGGGTGACAACAAAGGGACAGGCAAAGCTATCGGCCAGCAAGTTGGCGTCAACGAAATCCAGGCAGAATTGATGCCAGAGGATAAATTAAATGTCATTAAACGCTTGCGAGCTGAGTACGACAATGTCGCGATGGTCGGGGACGGCGTAAATGACGCTCCGGCACTCGCTGCCTCTACTGTTGGAATTGCCATGGGTGGTGCTGGAACGGATACCGCTTTGGAAACAGCAGATGTCGCCCTGATGGGCGACGATTTGAGCAAACTACCGTTTACGATAAAATTGAGCCGAAAATCCCTAAATATTATCAAAGTGAACATCGCGTTCGCTATCAGTATCAAAGCGATTGCATTACTCTTGGTCATCCCGGGCTGGCTCACCCTATGGATAGCTATTATGTCCGATATGGGGGCAACTCTTCTGGTAGCACTGAACAGTTTAAGACTGATTGTAATCAACGCTGTTAAAATCCCTTATATCAACGTATTAAAAATCCCTCAAATTAATGGATAATGAGTCTGACAACCTGAAAATGGAGTGTGAGACACATGATCCGAAGTGAGGGATTTTTTATGA